>JALZKD010000010.1 GCA_030859405.1 Actinomycetota bacterium | reverse complement strand
GAGCGAGGCGCTTTGGCTGCGGTGTGGACATGTCGCCGTCGACGACGTGGTGCGCGGCTTCGGCGCCCGCCTTCGGCCGCGCCCCGGCTCGGCCCTCCACCGCTTACCCCCCGGGCCAAGCGCTGCCTGGAGCTGTCGCTCAGGGAATCACTGCGTCGCAAGCACGACTACATAGGCGTGGAGCACATCGCCCTGAGTCTTCTCTCACGAGACGACACCGTCGCCTGGAAGGTCCTCGTCCGCTTGGGCGTCGTCCCTGCCGGTTTGACCCGCACCATTCACGAGTCCTTGCGCCGCACGGCTTGAACAGCCCCGCTTGGCTCAGTGTCCTAAGGGAGCGCCCTGCCGGTGGTGACGGTCTCGACCATGCAGAAATAGAAATCGGGCCGGTCCAGGAGATAGCCGTCGGCGTTGGGATCGAAGGCCTCCTCCCATCGCCGGCGGTCCCCGTCCGAGAGGTACGAAGCTGCCTTGCTTGCGTACCATTCCCCGTTGGCCGTCACGTAACGCTTGGCCGCGGGGCTCAAGGGGCCCAGCTGCTGGATGGCGTAGCTCCGGTTGGAGACCTCATGGAGGCCAACCTGCTGGAACAACCCGTACATCTTTCGGCCCACGAAGTTGTCGAAGGGTGGCTCCCCGGAGTCATCCTCCAGCCCCCTGCTCGCAGCTGCGAGAACTCTCAAGGTCAATCCCGGGTCGATGGGATGAAAGACCACGCTGGCGCCACAAAACTCCTTGGAGACGATCCTTCCTCCGGGCTTGGCAACCCGGTTGTGCTCCAGCAGGACAGGAAGTGGGTCGGTGAGGTAGCAGAAGCAGTTGCCCAGGAAGACGGCGTCAAACGTCCTCTCCGGAAAAGGGAGCGCCTTGAAGTCGGCCAGGACGAACTCGAGCACTGAACCGACGTCGTCGACGGCGGTGCTGTCACGGCCATACTCGATCAGGTCGGCCTCGAAATCGAGAGCAGTGACTTTTCCGTACGGACCAACGCTCTGAGCGAACATCTTCGCCCACAGACCAGGCCCGGACGCAGAATCGAGAACACGATCGCCAACCTGGAGGTTCATGTCGTCCACCATCTGACGACGTTCCCGCTCTTTTACCTGATGATGGTCGAGAAGCCACTCCAGCCGGGACAGCTCGAGGCCGCGTTCGCTTGCAAAGAGCGTCGAGTCCCCAGCCATCGGGCAACCCTATCTGATGGCGGCCCCGGAACTCCGGCTGCAGTGCCCGAGGTGGGATTCGAACCCACATGTCCCGGAGGACAATGCATTTTGAGTGCATCGCGTCAGCCAATTGCGCCACTCGGGCCGGGCCGTAAGCGTAGACCTGCGCCAGCGTTCACCGGCTCGCCCGGGGTTGCCTACTCGGGCTTCGCCCAGGAACGGCGCGGCGCCTGCGCCGACCTCCTGGCCAACGGATCGTTGACCCTCTCCCCGGACTCGCCTTTGGGCTCCTCTTCCTCGTCATCGCTCTCCTGAGCGCTCGTCTTCAGTCGTCATCCTCCTCGCTCTTTGGACTCTCTGGCTTCCCGTCATCGTCTACCCACTGGTCGACCCGGTCCGGGTAGAAGGCCACGTGGCCCTTGATGTCCGCACGCTCCGGCAGCGGGTCCTCGTAGCCCCACACCGCGTCCTCAGCCCGCCGGCCGTCCACAGCGATGGTCTAGTACGTTGCCTCGCCCTTGAACGGGCAGACACTTCGATGGTCGCTGTCCTCGAGCAGGTCGGTGCGCACGTCGCTCGTGGGGAGGTAGTGGACGGGCGCCATGCCGGTCTCGTGCAGAAGCCGGGCCCTCGTGCTGTCGGCGATGATCTCGCCGGCGAAGGCCACCCGCACCCGGCGGGGGCTCTCCTCGGTCCAGATTCGATGTCCGCCGCTCATAGCGTCAATCCTGCCTCAGGACTGTCCCTCATGCCGACCCGTCCCCCACCACTTCGGCGTCGAGGGCGGCCCGGAGATCGGCCACGAAGGCTCCCAGGTCCTCGGGCGAGGCGCCATCCAGGAGGCGACGCATCAGCGCCGAGGCCACGATCACGCCGTCGGCCTCGGCGGCGGCTTCAACGGCGTGGGACGGCGTCGACACGCCGAAACCGATGAGCACCGGCTTGTCGGTGACGGCCTTGAGGCGCTTGGCCATGATCGCGGCCGACTCCGCCAGCGACTGGCGTTCACCCGTGATGCCCATCACGCTCACTCCGTAGACGAAACCCCGGGTGCGCTCGCAGATCCGCACCAGGCGGTCGTCGGGCGTCACCGGCGAAGCCAGCAGGACCGTCGCGACCGCAGCGTCTTCGGCAGCCCGGGCCCAGTCCTCCAGCTCCTCCAGGGGGAGGTCGGGGACGACGGCCCCCGAGACTCCACTGGCCGCCAGTGACCGGGCGAAACGGCGATGCCCGGTGCGGAAGACCAGGTTGTAGTACGTCATGGCCACCAGAGGGATGTCCACGTCGACACCCTCGAGCTGCCCCAGGAGGCCGAGGGGCGTGGCGCCCCCGTCCAGCGCCCGCTGCGACGCCTCCTGGATGGTGGGACCGTCCATGACCGGGTCCGAGAAGGGGATACCCACCTCCACGGCGTCGGCTCCGGCTGCGGCCATGGCCTCGATGACCTCGAGCCAGTGGTCACCCAAGCCGGCGGTGACGTAGGGCACGAGGAGCTTTCGACCGCTGTGGCGGCGCGACCGGAGGTGGGCTTCGAGGGCGCCCGGCTGGCTCATCCCAGCAGGTCCATCACCTGCTGGGCGTCCTTGTCGCCTCGCCCTGACATGGTTAGCAGCACCGTGGAGCCCTCTGGCAGCTCGTGGGTGCCGGCGGCCCGCGCCACCCAAGCCACGGCGTGAGCCGGCTCCAGGGCGGGGATGATGCCCTCGGTGACGGCGATCAGCTGGAGGGCGTCTAGGACCTCGTCGTCGCCCGCTGACACGTAGGTTGCCCGGCCGGCGGCGGCAAGGTGGGCGTGCTCGGGACCCACCCCCGGGTAGTCGAGGCCGGCGGAGATGGTGTGGCTCTCGCTCACCTGCCCGTGTTCGTCCTGGAGCAGCATCGACTTCGACCCGTGCACCACACCGGGCAGGCCCCGACCCAGGGAGGCGCCCCCGGCGGGCTCCACCCCCACCAGCTTGGCGTCGGTGTCCACGAAGCCGGCGAAGGTGCCGGCGGCGTTGGACCCTCCGCCCACGCAGGCCACCACGTAGTCAGGATCGGCGCCGGCGAGGATGCGCCGGCACTGCTGGCGGGCCTCGTCGCCCACCACGCGCTGCAGCTCGCGCACCATCCACGGGTAGGGATGCGGCCCCGTGACGGATCCGAGGCAGTAGTGGGTGGTCTCCACGGTGGCCACCCAGTCCCGCATGGCCTCGTTGATGGCGTCCTTCAGCGTTCGGCTGCCCGACGACACCGGGCGGACGTCGGCGCCCAGCAGCTTCATGCGGAACACGTTGAGGGCCTGACGCCCGACGTCGACCTCGCCCATGTACACCACGCACTCCATGGCGAACATGGCGCACGCCGTGGCCGTGGCCACTCCGTGCTGGCCGGCGCCGGTCTCGGCGATGATCCGGTGCTTGCCCATGCGACGCGCCAGCAGGGCCTGACCCACCACGTTGTTGATCTTGTGGGAGCCGGTGTGGGTGAGGTCCTCCCGCTTGAGTAGCACCCGCACACCGAGTCGGTCGGACAGCCGGGTGGCGTCGGTGACGGGGGTGGGCCGGCCCGCGTTGTCCTCGAGGATGCGCAGGTACTCGGACCGGAAGTCCTGGTCGGCCCAGGCCGACCGGAAGGCCCGTTCCAGCTCCTGACAGGCGGGGACCAAGGACTCGGGGAGGAAGGCGCCGCCGTACTCCCCGAACCTTCCGTCGGCCGTGGGCTCGCCCATGAGCCGGGCCGGGGAGACCGCCATCAGAGCTCCTCCCTCCAGTCGTAGGGGCCGTCGTCGGCTCCCTCGTAGGCGGGCACGGCCGCTCCCCGCGCCGCCTGGACGAAGGCCCGCAGCGCTCGCGGGTCCTTGTGCCCGGGCTCGGACTCCACGCCCGTCACCACGTCGACGCCCCACGGGTGCACCTGGCCGATGGCCTCGACCACGTTCTCGGCGTTGAGTCCCCCGGCCAGGACCAGGCGGCAGCCGTCGGGCACGCCCTCGGCCAGCCGCCAGTCGAATACCTGCCCGGAGCCAGCAGAGGGGGCGTCGAGCAGCACCATGTCGGCCTTGTACTCCGGCGCCCGGCTCATCCGGGGGTCGCCGGCGGCGAAGGCCTTGATGACCACCGGTACCCGCTCGGAGACGTACGCCGTGTGCTCCGGTGTCTCCATCCCGTGGAGCTGGGCCGCCCGCAGGCCGATGCCGTTGACGACCTTGACCACGGCCTCCGGGGCGGCGTCGCGGAACACGCCGACGGTGATCACCTCGGGAGGAAGGCGGCGCACGATGTCTCGCACCAGGCCCGGTGCCACCTGGCGGGTGGAGGGAGCGAAGATGAAGCCCACGGCGTCGGCGCCCATGGCGACGGCCAACAGGGCGTCCTCCTCGTTGGTCGTTCCGCACACCTTCACGAACATGGCGCGCACCGCAGCTCCCGTACCGCAGCCGCGGGGTCGGGGCTGGTGACCAGGCTCTCGCCCACGAGGACGGCGTGGTAGCCGGCCTGACACAGACCGCCAGAATCGTGGGGGCCGGTGATGCCCGACTCGGCCACCTTCACCACCTCTTCGGGGATGGCCTCGGCCATGCGCAGGGCGCGGTCCCCGTCCACCTCGAAGGTGGTGAGGTCGCGCTGGTTGACGCCCACGAGCGTGGCGCCCACAGCCAGGGCCCGATCGAGCTCCCCCTCGTCGTGCACCTCCACCAGGGCGTCGATGCCGAGCTCGGTGGCCAGGCGGTGGAAGAAGGCCAGCTCGCGGTCGTCGAGGGCGGCGGCGATGAGCAACACCGCGTCCGCGCCCATGAGGCGGGCGTCGCACACGTCCCGAGCCGAGACCGTGAAGTCCTTGCGCAGCACCGGCAGGTCCACCGCGGTGCGGGTCTCCTCCAGGTCCCCGGGCAGGGCTCCGAAGAAGGTCTCGTCGGTGAGCACCGAGAGGCAGGCGGCCCCGCCGTCGGCGTAGGCCTTGGCCACCACGCTAGGCACCAGCTGGGGGGCGAGGTCCCCCTTGGAAGGCGACCGGCGCTTGACCTCGGCGATCACGGCCAGCGCCTCGTCCTTCCGGAGGGCCGGGGCGAAGGGCCGGGCCGGCGGCATCTGGAGCGCGGCTTCGATCAGATGGTCGAGGGGGCGGGCGTCCTGCCCGGCGGCGGTCCGGTGGGCAGCGACGATGCGGTCGAGGTAGGTGGCCACGGCCACTCCAGAGTAATTCCGCCGCCCGCCCCGATCGCGGTTCACACTTCGCTCACAGGTTCCTGGCACGCTCGGGGTGTGCCCACCGATCAGGGAACCGTGGTGGTGGTCGAGGACGACCACAGCATCGCCGAGCTCCTCGACCTCTACCTGCGCCGGGAGGGTTACCGGGTGCTGCAGGCCGGCGACGGTGCCGGAGGCCTCGAGCTGGTGAGACGGGAAAGGCCGCGCCTGGTGATCCTCGACATCGGCCTCCCCGGTGGGCTCGACGGCCTCGAGGTGTGCCGGGAGCTGCGGAGCTCCGACTCCCTGCCCGTCCTCATCCTCACCGCCAGGGGCGACGAGGTCGACCGGGTACTGGGCCTCGAAATGGGAGCCGACGACTACGTAACCAAGCCCTTCTCGCCCCGGGAGCTGGTGGCCCGGGTGAAGGCCATCCTGCGACGAGTCGAGGGCCAGGACGCCAAGGAACCGGACGTCCTCCACATCGGCGACGTGGAGGTGGACACCGGGCGGCGCCAGGCCCGCCTGGCGGGCGAGGCTGTCCCCCTCACCACTCGGGAGTTCGACCTGCTGCGCTACCTGGTGCAGAACGTCGGCCTGGCCCTGAGCCGCCGCCAGCTCCTCGACGGCGTGTGGGGACCGGGCTGGTACGGCGACGAGCGCACCGTCGACGTCCACGTGCGTCAGCTGCGCAAGAAGCTGGGTGACGCCCTTCCCCTGGACACGGTCTGGGGCGTGGGCTACCGGCTGGGTTAGGGCCGCGTGCGCCGGCGTCTCACCTTCGCCATCGTCGGTGTGGTGGCCGGGGCCCTGTTGGTGGCCGGCCTGGGCTCCCTGCTGCTGGTCCGCCGGGCTGCCGGCGACGAGACCCGGGCCGAGCTCGTGCGCCAGGCCCAGGCCGTGGCCCAGGGTGCCGAGGAGGCCCGCCGCCCCGGCGTGGTGGGCGTGCTGCGTCAGGTCCTGCGCCTGGAGGGTTTCTCGGTCGTGCGGCTGAGCCCGGACGGGCGAACCCTGGACGCCCCGCCCAGCGGCCTCACCGAGGACGACCTCGACGCGGGGCGCCTCCTGGGCGGGGAGACGGTCTCCGGTGTCCACGGCTCCACCGCCTATGCCGCCGCTCCCATCCGCGGCCCGGCACGCGCTCCTCTGGCCGTGGTCCTCACCCGCCAGGTCAGCGGCGTGCGCCGGGGCAGCGGCTACTTCGCTCTGGCCGCGGGTCTGGCCCTCGCGGTGGCCGCAGCCGTGGCCGACCGGGTCGGGCGGCGCATCGCCGATCCCCTGGCCCGGGCCGAGGAGGCCACTCGCCACATCGCCGCCGGTGATCTCAGCGCTCGGGTGCCCGACGGCGGGCGTTCCTACCCGGAGCTGGCCTCGCTCAGCCACTCCATCAACGCCATGGCCGCCGATCTGGACCGGGCCCGGAGCCAGGAGCGCCAGTTCCTCCTGTCGGTGTCCCACGACCTGCGGACGCCCCTCACCTCGATCCGCGGCTTCGCCGAGGCCATCGCCGACGGGGTCACGGCCGACAGCCGGCGGGCAGCCGAGGTCATCGGAGCCGAGGCCGGCCGCCTAGAGCGCCTGGTGGCAGACCTGCTCGAGCTGGCCAACCTCGAGGCCCGGCGGTTCTCTCTGGCCGTGAGCCGGGTCGACGCCGCCGAGGTTGTCTCACACACCACCGAGGGCTTTGGCCCCGCTGCCGCCTCCGCCGGCGTGGAGCTGTGCCTCGACGTCCCGGCGGCAGGGCCCCTCGTGGCCACGGCCGATCCTGACCGGCTGGCCCAGGTCGTGGCCAACCTGGTGGAGAACGCCCTGAAGTTCGCCCGGTCGCGCATCGACGTGGCCGCCGGCGCCGGGCCCGACGGCGTGGTCGTATCGGTGAGCGACGACGGCCCCGGTATCCCCGAAGAGGACCTGCCCCAGGTGTTCGACCGCCTCTCTCATTCAGCACGCGGCACGCCTGCCCGCCAGCTGGGCTCGGGGCTGGGGCTGGCCATCGTGGCCGACCTGGTGGCGGCCATGGACGGGAGGGTGGAGGCCTACTCCCGATCCGGCGCCACCCGCATGGTGGTCACCCTCCCGGGGGAGGCAGGCATGGAGGCAGGGCCAGGGGCAGCTGGGCCTCCCCGAGCGTGATGGTGAGGGAGTGGGCCCCAGGGATCAGGCACACCACGCTCCACTCGGCCAGGCCGGAGGCATCGGTGAGGACTGGGGTGGGCGAGAGGACGGCCCACTGGCCCGTCGCCGCCAGGTGGGCCCAGACAACAGCCGACGGCACGGTGCGCACCAGGCCCCCCTCGACCACCATGCGCTGGGACGCCCGGAACGCCAGGTTGGCGGGCCGGTTGACGGTCGGTGGATCGGGGGCGACCGCGGCGGCGGCACTGAGGTCGTTGAACCGGCTGACCACCAGGTTCACCTGCGGAACCTGAGCCGCCTCCACGAAGAGCACCTGGGGCTCGAGCAGGGCCAGGTCCGGGACTCGCCAGGCCCGAACCCGGTACCGGCCGCCGAGAACTCCGGGGAGCACCCAACTGCCGTCGGGCCCGGTGGTCACGTCGGCGCCGGCGACAGCGTCGCCGACCAGCCGCTCCACGTGCACCACGGCGCCCGCCACCGGTCCGTCCGGGCCCACGACGGTCCCCCTCAGCTGAGCCGGCCCGGGTCCGAGGGCCACGGTGGTCGTGGTCCTGCCACCTACGCCGGCCAGCTCGACGGCGCTGTAGTCGTGCGCCGTGGTGGTGGTGGTCGACTGCAGGGCTCGGGTGGTGGGAGGCGGGGGGAGACCCTCGACCTCTCCCCGCGAGCAGGCCGCGGCCAGAGCAGCCATGGCAACGGTCGCCATGGCCGCCCCAGCCGCGGCCACGGAGCGGCGCCTGCCCGCTGCCGGGCGCGGCCTCACACCAGGGGCAGGCTCTCGATCCGAGCCGGCGCCTGCCCGCCCTCCCAGCGGACCTCGGCGTCGGCGGGAGGCACGACCTCCCGGCGGACATAGGCAAGGGCGACCGGCGCCCCGAGATCCAGCGACTCGGCCACCGAGGTGAGCGAGCCCATCTCCTTGTCGCCCACCACGATGCTGGCTCCCACAGGTGGCAGCAGCCCGGGAGGCAGCACCGCCGGCGCCAGCACCACGCCCCGCAGGTGGCGGGGCACGTTGCCGCCCCGGGAGTCGATGCGAGCCACCAGCTCCTGGCCCGTGAAGCAGCCCTTGGTGAAGCTGATGGTGCGCTCCACCACGCCGGCCTCGGCCGGGATCGTCCGCTCGGTGAGCTCCGCGCCCATGACCGGTACGCCCGCCTCGATGCGGACCGCCTGCCACGCCTCCTCGCCGCACAGACGTACGCCGTCGGGGACGCTGGGCTCCACCCCGATCACGTCCACCCCGGGCAGCCCCGGCCAGTCGGCGTCCACCACCAGGCCCGTGACGGGCTCGAGGTCGTGGGCCCGCGGGCCTCGCAGAGCCAGGCAGCGCCAGTCCAGGATCTCTACCTCGGCCTTGACCCGCAGCTTGAACCGGTTGAGGCGCTCCGCTACCGCGGTGCCGAACCCGCCGTCGACATCGACCACGGCCTCGTCGTCACCGGTGCGGATGACCCGCACCATGGCGTCGACCTTGCCCTGAGGCTGGAGGAGGAACGACTCCACGGCATCGCCCACACCCAAGCCGGACACGTCCTGGCTCAGCTGGCCTTGCAGCCAGGAGAAGGTGTCCGGGCCGTGCACCTTCACGAAGTCACGGGCCAGCCACACTGCGCCCACCTCACGGCGCAGGGCCGTGTAGTCGGCTGCGGTGTCGAGCACAGGCTCGTGGCCGGCGTCGTTGTCCTCGGTCATCTTCCTGTCTCCCTTCGTCGAGCCGTCGCCATCCGCCGGGCCGCGGGGACCGCCGCCAACAGAGCCGCGGCCTTGTTCCGGCACTCAATCTCCTCCATCTCGGGATCGCTGTCGGCCACGATGCCGGCGCCTGCCTGGACGCTGGCCCGCCCGTCGGGGCTCACCAGCATGGTGCGAATGGCGACGGCGGTGTCCAGATTGCCCGAGAAGTCGAAGTAGCCCACCACGCCGGCGTAAGGCCCGCGCTTGGTCGTCTCCAGCTCGTCGATGATCTCCATGGCCCGCACCTTGGGCGCGCCGGACATGGTCCCCGCCGGCAGGGTGGCCCGGAGCACGTCGATGGGCCCGTTGCCCGGCGCCAGCAGGCCCGACACCTGAGAGGTGAGATGCATCACGTGGCTGTAGCGCTCCACGGTCATCAGCTCCTCCACCTGCTCGGTGCCATAGCGAACCACCCGTCCCACGTCGTTGCGGGCCAGGTCGACCAGCATGACGTGCTCGGCGACCTCCTTGGGGTGCTCGGCCAACTCGCCGCCCAGGCGACGATCCTCCTCCTCCGTGCGCCCCCGGGGCCGGGTGCCGGCGATGGGACGGGAGACCACCCGGCCGTCGAGGAGCTGCACCATGAGCTCGGGAGACGACCCCACCACGGTGATGGCCGGATGGCGGATGAAGTACATGTAGGGGGACGGGTTGAGCTGACGCAGAGCCCGGTAGAGGTCGAAGGGATCGGCTCCGAGGTCGAAGTCGAAGCGCTGTGACAGCACCACCTGGAAGATGTCACCGGCCAGGATGTGCTCCTTGGCCGCGTTGACGGCGTCTGCGTAGTGCTCGGCGCTGACGGTGCGCGCCACCTCGGGAGGAGCTTCGTCCCGCTCGGGAGGATCCATCACCGGCTCGTCCACGGGTCTGGCCCCGGCTGCGGCCAGGTCGTCGAGGCGGCCCACGGCCAGGTCGTAGGCCCTGTCGAGCTCGGCCTCGCCGGCGGGGGTCTCGTCGACGCCCTCGCTCACCACCACGTTGTCCACGAGCGTCACCCGCTGGCGCCAGTGGTCGAAGGCCGCGATCTGGCCGATCACCGACAGCACGGCGTCGGGATGGCCCAGGTCGTCGGGCGGAGGCCGCGGCAGGTGCTCCACCTCGCGCACCACGTCGTAGCCCAGGTAGCCCACCACGCCGCCGTGAAGGGGTGGCAGCTCGGGCAAAGAGGGAGAGCGGTACGTGGCCAGGAGAGATTCCACCGCGGCCAGAACCCCTCGTTCGAGGGGGACGCCGTCGGGCAGCCGGCCCTCCACCTGGATGCGCCCGTCCCGAGCCACCAGGGTGGCCAGCGGATTGCGGCCGAGGAACGACCACCGGCCCCAGCGCTCGCCGTTCTCCACCGACTCCAGCAGGAAGCCGGTGCCCGGCCCCACCACCCGGGCAAAGGCGGCCACCGGCGTCACCAGGTCGGCGAGGATCTCCCGCCAGACCGGCACCACCGTGTGGGTGCGGGCCAGAGCCCTGAAATCCTCCCTACTGGGACGGATCACCGTAGGAGGGATCACCGAAGGCGCGAAAGAAGCAGGTGTACTCCCCGGTGTGGCAGGCACCGCTGCCCTCTTGGTCCACCACGAACAGCAGGGTGTCGCCGTCGCAGTCGTAGTAGGCCTCGCGGACCCACTGCCGGTTGCCCGAGGTGTCGCCCTTGGCCCATTCCTCCTGGCGGGATCGGCTCCAGTACACCATCCGACCCGACTCCAGGGTCTTGCGCAGCGTGGCCTCGGTCATCCACGCCATCATGAGCACCTTGGCGGTGGCGCGGTCCTGGGCGATGGCGGCCACCAAGCCGTCAGCGGTGTAGCGCACCTCTTCGAGCCCGGCCAGCACGTCCGCCCGCACGAACGCCTGGTTGTCCCTCGTGGTCACCAGACGAAGGTACCGCTTGGGCTCCTGGTCGAGCGCCGGCTTCGGTGGTTTACATTCTGGCCATGCCCGGGAAGGGCACCCGCCGGCCGAGGACAGGTCCGTCCGTCATCTGCTCGAGCCTGATCCCTCTGCTGGTCCTGGCCGCCTGTGGGGCCGACGAACCGGGGTCAGGACGCCATGCCGGCGCTACCACGGTCCCCGGCCCTGCTGCCAGCGCGTCCACCACCACCACGCCGGCGGGTCTCGGGGACTGTCCAGCGGGCATCGGTGCCGCCGCCCAAGACCCTGATCAGGCGGCGAGGTGCCTCTACGCCGCGTGGCGGGAGGACAGTCGGGCCCGCGCCGCCGTCTTCGCATCGCTGGATGTGGTCGACAGCCTGTTCGCCAGGCGCTGGTCGCCGCCTGAGGGAAACCTACGCCCCTGTGTCAGCGACCCGGACATCGGAGCCCTGGCCTGCGGCGTCGACTACCACGGCGCCCAGTACTTCTTCGATGTGCGGCGCTCCGAAGGCGGTTGGCGGGTCACCCAGCTGCGGGGCCCACAGTAAGTGCTGAGCACGAGCCCGAGGTGGCCACCGCAGAACCGGCCGTCAGCGGTCGGCGGCCCGCTCAGCCCGCCACGGTGACCGTCCGGGCGACGTCGGGCGGCGCGGGCTGGCTCGTCAAGGAGGCCACCAGCTCGTACTGGCCGGGCTCCACGCCGAGCCTCTGATCCTTCAGCTCGAAGGACCGAGCCTCGCCCGGGCCGAGGGCCAGTTCGGCGAAGACCTGGGTGAAGGCCCGACCCCTGCTCCAGCGGTAGCGTTCTTGGCCACCCTGTCGCAGAGCCACGTCACCTTGCTGGCCCGAGCTGAACGTGAGGGTGACCGGACCCGGCCCGCGGTTGCGGAGCTGGAGGGTCCAGGTCACCGGCGCCCGGGCCCGCAGTGGCTCGGTGTGGACCAGAGTCAGCGTCAACCCGCCCTCCCCCGGGGACGAGCCGGGTGGCGGCGAGATCGAGGGGTCCTCTCCCCTGCCGCAGGCCCCCACGACCAGCGCCGTGATCACCACCACCGCCCACCTTCTTGCAGACCTGCTTGCAGACCTGCTTACAGACCTGCCCGGTCTGGCCGAGCTGGCCGAGCTCATGCCGGGCGCACCACGATACCGGCGCCGGCGAGGTGTTCCTTGGCCTGGCGCACGGTGAGGTCGCCGAAGTGGAAGACAGAGGCGGCCAGCAGGGCGTCGGCGCCGCCCCGGCGCACGCCCTCCACAAGGTGGTCGAGGGTGCCCACCCCCCCGCTGGCGATCACGGGGATGTCGCATGCCTCCACCACCCGCCGTGTGAGGTCGAGGTCGAAGCCGTCCCTGGTGCCGTCGCGGTCCATGGAGGTGAGAAGGATCTCCCCCGCCCCCAGGCGCTGGCACTCGGCGGCCCACGCCACCGCGTCCACACCGCTGGCGGTGCGCCCGCCGTGGGTGTGCACCTCGAAGCTCCCGTTGACGCTCTTGGCGTCGATGGCCACCACCACGCACTGGGCGCCGAACTCCAACGACAGCTCGGCCACGAGCCCGGGGCGGGTCACGGCCGCGGTGTTCACGCCCACCTTGTCGGCGCCCGCTCGCAGCAGGCGCCGGGCATCGTCCACGCTGCGCACGCCGCCCCCCACCGTGAGGGGGATGAACACCTCCTCGGCGGTGCGGGCCACCACCTCGACCATGGTCTGGCGGGCGCCGGACGAGGCGGTGATGTCGAGGAACACGACCTCGTCCCCCCCGGCCTCGTCATAGCGAGCGGCCAGCTCCACCGGGTCACCTGCGTCGCGCAGGCCCACGAAGTTGACGCCCTTCACCACTCTGCCGGCATCCACGTCGAGGCAGGGAATCACCCGGACTGAGCGCATGCGGCCATCGCCTCCCCCACGGTGAAGGCTCCCTCGTGAAGGGCCTTGCCCACGATGGCCCCGGCCAGGCGCCGGCCTCTGGCCTCCACGCCGGCCAGAGCGCGGAGGTCCTGCAGGCCCCCCACGCCCCCGGAGGCGATGACGGGCAGCGCCGTTGCCCCTACCGCCTCCGCCAGGCCGGCCAGGTCGGGACCGCCCATGGTGCCGTCGCGGATGATGTCGGTGACCACCACTGCTCCGAGCCCTGCGTCCTCCAGACGGACCAGCAGCTCCACCACACCGGAACCGGAGCCCTTGGTCCAGCCCCGCACCGCCACCTCCCCATGACGGGCGTCGACGGCGAGCGCCACCCGGCCAGGGCGGCGGGCGGCCACCCTCCTCACCATGGCCGGGTCCTCCACCGCGGCCGTTCCCATGACGATGCGGGCCACGCCCGCCCCGAGCAGAGCCTCGGCCGAGAACTCGTCCCTCAGGCCGCCGCCGGCCTGGACCGGTATGTCCACGGCGTCGACAATGGCGCTCACCACGGCCCGGTTCTCGGGACGAGCGCTGCGGGCCGCGTCCAGGTCCACCACGTGGATCCACGGCGCTCCGTCGGCCTCGAGCTCCTTGGCCACGGCCACGGGGTCACCCTCGTAGACGGTCTGACGGCAGTAGTCCCCCTGCACCAGGCGTACGCAGCGCCCGCCCCGGAGGTCGATGGCCGGGTAGAGGTCCATGCAACCGGCTCAGGCGCAGGCTTTGGCGAAGCCCCGCAGGAGGGCCAGGCCCACAGTTCCCGACTTCTCGGGGTGGAACTGCGTTCCCCAGAGGTTGGCCCGCTCCACCGCGGCCACGACCGGGCCGCCGTAGTCGCAAGTGGCCACCACCTCCTCGGTGGGCTGGGGAGAGTAGGAGTGGACGAAGTAGGCCCACGCCGGCTGAGCCAATCCCTCCATGAGGGCACTGGCCCGGCCCGTGGCCTGGACCACGTTCCACTGCATCTGGGGCCGCTTCACGCCCTCGGGGAGGGCCCGGACGTCGGCCTCCATCACGCCCAGGCCTTTCACCTCGGGGCTCTCCTCCGACCTCCGGTAGAGCATCTGCAGGCCCACGCAGATGCCGAGGAACGGTGTCCCGGAATCGATGGCGTCGAGGGCCACTCGGTCCAGGCCCGACGCCCGCAGGGCCTCCATGCACCGACCGAAGGCGCCCACCCCGGGGAGCACCACCCCCCGCGCCCCCCGGGCCCCGGGCCCGTCACTGACGAGCAGGGCGTCAGCGCCAACCTTCTGCAGCGCCTTCTGGGCCGACCGCAGGTTGCCGATGCCGTAGTCGAGGACCGCGATCATGCCCACCCCGACTTCACAGCACGCCCTTGGTGGAAGGCACGGCGTCGCCCTCCACCCGCACCGCGTCACGGAGGGCCCTCGCCACGCCCTTGAACGAGGCCTCGAGGATGTGGTGGGCGTTCTTCCCGCTGCGCAACCGCACGTGCACCGTGAGGGCGGCGGTTGTCACGAACGCCCGCCAGAACTCCTCGGCCAGCTGGGGGTCGAACGGAGGCGTGCCCAGCGGCAGGGCCTCCGCCGGCGTCTCCACCTCGTAGTGCAGGAAGGGGCGACCGGAGAGGTCGACGGCCACGTCGACAAGGGCCTCGTCGAGGGGGACGCTGATGGAGGCGAAGCGCCGGACCCCGGCCTTCTGGCCCAGGGCCTGGCGCAGGGCCTCGCCGAGGAGGATGCCAGTGTCCTCCACCGTGTGGTGGGCGTCGACCTCGAGGTCCCCGTTGGCCGTGACGTCGAGGTCGAAGCCGGCATGGCGACCGAGCTGGGCCAGCATGTGGTCGAAGAAGGGCAGCCCTGTGCTGGCCGAGGAGCGGCCCGAGCCGTCGACTTCGAGGGAGACGTCCACCGACGTCTCCTTGGTGACGCGGCTGCGCTCCGCGTAACGGCTCACGGTTCGCTCGCCTCCGGCTCCCTCACGTCTCGACCGCCTCCGGCGGTCGGCCGTGAGCCACGGCTGCTCTACCCATTGGTTCGCTCGCCTCCGGCTCCCTCACGCTGCCTCCAACACCTCGGCCAAGGCGGCCACGAAGGCGTCATTCTCGGCCGGCGTGCCCACCGTGACCCGCAGGCACCCGGCGAGGCGGGGCCGGCCGCCCACGTCGCGCACCAGAACCGAACGCTCCACGAGGCCGGCCCACACCTCACCGCTGTCGCGGGCCGTGGGCCGCATCAGCACGAAATTGGCGTCCGAGGGCCAGGTCTCGACGGCCAGCTCGCGCAGGGCCCCGAGGACTCGCTCCCGCTCATCCTTGACCGCCGCCACCCGGGCCTCCATCTCGGCGGTGAAGCGCAGGGCCAGCCGGCCCGCGGCCTGCTTCACGGCGTCGAGGTGGTAGGGCAATGCCCGCCGCTCCATCTCGGCGACGACGGACGCCGGGCCCACCAGGTAGCCAAGGCGGGCGGCGGCCATCGACCACGTCTTGGAGTAGGTGCGCACCACGACCAGACCCATGTCGTCTGCCACCAACGCCATCGCCGACCACGGGGCGAACTGCCCGTAGGCCTCGTCCACCACCACCAGGCCGGGCGCCAGGTCGAGGACCTCCTCCACCACGGAGGCGGGCTCGGCTCCGCCGGTGGGGTTGTTGGGTGAGCACACGAAGGTGACAGCCGGGTCGGCCTCGGCGGCAGCACGCTTGACCTCACCCACGTCGAGGCTGAAGTCGGGCTGTCGTTCCCCCACCCACAGGCCGGTGCGGGTGAGGCGGGTGAGGTGGGAATGCAGGGCATAGGTGGGCTCGAACACGGCCGCGTGCCGGCCTGGCCCTCCGTAGGTCACCAACAGGGTCTGGAGGACCTCATTGGATCCATTGGCCACGAACACGTGCTCGGGGCCCACCCCGTGCAGCTGGCCCAGGCTGGTCCGCAACGCCGACGCCTCCCGGTCGGGGTAGCGATTGAAGGCGATGACCGACAGCTCGGTGGCCAACGCGTCCACGAACGCCGGCGGGGGCGGGTACGGCGACTCGTTGGTGTTGAGGCGCACGTTCACGACCACCTGAGGCGAGTGGTAGCCCGCCCCCAGCCCCTGGTCGTCGCTCGGGGGGATCAGGGCGCCCATCGCCTGCGCACCGACTCGGCGTGGGCGGCCAGACCCTCGGCCTCGGCCAGCGCCATCACGTGGGGGCCGAGGCCAGCCAGACCGGCCTCGTCCACCGAGATCACGTGCACGCTCTTCTGGAAGTCGCTCACTCCGAGGGCCTCGGCGAAGCGGGCCGTGCCGTTGGTGGGAAGCACGTGGCTGGGCCCGGCCACGTAGTCACCGATGCTGGCTGGAGCGTTGACGCCGACGAACACGGCGCCGGCGTTCTGGACCAGCGGCACCAGTGACTCGGGGTGGGCGCACATGAGCTCGAGGTGCTCGGGGGCGATGGCGTTGGCCACCGCCATGGCCTGCTCGGGACCATCCACCATCACGGCGTAGCCGCCATCGCCCAGGGTGGCCTCGATCTCCTCCCGACGGGGCGAGCGGGCCACCATCCGGCTCACGGACTCCGAGATGGCGTCGGCCGCCGCCTCCGACCAGGTGATCAACCACGCCAGCCCGTCGGGCCCGTGCTCGGCCTGGACCACCACGTCGACGGCGGCGTAGTCGAGCGGAGTGGTGTCATCGGCCACCACCACCACCTCCGAGGGGCCGGCGAAGGAAGCCGGGACGCCCACGACGCCCTCCCCCGCCACCTGGCGCTGGGCCAGAGACACGTAGACGTTGCCGGGGCCGGCGATCACGTCCACGGGCGGGATGCTCTCGGTGCCGTAGGCCATGGCCGCCACTGCCTGGGCCCCGCCGACGCGATACACCTCGTCCACGCCGGCGACGGCGGCCGCGGCCAGCGTGACGGCGCCCACCGACCCGTCGGCGTCGGGAGGCACGCACAGCGCCAGCTCGCCGACACCGGCCACCCGGGCCGGCACCGCGGTCATGAGTACCGTGGACGGATAGCGGGCGTGCCCGCCGGGCACGTAGAGTCCGGCCCGCCTCACGGGGCGACGGAGCTGGCGCACGGCCACGCCGTTTTCGACCAGGCTGCGCTCCTCCCCCACCTGGTGGCGGTGGAAGGCGAGGACCCGGGCGTGTGCCACCTCGAGGGCCTGGCGAAGCTCGGAGGGAATGGCGGCGAGGGCGTCGGCCAAGGCGTCGGCCGGCACCCGCAGCCCGTCCAGGCGTACGCCGTCGAAGCGCTCGGTGTACTCCCGTACGGCTGCGTCGCCACGGGCCCGCACGTCGGCGAGGATGGCCTGCACCGCGGCCGTGGGGGGGTCCTTGGCCGCCGCCGGGCGGGGCAGGGCGCGCCGCCAGCCATCGGGGGCGCCACGGAGGTCGAGTCTTCTCAGCATGGAACGGGCGCGATCGTACTGTGGCCGCTGCGACGGCCCTTCCTGGAACGATCCACTCGGCCCGGGTCATGATCGTCCCGTGACGTCTCACAGCCCCTCGACGCCCGCAGAGCTCTCCTCGCTGGCCACCGCTCTGGAGGAGCTGTCGAGGAGGGTGACGGTCATCGCCGACTCCTACGCTGCGGCCAAGCGCGACGACCTAGCCAGTGAGCTGTACCAGGCCGAGCGGGGCCTGAGCAGCGCTCAACGGAGCCTGGAGCGGGTGGTCGACGCCGAGCGGTAGCCCAACACTGCCAAGACAGGGCCACAAAAAGACCGACGGCGCCGGGAAGGGCGCCGTCGGCCGAGCGGCGGGGACCGCTCTGGGAGCGGAGGCGGGAAACCGCTCCTCAATCGTTTGGAACCCCGGGAGGGCCTTGCTTGTTCCCGCCCCTGTTCCCGCCCCTGTCCGCGCCCTTTTGACCGCTCTGGTTCGGGTCCCGCTGGGCCACCGTCAGCGCCTTCCCGTCCCTCGACGTGACCACCGCGGGCTCGCCCTTGCGCAGCTGGTTGGCGCCCTGGACCCCCCGGTAACGGGTCTGGTCCGTGAGGGCAAGGGTCACCTGCTGGCCGTCGGGCCGGTCGATCACGATCTTGGTGGCGTCGCTTGCCTGGTTGAGCGTGCCCCGATCGAAGACCAGCTTCTCGAACCTGCCGTCCGCGCCGCCCACGACCAGATCACCGTGAACCGCCCGCCGGAGGGGACCGCCCCAGGCGCCCTTGCCGGCCTTGCCGGCCTTGAACTGCTGGCGGCACTGCTGGCGCCTGGCCAGGTCCTCGCCCGCGTCCTGCATGCACTTCCTGGCCGCCTCGCGCCTGGCCTGTCGCGCTGCCTTCCGGTCGTCCGGCGCCTGGGCCGCTGAGGGCTCGACGGTGGATCGATCGGGCGGACCCTGGGCCAGCGCCAGGGCGCCGCCCCCGAGGACGATCCCAGCCACCAGGAGGATGGCGATGTTGCGCTTGATCATGGACGCTCTCCTTGCAGTCACCACTCGGCGGTCACTCGGTCGCTCCCATCGTCGGTCCGGGCCATGAAGATGGTGACAGACAGTGGTGAGGGAAGTGTTAGGTCAGCGCGGGAGGAAGCTCTCTGGCGGGAAGCGTCGACGAGGGACAGAAGTCGTTGAGCACGCAGATCTGGCAGCGCGGTCGCCGGGACACGCACACGCGCCGGCCGTGCACGATGAGGCGCAGGCTGAGCGCCCCCCGCTCGGCCGCGGGCACCATGGCGTTGAGATCGGCCTCGACCTTCTCCGGGTCCTCGTGCCGGGTGAGGCCCAGGCGCCGGCTCAAGCGCCCCACGTGGGTGTCGACGGCCAGGCCGGGCAGCCCGTAGGCAACGCTTCGTATCACGTTGGCCGTCTTGCGGCCCACGCCCGGCAACGTCACCAGGTCCTCCATGGCCGTCGGGACCTGGCCGCCGTAACTCTCCTCCAGCGCCGACGCCATGGACAGGAGGCTCCGGGTCTTGGTGCGGAAGAACCCCGTGGGGCGGATGAGCTTCTCCACTTCGGCGGGATCGGCGGCAGCCAGGTCGGTGGCCGACGGGTAACGCCAGAAGAGGGCCGGCGTCACCTGGTTGACCCGCTCGTCTGTGGTCTGGGCCGACAGGATGGTGGCCACCAGGAGCTGGAAGGGGCCGTCGTGGCGCAGCGCGCACAGCTCGGCGGCCTGTCCCGGGTACTCCGCCGCCAGCCGGGCCACGGTCTCCCGGGCACGACCCTTCGGGGTCCGGGGTCTGCCCATGGCACTACCTTGGCACCCGTGGCGCCTGGGGCACCTGTGCCGCCGCTGGAGGTCAAGCGTCAGCCGGCCGGTCCCGGCCTAGCGGCTGTCTCCGCCCTGTTGAGGGCTGCGGGCAGGGCCGGCGGCCACCGCCTCCTGCCCGGTGACGCCACCCTCTCGGGCCTGGTGGCCCGGGAGCTCGGCCGCAGCGAGCCGGTTGGTGTGGCCCAGGTCAGCCGGGACGGGGATGCATGGTCGCTGGAGGTGGTGGTGGACCCCTGCTCCCCCTCCGGGCCCCCGGCGTGGGCCACGTTGACGAAAGCCGGAATCGAGATGGTGGGCCAGGAGGGAGGCGGGAAGGTCAGCATGTGGGTCCACGACGCCACTCCTGAGCACGACCGGGTGGCGCTGGCCGCCGGTCTCGGCACCGACCGCGACCTGTACCAGATGCGCCGCCCGCTGCCCGGCGCCGAGGCGTCTGGCCTTCCCACCCGGGCGTTCGTGAAGGGCCAGGACGAGCGGGCCTGGCTCGAGGTCAACAACCGCGCCTTTGCCGGCCACCCCGACCAGGGCGGGTGGACGCCCGACCACCTCGAGCGGCTGGAGGCCGAGCCCTGGTTCGATCCCGCCGGCTTCCTCCTGCACGAGCGGGAGGGCCGGCTGGCCGGGTTCTGTTGGACCAAGGTGCACGACGAGGTGGAACCAGCCCTCGGGGAGCTCTACGTGGTGGCCGTCGACCCCGACTTCCAGGGCCTGGGACTGGGCCGAGCCCTGGTGGCGGCCGGTTTGGAGTGGCTGGCCGCCCGGGGGATGGGAACGGCGATCCTCTACGTCGACGCCTCCAACCAGGCGGCGGTGCGCCTCTACGAGGCGCTCGGCTTCAGCGTCCATCACGTGGACCGGGCCTACGTGGGCGTGGTGCCCCCCATCAACGAGCCCAGGAGATAGCCAACCGCCGCGGCCGCCCCGGCCACGACCAGCTGGCGAACCGCAGGGCGCAACGGCGACCTGGCCGTCACCACGCCCAGTGCCACACCGATGGCCACTGCAGCCACCACTGCCATGACCACGGACGCCACGGTGGCAGCAGCGCCCTGGGCGAGGAACCACGGCAGCAGCGGGATCGCCGCGCCCAGGGCGAAGGCGAAGAACGACGACGCCGCGGCCCCCAAGGGCGACCCCAGCTGCGCAGGGTCGATGCCGAGCTCCTCCCGGGCGTGGGCCTCGAGCGCCAGCTCGGGGTCGCGCATCATCTCCGTGGCCAACTGCTCGGCCATGGCCGGGTCCAGGCCCCGGCTGTGGTAGATGGCCGCCAGCTCCTGGCGCTCGGACTGAGGGTTCCGGCGAATCTCGGTGCGCTCCATCTCCAGCTCGCGCTCCAGCAGCTCGGTCTGGGCCGTCATGGACAGGTACTCCCCTGCAGCCATGGAGAAGGCGCCGCTAACCAGGCTGACGAGCCCCGCCAGGCGCACGAAGCTGGGCGCGGCGTTGGAACCGGCCACGCCCAGGACGAGGCCCACGTTGGAGACCAGGCCGTCGCTGACGCCGAAGACCGCAGCCCGGGCTGCTCCTCCCTGGACGTTGCGGTGATGGTGCTCCGGGACGGGCTCTGGCACTGCCATCTCTCGTAGCCTAGGGGTCGACATGCAGGAACCCAGACGTTTCATGAACCAGAGCCAGCCCCAGACCCTTCAGATAGCGGTCTTCCTCCTCTACGCCGACGCCGCCTTCGCGGTCTTGTACCTGCTGTTCTTCGGCTACTCCCCCCTGTACGCGCTCCCGATCGCAGCCGGCGGGGTGGCGGCCGGCTTCGGCATCGCCAACGAGAAGAAGTGGGGCTACGTGCTGGGGGTGGTCATGGCCTTCCTCCCCTTCATCCTCCGCCTGGCGCTCGGGGGGCTCGACGCCGTGTTCCGCGTCAACCTGCTCAACCTCATGTTCGAGATCGCCCTCATCGCCCTGCTTCTCCATACCCAGAGCCGCGAGTACCAGCGCATCTGGTTCAAGTGAACGACGCCGTCGTCCGGGACGGCCTCGAGGTCCTCTTCGCCGTCGCCGTGGGGGGCATGCTGTTCTCCGTGCTGCGCCGGTTGCGCGCCGGGCAGATCCAGGTCCATCGCTGTCCTGCCTGTCACCGTCCCACGTCCCGGGCGTACCCGCAGTGCACCCGCTGCGGCGTCGCCAGGTGACCTCGGGGAGGGCGGCAACGGGCGGGGACCTCCCTCAGGGGCGCGCCAAGGTGACGGCCGTGCGGAACATGTTCGACGCCATCGCGCCCCGCTACGACCTCGTCAACCGGGTGATGACCTTCGGCATGGACGTGGGCTGGCGCAGAGCGACAGTGCGCTCGCTCGGCCTCAGCCCCGGTTCCCGGGTGCTCGACGTGGCCGCGGGCACGGGTGACCTCTGCCGGGGGATCCAGGCGGCCGGCTACGCCGCCGTTGGCGTGGACCTGTCCTGGGGGATGCTGGCCCACGCCCGCACGACCGCTCCCCTGTGCCAGGCCGACGCCCTGCGCCTTCCCCTCGCCGACCACACCGTCGACGGGGCCACGTGCGGTTTCGCCCTGCGCAACGTGGCCGACCTGGACGCCTTCTTCGCCGAGCTGGGCCGGGTGGTGCGCTTGGGCGGGCGCATCGCCCTTCTCGAGGTGGCGGAGCCGGCCAACCCCGTGCTGCGCTGGGGCCACGGTCTTTACTTCACCAAGGTGATGCCGCGCCTGGGCGGGCTCCTTTCCGACGCCGCTGCCTACGGGTACCTTCGCCGGTCGGTGGCCTACCTGCCTCCGCCGGCCATCATGCTCGACCAGCTCCGAGCTGGCGGCTTCTCGATGCTGCAGCGCCGCCTGCTCAGCGGCGGCATCGCCCAGCTGGTGACGGCCACGGCGACACCACGGTGACGGCGGCCGAAGAGGTACGAGAGCCGGGCCCGGGACAGGGGCTCACCGCCCGCACCGTCCGCCTCCACGAGGCCGAGGTGGATCTCCAAGCCTTCGCCGGTGACGACGGGTTCCTGTTCGCGCGGGGGAACACGGGCCTGGCCGCAAGGGGCGTGGCCCTCACAGTGGCGCCCGCCGCCGTGGCCGGGTCGCTGGCGGCCATCGCCGTCGACGACGACCTGGGGCTGCCGGGTTGCGGTCCGGTGGCCGTCGGCGCTCTACCCTTCCTGGCCGACGTCGGGGCCACCATGGTCGTACCCCAGACCGTGCTCGGTCGGGCCGGAGACGGCACCGCGTGGATGACCACCATCGGTCCGGAACCGGCCGCGCTGGCGCCCGCCCCGGCCAGCACCCGTCCCCCTGACCGCTTCACGCTCACCGCGGCCCGACCCCACGAGGAATGGCTGGTCACCATCGCCGCCGCCGTGGACGAGATCCGCAGCGGCCGGCTCCGCAAGGTGGTGCTGGCTCGCGAGGTGGGTATCGAGGCCAACCGGCCGATCCTGCCCACCCACGTGCTGGGCCGGCTTCGGACCCTGTACCCCTCGTGCATGCTGTTCTCGGTGGACGGCTTCGTGGGCGCCAGCCCCGAGCTGCTCGTCTCCCGGCTGGGGTCGGACGTGCACTCGCAGCCCTTGGCGGGCACCATTCCCCGCAGCGGTGACCCCGAGGTCGACGATCGGCTGGCAGCGGGCCTGATGGCCTCGAAGAAGGACCGCCTGGAGCACCGCCTGGTCGTCGACGCCGTGGCCGCGGCTCTGGCCCCCTTCTGCCAGGCTCTGGACGTCCCCCCCGAGCCCTCGATCGTCCCCCTCCGCAACGTCTGTCACCTGGGAACGAACATCTCCGGCCGCCTGAACGACGACCGCCCCTCGGCCCTGGAGCTGGCCGCCATCCTCCACCCCACCCCGGCAGTGGCCGGTACGCCGACCGACGAGGCGCTGGCCTGCATCGTCGCCCTCGAGGGTCTGGACCGTGGCCGCTACGCGGGGCCGGTGGGTTGGGTGGACGCCAGGGGCGACGGCGAGTGGGCCGTGGGTATCCGCTCGGCCCAGGTCTCGGGCAACCGGGCCCGCCTCCTGGCCGGGGTGGGCGTGGTGGCCGACTCCGACCCCGAGGCCGAGCTGGCCGAGACCCAACTCAAGCTCCAGGCCCTCCTCGCCGCCGTGGTACGCCCCTAGGACACTGCGATGGCCTCCGCCACCGCCTGGTGGAGATGGCCGTGAACGGCGACGTTGGCGGCCCGCTCGGTGCGGACCACCACGACGTTGACGCCGCCGCGGTCCTGGCCGGCGGTGACCAGCTCCGCCAGCTCCACCGGCGACGTGGCCTCGTCCGCACGGGCGCCGTGGGCTCGGGCCACGGCGCAGAGGTCGAGGCAGTGGGGCGTGGCGAGGAGACGCTCGAAGCGATCCGCAGCCAGCTCGGCGGCCTGAGGGAGGAAGGAGAAGATGCCGCCACCGTCGTTGTCCACCACGACCATGGTGCAGGCCACTTCAGGACCGCCGGGAGGCACCAGTAGCCCGTTGACGTCGTACAGGAAGGCCAGGTCGCCCACCAGGGCCGCAACCGGGCCCGGCCAGGCTGCGGCCAGGCCCAGGGCCGTGGAGACCACCCCGTCGATCCCGTTGGCGCCCCGGTTGGCGAAGAAACACACACCTCGGCGCGGCGCCGCATACCACTCCAGGTCCCGCACCGGCATGGACGACGAAGCCACCAACGCCGCGCCACCCGGTAGGGCGGCGGCGACGGCGCGGGCCACGGCCGGCTCCGTGAGCTCGTCGTAGCCGGCCAGTGTGGTCTCCAAAGCGGCCTGGGCCGCGCTCTCGGCTCGTCGCCATCCCCGGAGCCAGTCGGGCGGGGCGGGTCGGGGGGCACCGTCGACCACGGCCTGGCACACGCTGGTGGGATCGGCGCTGACCACCGTGGTCGCCGACCGGCCGGGGTCGAGCCAGGCACCATCGGGGTCCACCAGGTACTGCGGGACGTCCAAAGCGGCCAACCACTCGGCTACCACCCGAGAGGCCCACGGCGCGCCCAGGCGCAGCACCACCTCGGGTCGGTGGGCGGTGGCGAAGGCGTCCGACCTGAGCAGAGCATCGGCCGCCGCCACCGTGTTCGACGACGGCAGGCGGCAACCGGACCGAGGGTCGGCCAGCACCGGCCAGCCGAGGGACCTGCCGGCCTGCTGCACGAGGTCGGGATCGCCGGCGCCGGCGCCGGCCACGATGACGCCACGGCGGTTGTAGCCGGTGAGCTGCGCCACCAACGAAGGGGCGGCCTGTCTGGGCCCGGCCGCGACCACGTGCCAGGGCTTACGGCCGGCACGGCCGTGGGGCAGGGGGCCGGATAGGCCGACCAGCGGCTCGCGGAAGGCCAGGTTGAGGTGTACGGGGCCCGGGCCGGCCGGGCCCGTGGCGGCCACGGCCACGGCTCGAGCGGCCACAGACCGCCAGCTCGGGGCCGCCTGCTCATCGGCCACGCCGGGCTCGAACGCCCACCGCACCGCGCCCTCGAACAGGTTGGCCTGCTCCACGGTCTGGGGCGCGCCCACGTGGTGCAGCTCGGGTGGCCGGTCGGCGGTGCAGACGAGGACCGGCACCCGGGACTGGTGGGCCTCGACCACCGAGGGGTGCAGCTCCACGGCCGCGGTGCCGCTGGTGGTGAGCACCACCGGCGGCCGCCCTGAGGCCAGGCCCAGTCCGAGGGCGAAGAAACCGGCCGAGCGCTCATCGATCATCACGTGCAGGCGCATGCGCCCTTCGTCGGCCAGAGCCACCGCCAGCGGCGTTGACCGGGAGCCGGGAGTTACCACCGCGTCGGTCACACCACACCGGGCCCACTCGTCCACCAGGGTTGCGCAGAACGTGGCCTGTACCGTCATCTTGACCGTGCGCTCCGAGGGATGAGAATCATCGGTGATGCCCCGCATGGCACTCCTCCATGGCTTCACCCAGACGGGGCGGTCGTGGGCGCCGCTCGTGGGCGCCCTGGCCGAGCACGGTGAGGTGCTCACCCCCGACCTCCCGGGGCACGGGGCTCGCTCCGAGGTGCGGGCCGACGTCTGGGAGGCGTCCCGGCTGGTGGGCGAGGAGTGCGGCCCAGCCACCTACGTGGGCTACTCCATGGGCGGACGGGTGGCCCTTCACCTGGGCCTGGCCCAACCGGAGGTTGTCGAACGACTGGTCCTCGTGAGCGCCACCGCGGGCATCGAGGGCCGCGCCGAGCGGGCCGCCCGCCGCCAGGAGGACGAGGCGCTGGCGCGTTCGCTCGAGAACGACGGCGTGGAGACGTTCCTGGAACGCTGGCTGGCTTCGTCCCTCTTCGCCGGTCTCTCTCCTGAGGCGGCCGGCCTCGACGCCCGCCGGGAGAACACCGCTGCGGGGCTGGCTTCTGCCTTGCGGCTGATGGGCACCGGCTCCCAGGAGCCTCTGTGGCGCCGGCTGGACGAGCTCACCATGCCGGTGCTGGTGGTGGCGGGCGAACGCGACGACAAGTTCGCCGAGCAGGCTGTCCACCTCGGTGGCTGGATCGGTCCCACAGCCGAGCTGGTCCTCGTCCCCGACGCCGGGCACGCCTGCCACCTCGAGAACCGAGGGGCGTTCCTCGAGCTGGTGACGCCCTTCCTCGAGGGTGGCCACGATCACCACGACGTCGTGCACTGAGGGGGCCCCCGGTCCCTACAGGGCGATGCCCAGAGCCAGCAGCGCGCCGAAGGCCAGCTGCAACTGCCCGGTGGCCACGAGTGCGGGCACGAGCTGGCGTCCCGTGGCCCCCGAGGCCACGGTCCTCGCCGGCCGCCAGGCCAGCGGGAGGGCGACGATGGCCACCAGCGCCAGGGGCTGGGCCACGGCGATCAGCGGCACCAGGCAGAAGGCTCCGACCAGGCAGCCCAGGTACAGCAGGCGGGTCCACGTCTCCCCCAGGCGCACGGCCAGGGTGCGCTTGCCGGCGCCGGTGTCGCTTGGGATGTCTCGGAGGTTGTTGGTCACGAGCAGGGCCGTAGCCAGCAGCCCCACCGGCACCGACGCCAGAAGCCCCAGACCCGTGACCCGCTCGAGGTGCACGTAGGCAGAGCCCACGGTCGCCACCAGCCCAAAGAACACGAACACGAACAGCTCGCCGAACCCGGCATACCCGTAGGGCCGGGGTCCCCCGGTGTAGAGCCAGCCGGCGGCGAGGCACGCCACCCCTACCACGAGCAGCTCGGGTCCCACGACCGCGGTCACCGCCAGCCCCACCACACCGGCCACGGCGAAGGACAGGAGGGCGGCCAGACGCACCGACGCAGGTGAGGCCAGGCCCCCGGCCACCAACCGCACCGGCCCCACTCGGGCCCGGTCGGCGCCCCGTATGCCGTCGGCGTAATCGTTGGCGTAGTTGGTGCCGACCTGGATGGCGAGGGCCACCACCAATGCCGCCAGCGCCCGCCACCACGACACCTCACCCTGCTGTGCGGCCACAGCCGTGCCCACCGCCACCGGGACCACCGCCGCCGGCAGGGTTCGAGGCCGGGCCCCGGCCAACCAGGCCGAGAGGGCGGTCACGGCCGTCGGGGAAAGCGGGAGAAGTCGGGAGGGCGCTTCTCCATGTAGGAGTCGCGCCCCTCCTGCGCCTCCTCGCTCATGTAGAAGAGCAGGGTGGCGTCGCCGGCCAGCTGCTGGATCCCGGCCAGCCCGTCGTCAGCGGCGTTCATCGACGCCTTTAGCAGGCGCAGGGCCAGGGGTGACAGGGCCAGCATCTCCCGGCACCATGCCACCGTCTCCTCCTCAAGGCGGTCCAGGGGCACGACCGTGTTCACCAGGCCCATCTCCAAGGCCTGCTGGGCGTCGTACTGGCGGCAGAGGAACCATATCTCCCGGGCCTTCTTCTGGCCCACGCTGCGGGCCAACAGGCCCGACCCGTAGCCTCCGTCGAACGATCCCACCCTCGGCCCGGTCTGGCCGAAGCGGGCGTTGTCGGCGGCGATGGTGAGGTCGCACACCACGTGCAAGACGTGGCCTCCCCCGATGGCATAGCCGGCCACCATGGCCACCACCGGCTTGGGACAGCGGCGGATCTGGACCTGCAGGTCGAGCACGTTCAGCCGGCCGATGCCCCGGACGGCAACGTCGTCGTCACCCAGGTACCCGTCATCACCACGGATGCGCTGGTCGCCACCCGAGCAGAACGCCAGCGGACCCTCGCCGGTGAGGATCACCACGCCGACCGCGGGGTCGTCCTGGGCCCGGTGGAAGGCGTCCGACAACTCGAAGACCGTCTGGGGGCGGAAGGCGTTGCGCACCTCGGGCCGACATATGGTGATCTTGGCCATGCCCTCGGCCGTCTGGTAACGGATGTCGCCGTAGCTCCCTGTCTCGCTCCACTCCGGGATGGCGTCAGTCATGGCCTCGTTACCCTACTTAGGTGCCCTCTCTGGCCGTTCTCGACGCCGTGGGAACACCGCGGTTCGTCGACGATCTGCGGGCGGCGTGGGACCGGGGTGATGCCGTCTTCCCCCTCGACCCCCGCCTGCCCCCGCCGGCCCGGGCCGCGGCCCTGGCCGCGGC
>JALZKD010000067.1 GCA_030859405.1 Actinomycetota bacterium | reverse complement strand
GTCGGCGCCCTCCTCGTAGGCGCGGCGGAAGCCCAGGAACGTGATCACCGTGCCCCCGGTCGAGAGCTCGGCGTCCTCGCCCTCGGAGGAGGTGGCTCCCAGGCGAACGGTCACCGTGTGCCCCGTGGCGTCCTTCATCTGGGACGCGACGGTGCGGCGCCAGATCAGGTCGTAGAGACGGGCCTCGTCGGGACCCACCTCCCTCGCCACCTCCCGGGGGTGGCGGAACGTGTCGCCGGCGGGCCGGATGGCCTCGTGAGCCTCCTGGGCGTTCTTCACCTTGCGTTGGTAGATACGAGGGGCGCCGGGAACGGAGTCGGCGCCGTAGAGCTGAGTGGCCTGGGCCCGGGCCGCGGCCAGAGCGGTTTGCGAGAGGGTGGTGGAGTCGGTCCGCATGTAGGTGATGTGGCCGTTCTCGTACAGACGCTGAGCCACCTGCATGGCGCGCTGAGCCGAGAACCGCAACTTGGTGCCGGCCGCCTGCTGGAGCGTGGAGGTCATGAACGGCGGCTTGGGCCGGTCCCTGTAGGGCTTCTCCTCAACCGAACGGACGGCGAACTCGGCCTGGGCCAGGCGCGCCGCCAGGCCGCGGGCCGAAGCCTCGTCCAGCACCACCACGTCGGCATCGGCCCGGAGCTGACCGTCCTCGGTGAAGCTCCTGCCGTCGGCCAGACGGCGGCCATCCAGAGCCGACAGCACGGCGCCGAACACTGCGCCGTCCTTGGCCAAGGTGGCCTCCAGCCCCCACCACTGGGCCGAACGGAAGCGCATCCGGACCCTCTCGCGCTCGACCAGCATGCGGGTGGCCACGCTCTGCACCCTCCCCGCGGAGAGCTTGGGCATGACCTTCTTCCAGAGAACGGGTGAGACCTCGTAGCCGTAGAGCCGGTCCAGGATGCGGCGGGCCTCCTGGGCGTCGACCAGCCTGCGGTCGAGCTGGCGCCAGTCCTCGACGGCGCGCTCGATGGCGGCGCGGGTGATCTCGTGGAAGACCATGCGCTTCACGGGCACCTGGGGCGACAGGACCTCGAGCAGGTGCCAGGCGATCGACTCCCCCTCCCGGTCCTCGTCGGTCGCCAGGTACACCTCGCTGGCTTCCCTGACGAGCGACCTGAGCTTCTTCACCTGGTCCTGCTTCTCCCGGGCCACCACGTAGAGGGGCTTGAAGCCGTTGTCCACGTCCACGCCCAGGCGGGCCCAGGACTCTCCCTTCAGGGCGCCCGGGACGTCGGCGGCGTTGCGGGGCAGGTCGCGTATGTGGCCGATCGACGACTCCACGACGAAGTCACCGCCGAGGAAGGTGGCGATGGTCTTGGCCTTGGCCGGCGACTCGACGATCACGAGGGGCTTGGTCATCTCTCTTTCGAGCGTGGACAGGTTCGCGCCTTCCTGTCAACCCGCAAGGCGGCGAACCATGGCGTCTAGCCTCGGATCCGTGGACCTTCTCCACCCCGACAAACTGATCGAGACCTTCGGCACCCTCGGGCTCATACTCGTCGTCTTCGCCGAGTCCGGGCTCTTCTTCGGTTTCTTCCTGCCCGGTGACTCGCTGTTGATCACCGCCGGCGTGTTCGCGGCCAAGGGTGACCTCCAACTGCCGGTGATCATCGTCGGCGTGTTCGTGGCCGCCGTGGCCGGGGACCAGGTCGGCTACATCTTCGGCCGCCGAGCGGGGCCTGCCCTGTTCCGCAAGCCGGACTCACGCTTCTTCAAGCAGAGCCACGTGGAGAAGGCACGCCTCTACTTCGCCGAGCACGGCCCGAAGACCATCGTGCTGGCGCGCTTCGTTCCCTTCGTGCGCACCTTCGCGCCCATCGTCGCCGGCGTGGGTCGCATGCACTACCCCACCTTCGTGGCCTACAACGTCCTGGGTGGCCTGCTATGGGGAGTGGGAGTGACCACGGTCGGCTACCTGCTGGGGGAGGCATTCGACGTCGATCGCTACCTCCTGCCCATCATCGGCGTCATCGTGGCGGTATCCCTCGTACCCGTGCTCAGGGAGGCCTTGCGAGCCCGTCGCTCTCGGGCCCGGGCCGAGTAGGTACCGGGGCCGGCGCCCGGCCATGCTGCGCACCCACCATCTGAGGAAGGTCTATGGCTCGACGGTCGCCATAGACGACCTCGACGTCGAGGTCCCCGCCGGACGGGTGGGGCTCGTCGGAGCCAACGGGGCGGGCAAGACCACCCTCTTCCGCATGTTCCTCGGCCTGGCCCGACCCACCTCGGGAACCGTGGAGGTGGGGGGGCGCAATGTGGCCGAGGACCCCGTCGGCATCCGGGCTCGCATCGGCTACATGCCCGAGCACGACTGCCTGCCCCTCGACCAGTCCGCGGCCGACGTGGTGGCCACCTTCGGGGAGCTGGCCGGCCTCCCGGCCCGGGCCGCCCGCCAGCGGGCATCGGACATGCTGGACCTGGTGGGCCTCGACGAAGCGCGTTTCCGGTCCGTGGGCACCTACTCCACCGGGATGCGCCAGCGCACCAAGCTGGCGCAGGCTCTGGTCGCCGACCCCGAGGTGGTGCTCCTCGACGAGCCGACCAGCGGGCTCGACCCCTCGGGACGCGACGAGATGCTCGACCTCGTCGCTCGCCTCGGTGCCGACGCCATGTCGGTGATGATGTCCACTCACGTCCTGGCCGACGTCCAACGGGCGTGCGACCACGTGGTGATGCTCGACGGTGGAAGGCTGGTGGTGGCGGGGCCAACCGACACCCTGCTCGACGCCACGGGCACCGTCCTGGTGGAAGTCGACGGGCCGGTCGATGCTCTGGGCGCCGCGCTCACGGCTCGGGGCTTCACCTGCGCCGTCTCGGGCAGCCGGGTCGAGGTCACCGCCCCCGACCGCGAGGCCGCCCTCGACGCCGTTCGCGACGAGGTGAGCGACCTCGGCCTGCCGCTCAACCGCCTGGCCACCCGCCTCACGTCGCTCGACGAGGTATTCGTGCGACGAGCCACCCGATGAGCGAGCCGCGGGGGGCGGGCTCGTGAGCGCCCCTGCCGGCCGCGTCTACGACCTCGGCTATCGCCGCTACGACGGTCCTCGCGGCGGCCGCCGGGCCGCGGTGCGAGCGCTGTGGCTGGCGTCGCTCCGTCGATCGCTCGGGCTGCGCCGCTCCTGGAAGCAGAAGGTCCTGCCCTGGCTCCTCCTGGCCGTGGCCGCGGCCCCGGCCGCGGTCTTCGTTGGAGTCGGCTACGTCATTCGGAACACCCCTGCCGCCGACTTCGAGTTCATCACCTACCGGGACTACGTGGGGGTCTCCACCGCCCTCCTGCTGTTCGTGGCCGTCACCGCTCCGGACCTGATCTGCCCGGAGCGACGTCAGCGGGTGCTGGCCCTCATCTTCAGCCGCCCTCTGACAGGCTCCGACTACGTGGTGGCCAAGGCCGGCGCCGTCTTCGCCGTGGTGTTCGCCTTCGGCTTCTTCCCCCAGGCCCTGCTGTTCGTAGGTCAGATGTTGGTGAGCGACGCCGCCCTCGACTATCTCCGAGACAACGCCGAGGTCCTGTGGCAGGTGCCCCTGGCCGTCGCCGTCCTGGCCGCCTACCTGGCCCTCCTGGGGACAGCCGTGGCGTCCCTGGCCAGCCGGCGCATGGTGGCCGCGGCCTCGTTCCTCGGCCTGATCCTGGTGAGCTCATCGGTCTCTGGTGTGCTCGTGGGTCCCTCCAGGCAGGGTTCGGCGGCGCTGGTGAGCGTCATCGACATCCCCCTCTTCGTCCGGGATCTGGTCTTCCTGGGCCACATCGGCGTCGACACGCCGCTCGGCGGCGTGGAGGGTGGAGGCGTCCTGGCCGTGGCCTGCTACCTGGCGGTAACAGGGGCGTGCGTGGCTCTGCTGCTGGCCCGTTACCGGTGGGCCGAGCAGTGAGCGCAGCCGCCGCCCCACCGGCGCCAGGCTTCATGGCCGACCCCGCGCTGGCGGCCAACCCGACGGTCGAGGTGAACGACCTGTCGGTGTGGTTCGGCCCCAAGGTCGCCCTCTCGCAGGTCAGGTGCTCGTTCGGGCCGGGCATCACCGGGCTGCTCGGTCCCAATGGGGCCGGAAAGACCACCCTCATGCGAGCCATCGTCGGCCTGCTCCCTCCCGGTGCCGGCACCGTGCGAGTGACGGGACGCAATCCGAGGAGCGACCGCAGGACCCATCGGATGCTGGCCCTAGTGCCCGAGGAGGAGGCGGTGCCCGACACCCTCACCGCTCGGGACTTCGTGCGCTACGTGGCCAGTCTCCACGGTGTGAGGGGGCCCGACCAGCCCGAGGCGGCGCTGGCCGCGGTGGACCTCACCGACGCCGCCGGACGACGGCTGAGGGAGTTCAGCAAGGGAATGCGCCAGCGGGCCAAGGTGGCCGCTGCCCTCGTGACCAACCCCCAGGTGCTGGTCCTCGACGAGCCTCTGAACGGGACCGACCCCGTCCAGCGAGCGGCGCTCATCGACTTGTTCCGCCGCCTCGACCACGAGGGACGAACCGTCGTGGCCAGCTCCCACATCCTCCACGAGGTCGAGGCCATGGCCGACAGGGTGATCGTGCTCCTCCACGGCCGCATCGCCGCCGCCGGTGACCATCGGGCTATCCGCGACGCCATGGCCGACCGGCCGCGCCACGTGCTGGTGCGGACCCGTCGGGTCCGCGAGCTGGCCGCGGCCCTGGTGAGCCTGGATGCCGTGGCCGGCCTTTCAGTGGACGGCGACCTGCTGACCGTGGGCACCAGCAGGGCGCGCGAGCTGGCGGTGGCCCTGCCCCGGTTGGCTCGCTCGGTGGACGCCCGCCTGCTCGAGGTCCGGCCTCTGGACGACTCGCTCGAGAGCCTGTTCCGGGAGCTGGTGCGGTGACGGCGGTGGTCTCCTACACCGTACGGGCGTGCATGCCCGCCCGGCGTTGGACGGGGTTGGCCGTCCTGTTCGGCGCGTGCCTGGCCTTCGGACTCCTTGCCCACGTCCCCGCCGGTGGCAGGGAGGCCGCCTTCGCCCGGGTGGCGTCAGCCGGCCTGTTCGGGCTGGTGCTGCCCCTCGCCGCCCTCGTGATCGGCGACGCAGTGCTCGGCGCCGACGTTCGTCGGGGCACGTTCATGTTCACCTGGCTGTCGCCCGTATCGCTGCTCACGCTCACACTGGGCCGCTGGCTCGGTGGCTCGGCGGTGGCGGTGGGAGCTCTGGCACCGGGCTTTGCCCTGGCCGCCGTGGTGGGCGGCTCGCCTGGGGCCGCAGGCCCAGCGGCCCTGGGCGCATCCACCGGAGCCGTGGCCTACGTGGCCCTCTTCGTCGCCATCGGCGCCATGACCCGCCGGTCGACCCTGGTATCGCTGCTCTGGGTCTTCCTCTGCGAACGGCTCCTCGGCACTGCCCTCACCGGTGTAGCCCAGCTGGCTCCCACGTGGGAGGCTCGGGCCGTCTTCACCGGGTTGACCGACGTGCCCGCCGACCTGGTGCGCCAAGGCATCCCGTCGGGCTGGTCGGCCGTGGGCCGTCTGTGCATCATCACCGTGCTGGCTCTGGCCGTGGCCCGGTGGAGGCTGGGGCACCTCCGGCTCACGGGCGCAGCGGACTGATCCATGGCATCGGGAGGCAGCCGTCCGGCCAGCACCTACGAAGAGCGGGAAGGCCAGCCGGGGGACACCTGAGGGGTGGCGTCCACCGGTTCCTCGTCGATGCCGGCGTCCCCGTCGGCGCCGCGGTCGGGCCCGTCGCCCATGGGGCCGTCTCCTGACGAGACATGGGAATGGGCGACGGGTTCGCCGGTGCGGGCGCCGGGCGACGCGCCCTCGTCCAGCCCTGGGCGCTGGCGCTTGGAGAAGGCTATGGCCGCACCAAGCACCACCAGGGCGACGCCGGCAACGGTGAAGCGGGCCGCGTCGTTGTCCTGGAGATTGATGACCGCCGGCAGGATCAGCAGCGACACGAGGTTCATCACCTTGATCAGGGGGTTCAGGGCCGGCCCCGCGGTGTCCTTGAAGGGGTCGCCCACGGTGTCGCCGATGACGGCGGCCTTGTGGGCCTCGGAGCCCTTCCCGCCCTCGTTCCCGTCCTCGATGTACTTCTTGGCGTTGTCCCAGGCGCCGCCGGCGTTGGACAGGAAGTTGGCCATGAGCTGGCCGGTGAGGATGACCGCGGCCAGGAAGGCGCCGAGGGCGAAGTAGTTGATGCCGAAGCCGATGATGACCGGGGTGAGCACGGCCAGGAGGGCCGGGGTGGCGAGCTCGCGCAGCGAGGCACTGGTGCAGATGTCGATGACCCGGCCGTGGTCGGGCTTGTCGATCCCCTCCATGATCCGCTTCTCCCGGAACTGACGCCGCACCTCCTCCACCACCACGGCCGCGGTACGGCTCACGGCCCGGATGGCCAGTGACGAGAACAGAAAGGCCACCGAGCCGCCTATCAGCAGGCCTATGAAGGTCTTGGGGTCGGCCACGTTGATGGCCGTGGCCGGGTCGCGGAACAGCTCCGATCCCGTCTTGGTGATCCCGAGCTCGGACCCGATGGTCTCGATGTAGGACGCGAAGAGGGCCACGGCGGCGATCACGGCTGACCCGATGGCGAAGCCCTTGGTAACGGCCTTGGTGGTGTTGCCCACGGCGTCGAGGCTCACCATGATCTTCTCGGCCTCGCCCGAGAACTCGCCCGACATCTCGGCGATACCTGCGGCGTTGTCCGCCACCGGCCCGAATGTGTCCTCCGACACCACCACGCCGGTGGTGGCGAGCATCCCCATCCCGGTGAGAGCCACCAGGTACAGCGAGAACTGGAGGTTGCCCTCCCCCAGGGCGAGGGCCACTCCGAGGGCGCCGGCGATGGCCACGATGGCCCACACCGAGGACTCGAGACCCGACGAGATGCCCGACAGCACCGTGGTGGCGGGCCCGGTGCGGGCCGACTGGGCGATCTCGCGCACGGGGGCGGTCTCGGTGGAGGTGAAGTACTCCGTGAGGCGGCTCACCACCTGGGCCAGCACCAGCCCGATCACCACGGCCCACGCCACCCGGAGGTTGTGCACGTAGAACTGAGCCACGGCGAAGGTACCGGCCACGGTGAGCAACCCTGCGGTGAGGAAGCCACGGTTTATGGGAGCCATGGCCGAGCTGTCCCTGGGCGTGGCCCGGACCGCGTACACGCCCACGATGGACGCCAGCACGCCGATGGCCCGGGCGATGACCGGGAAGACCAGGCCCAGGGCCGGGTTGAGCCCGATGGAGTCGAAGGCGGCCACTCCGAGGATGATGGCCGCCACCAGGGTGACCTCGTAGGACTCGAACAGGTCCGAAGCCATGCCGGCGCAGTCACCCACGTTGTCGCCCACGTTGTCGGCGATGGTGGCTGGGTTGCGGGGGTCGTCCTCGGGGATGCCGGCCTCGACCTTGCCCACCAGGTCGGCGCCCACGTCGGCGGCCTTGGTGAAGATCCCCCCGCCCACCCGCAGGAACAGGGCCAGCAGAGAGCCACCGAACCCGAAGCCCACCAGGATGGCCGAGGCGGTGTTCTGGAACAGCAGGATGATGATCGTGGCCCCGAGGAGGCCGAGGCCGACGGTGAACATGCCCGCCACGCCTCCGGTGCGGAAGGCCACCTTCAAGGCCGCGGGCAGCGAGCCGGACCGGGCGGCCGCCGCCGTGCGTACGTTTCCCCTCACGGCCAGGCTCATGCCCACCAATCCGGTGAGACCCGAGAGCACACAACCGGCCACGAAGGCAACGGTCCGGAAGGCCCCCGATTGGGCGAAGGTCAGGGCCATGCTGCCGTCGGGCCGCTTCACGGCCGTGGAAGAGAGGAACACCACCACGGCCATGGGAACGAGGATGACGGCGATGGTGCGGAACTGGCGCCGCAGGTAGGCCAGGGCCCCCTCCTGAATGGCCTGGGCGATCTCGATCATCTTCGGGGTGCCCTGGTCGGCCGCCAGCACGCCCTTCATGAGCACCACCCCCACGGCGAGGGCGAGCACGGCCGTGGCCGCGGAGAAGTACAGCCAGAAGAACTCCGCCCCCCCGAGGTGGAACGGCTGGAACCCCCCTTCAGCGGCGATCAGGTTGCTCATCAAAGCGTTGCTCCGTTCTGGTCTGAACTGGCCCTTCGGTTACGGGCGACTGCGGCCCGACCCGGTCCTTCCTCACGTGTACCTGCCGGGCGACCTTCTCGCCCACCGTTCGTTGATGCCCGTCGACCACCAGCACCAAGGGCCCGTCGAAGGGGTGCTTCTCCTTCACCTGGACCCGGACGCCCGGGCGCAGCCCCAGGGTGTCGAGAAAGGCCACTACCTCGTCGTCGGTGGCGCCGGGGACCGCCACCACCGCCACGTCACCGGGTTGCAGATCGTAGAGGGGCGGCATGTCGGGGATGTCGGCCTCGGCCGGCTCGGGTATCGGGAAGCCGTGGGGGCAGGTGGTGGGCCGGTGCAGGGCGACGTACAGACGCTCCTCCACCTCCTGGGGCAGCTCGTGCTCGAAGGTGGTAGCGAGACGGTCGGCCTCGCTCCACGGGTAGCCCAGCATGTCGGAGAGAAAGCGCTCCGCGATGCGGTGACGGCGGATGGCGGCCACGGCCGCCCGACGGCCGTCCCGGGTGAGCAGCACCCCTCGATAGGGCTTGTGCTCGACCAGTCCCCGGTCGGCCAGGCGCTTGATCGTCGCCGTGGTGGTGCCCGGGCTGACGCCCAGCGCGTGAGCCAGGTCACCCGTGTGGGCGCCGGCGGTGGCCCCCGCCGGACCGGCGAGGCGGTAGATCGCCTTCAGCGTCTCGCGCTCGGATCGGGAAAGGATGGAAGCCATGTTTGCGGATGGAGAAGATAGGTTTCGGGTGGCCAAAAAACAAGCCCTCCCTCGAGGTGGTCCTCTACTCAGGCGTCGGTGCACGGCGGGCGGCGGCCCAGAGCCATCCCACCCCCAACGTGGACGCCAGCAACGAGGCGCCGAGGATGCCCAGCTTGGCCGCCATCAGCTGCGGGCCTTCGAGGGCCAGCCCGGCGATGAACAGCGACACGGTGAACCCGATCCCGGCCACGGCGCTCACGCCCACCAGCTGGCTCCAACCCACGCCAGGCGGCAACGACCCCAGCCCCAGCCGTACGGCCACGAAGGAGAACCCGCTGATGCCCAGGATCTTGCCCGCCACCAGCCCCACCACCACGCCGATCACGACCGACTCCGCGCCTCGGGCCGAGAGGGCCCCGGCGTCGAAGGTGATCCCGGCGTTGGCCAGGGCGAAGAGGGGGATCACCACGAAGCTGGTGAGGGGGTGGAGGGCCTCCTGCAGGCGTTCGGTCACCGACTTGGCCGATCGGGCCAGGTCACACATGCGGGACTGCTCGGACGCCGACGGCTCGTCGCTGAGGTCCTCGGCCCATCGGCGCACCACCTGGGCCGGCGCCACGGGACGGGCCGGCGTCAGCAGCCCCAGGAGGGCGCCGGCGATGGTGGCGTGCACGCCGGAGGAGAACACCAGTGCCCAGGTGCCGAAGGCCAGCGCCGCGTAGGCGGGCAACCAGTAGATGCGGGCCCTCGGGAGCAGGCCGACGGCGAGCAGGAGCACCGCGGCGCCGGCGAGGGGAGGCCACCGGATGCCGTCCGAGTAGAAGACGGCGATGATCACGATGGCCCCGATGTCGTCCACGATGGCAAGGGTCAAGAGAAAGAGGCGCAGCGACGAGGGGACCCGTGAGCCCAGGAGGGCCACTAGGCCAAGGGCGAAGGCGATGTCGGTGGCCATCGGGATCCCCCAACCACTGGCGCCTTCCTGGCCGAGGTTGACGGCGGTGTAGAGGGCGGCGGGAATGACCATGCCACCCAGGGCGGCCACGGCCGGGAGAGCCGCCGTCCGCCAGCTGCGCAGCTCGCCCGCCACCAGCTCTCGCTTGATCTCGAGGCCGACCACGAAGAAGAAGATGGCCATGAGCCCCTCGTCCACCCAGTGCCGGAGGTCCTCGGCCACAGAGAGCTCCCCCATGCGCAGTGACAGCTCCGTGGCCCATACCGACGCGTAGGCGGCCCTCCACGGCGAGTTGGCCCAGACCAGGGCGACCACGGTCGCGACCAGCAGCACCACCCCGCCGGCGGTCTCGGTGCGGAGGAACTCGCGGAGGACCTTCGGGGGACGCCGTGGCGACGCCAGGGGCGGGACGCCGCGGGGTTCGGGGGCGCCATGATCTGCGGCGTCGGGATCAGGGTGATGGGAGCCTTGAGTACCCTCGGG
>JALZKD010000066.1 GCA_030859405.1 Actinomycetota bacterium | reverse complement strand
GGGAGCTCCGGTACCTCGACCTCGCTGACGTTGATCATGTGCGCATGTCCTTCTCTTAGAACAGCACTTGACGAGCCGGCCCGCTCCCAGGGGGACCGGCCGAACGACGATGTCATAGCGTCACCTCCCGGTGGGGGACCCCACGACGGAGCCGGAGTGCCGAAGGGAGCTGGTCGGAGTCGTCAGCCCGCCTCGAGGTCGACCGGAGCGGCGGGGTTGAAGGTGCTGCTCGGTACGGCGGGCGCCGGCTTGATCACCCCCGGGCCCGGAATGATGATGACCGGCGTCCCCGTCTCCACCCGGTCGAACAGCGCTTCGGATTCAGGGATCGACATGCGGATGCAGCCGTGAGAGGCGGCGGTGCCGAGCGAGGCCACGTTGGCGGTGCCGTGGATGCGGATGCCCGGGGCGTTGAGGTTCAGGGCCCTGGTGCCTAGCGGGTTGCCGGGGCCCGGGGGGATGCTGGGCGGCAGGCTGGCGCCCCAACCGCCGGGATCGGGGTTGACCCATGTGGGACGGAACCGCTTCAAGGTGATCTGGAAGCGACCCTTCGGCGTGGGGTACTGGGGCGTGCCCGTCGCCACCGTGTAGGCCCTGGCCAGGGCGCCGTTCTCGTAGTGGTAGAGGCGGTTCTCGTTGGTCCGGATCAGGATGACGTCGGCATAGGTGGTGACCTTGGGTGGGATGGCGCCGACGGGCACCTCCACGCCGGCCTTGGCCGTCTCGCTTCCCGGGGCCTCGCCGTTGGCCAGCCGCTCCCCGGCCTCCATGAGCCGGCTCTGGCCCAACTTCTGGTCGAGGGCCCGGCCCGGCACGGCCGGCGTGATGGTGACGAACCCGGTGGACGTGTCGATCTTGGCGTCCTCGGGCTTGCGGTCCACCTCCTTGGCCAGATTGGCCATCACCGCCGTCACCCGACCGGCATCGAGGCGGAAGCGCACCGGGTAGCTGCGGTCTACAGGCTTGCCCAACAGGCGGTGCCACACCCGCCGGGGCATTCCCATGGACCGTTCGTCCGAATGCGCCCGGGCCACGACCGCCGCCGTATCGGCGCGCAGGCCCAGCTCTTCGAGGCTGGGGCTGGCGGGGGCCTTGTTCCCGCCGTTCCCGCCGTTCCCGCTGTTCGCCCCGACGACGGTGACCGGGACCTCCTTGTCGCCCTCGGCCCGGAAGCGGGCATCCACATTGGAGACCACCTCGGCGGGCCGCTGGCCCTCCACGTCCACGTCGGCAACCCGCACGCCGGGCAGGAAGCGGTCGTCGGTGGAGCGGTCGTAGGCGTAGGCGGCGCCCACACCGCTGCCGGCCAACGCCAACAGCACCGCCCCGCCGATCAGGCTCCTGCGGAGGAAGCGCCGCGGGGGCTTCGAGGGCGCGGGGGGCTGGGCGATCGTGGGTGCGAAGGCGGCTGGCTCTTGAACGTCAGCGACGGCAGGATGCATGGTGAGTTTGGGGGAGTGATTGCTCGCGATAGACGGAAGTTCCGATGGTACTCGCTTGGACTCTTACCCGGCTATAGCGGTTACCGATCGCCTCCGATTTCCTGCTCGGGCGCGGCCGCGGCCTGCGGCTGCCGGCGGTCCCGCTCCTTCTTCTTCTTGATCCTGTCGTTCTTCCAGCGAACCTTCGAGCGGTCTCCTCTGCCCATGGCGCTCATTGTACGACCGTGCTCCGGCGGGTGTGGTCGAGAGCATTCCCTCCTGGCACGGCGGACGCCGAGCCAACAAGATGGCGCCCATGCCGACCGAGTCGAGGGTCCTCGCCACCGAGCCCGTGGCCACGCTCGCCGACTATGTGAGCCAGGGGGGCGGCCGCGGTCTGGAGGCCGCTCGACGGCTCGGTCCGACGGGCGTGATCGAGGAGCTCGAGGCGGCCGGCCTGCGGGGCCGGGGGGGTGCTGGGTTCCCGACCGGGCTCAAGTGGCGCACCGTGGCCGAGAACCTCTCCCCGGCCGTGCCCGCCACCGTGGTGGTCAACGCCGCCGAGGGGGAGCCGGGGACGTTCAAGGACCGGGCCATCGTGCGGGCCGACCCCTACCGAGTCCTGGAGGGCGCCTTGGCCGCCGCGGCAGCACTTGGCTCCGACGGCGTGATCGTGGCCCTCAAGGCTTCCTTCCACCAAGAGATCGCACGGGTGCGCGCCGCCATGGACGAGGTGCGGGAGGCGGGCTGGGTCGACGGTGTGGAGATGTTCGTCGTCGAAGGCCCGAGCGAGTACCTCTTCGGCGAGGAGACAGCGTTGCTCGAGGTCATCGCCGGGCGCCCGCCCTTCCCGCGCGTTGCTCCTCCCTTCCGGCACGGCGTCGACGAGACCGGCACCGCCGTCGCCTCCGCGGCGTCGGGCGTGGAGATGGCGGGGCCCGACGCCCAGGTCATGCCCCCGGCGCTGGTGAACAACGCCGAGACCTTCGCCAACGTGGCCGCCGTCCTCGCAGAGGGACCGGACTGGTTTCGCTCCGTTGGCACCGAGCAGTCGGCGGGCACCATCGTGTGCACCGTCACGGGGCGAACACGCCGCCACGGCGTGGCCGAGTTCGCCTTGGGGACACCCCTCGGGGAGGTCATAGACACCATCGGGGGCGGACTGGCGTCGGGGCACAGGGTGAGGGCGGTCATGGCCGGCGTGGCCACGCCTCTGCTCCCGGGGTCGGCCCTCGACACGCCTGTGAGCTACGAGGGTATGGAGGACGCCGGCAGCGGCCTCGGCACCGGCGGCTTCATCGTGTTCGACGACACCACCGACCCCGCGGCCGTAGCCCAGGGCGTCTCCCACTTCCTCGGCGTGGAGTCCTGCGGGCAGTGCAGCCCGTGCAAGCAGGACGGCCTGGCCCTGGACCAGCTGCTCGACACCCTGCGCCGGTCGGAGGCCGACGAGGACGTCCTCGAGGCCATCGAGAGCCGGGTCGGCACCGTTTCGGAGCGGGCTCGCTGCTACCTGGCCCACCAGCACCAGCGGGTGGTGGACAGCATCCTGCGGCTGTTCCCCGACGAGCTGGCGGCCCACCTCGACGGGAGGCGGGGCCCGGCCCGCCCCGAGCTGATCGTCCCCATCCTCGACATCGTCGACCACAAGGCCATCTTCGACGAGGAGCAAGCTCGAAAGCAGCCCGACTGGACGTTCGACCCGGAGTACTCCGGTCAGTCGCCGGCCGACCGCACGCAGAGCTCCGGGACGCCCTAGCCCAGGCCCGGACCACCCGCCTGGTACCCTTGGTGAGGTCCGGAGCAATCCGCTCAGGTGCCAGGTCGCTCAGCCGATGTCCGTGGTCGGAGGGGTGCCCCCCGGAGAGGGAGAGCGCACGTGTCCGGCACGGATGAGTTCGATCGCCAGGTTGCCAGGCTCCACCAGGCCCTGCTCAGCGACCAGGACATCGATTGCTTCTTGAAGCGAGTAACCCACCTGAGCGTCTCCCTGGTCCCCGCCTGCGACAGCTGCAGCGTCTCGGTGCTCACCAGGGAGCCCAAGGAAAAGGTGCGCACAAGGGTGTCGAGCGACCCCGTGGCCGAGCGGGTGGATGAGCACCAGTACGGCGGCGGGGAGGGGCCGTGCCTGGAGGCCATCTCCACGGGCCGGGTGGTCAGCAGCGGCCTCATGACCGAGGAGACGCGCTGGTCCGGCTTCCCGGCCGCGGCCACCTCCGAGGGTGTGGTCAGCTCCTTCTCCTTGCCCCTACGGGTGGAGGACCGCACCATCGGCGCCCTCAACCTGTACAGCCTCTCCACCATGTTCGACGACGAGGACCAAGAGCTGTCGGGGGCGTTCGCCATCCAGGCGACTGTGGCCGTGGCCAACGCCGAGGCCTATCACCAGGCCCAGGAGCTCGGCCGCCACCTCGAGGAGGCGCTCAAGTCGAGGGACGTCATCGGCCAGGCCAAGGGCATCATCATGGAGCGCGAGCGCACCACCGCCGACGCTGCCTTCGACGTGCTGCGGTCGGTGTCCCAGGCCAGGAACATGAAGCTGCGGGAGGTGGCGGAGCTGGTGGTGTTGACCGGTACCTGGGAGGTCGCCCCCAAGAAGCCTGCCAGCCGGTAGGCAGCCAGCACCGGCAGGCCTGGTGCCTCAGCGCACCCGCACCACCCGGAGCACGTCGGTCGCGGGCTCTGGGTCGTGGGGGTCGCCGGCCAGCACCACGATCACGTCACCACTGGTCAGCAGGCCCTGCAAGACCAGGGTCTCGGTGGCGTACCACACGATCTCGTCGGTGTTGGCCCGCATGGTCCCGGGGAAGGCCTGGGCCCCCCAGGTGAGCGCGAGCTGGCGCACGGTACGAGGGTTGGGGCTCACGGCCAGCACCGGCGCCATCGGTCGGAAGCGGGCGATGGCCCGAGCCGTGCCTCCGTTGCGGGAGCAGCACACGATGGCGGCGGCATCCACGCTCGCCGCCGCCTGCCACGCGGCGTGGCTCACGGCGTCGGTGATGCGCAGCGGCGTGGCCACCTGGGCCTGGCGCCGGAGCTTGCCCAGCTTGGCGCCCCACTGCGTGTAGTCGGCCTCCTGCTCGGCCCGCTCCACCACCCGGGCCATGGTGCGCACCACGCCGGGAGGATCCACTCCCACCGCCGTCTCCGCCGAGAGCATGACGGCGTCGGTGCCGTCGAACACGGCGTTGGCCACGTCGGACACCTCGGCTCGGGTCGGTGAGGGTGAGGTCACCATGGACTCGAGCATCTGGGTGGCAGTGATCACCGGCCGTCCGGCGGCGATGCTGGTGCGGATGATGTGCTTCTGCACGTGGGGCACATCCTCGAGTGGCAGGCGGATGCCGAGGTCGCCCCTCGCCACCATCACGCCGTCGGCCACCGACAGGATCGAGTCGAGCTCCTCCACCGCCTCCGCCGTCTCCACCTTGGCCAGCACCATGGGCGGGTCGGCGCCGGCGGCGTCGACCACGGCGCACACCTCGTCGGCAGTGCGCACGAAGGACATGGCCACCATGTCCACGCCCTCCGCCAAACAGCCCTCCAGTAGGCGCAGATCGGCCGGAGTGGGAACGCTCACGGCCAGGGTCCCCGACGGCAGCTGCAGCCCGGGGCGACCCTTCACCAGGCCGCCGCGCACCACCGTGACCATGGCCCCGCCCGCCCAGGAGTCCTCGACCTCGAAGACGATGCTGCCGTCGCCCAAGCCCACTGTGCACCCCTCGGTGAGGGCGTCGAGCGCTCCGGGGAAGTCGACCTCCAGCTGGCCGGCGCTGCTCGAACCGTCGCCTGCCACCACCTTCACCGTCTGGCCGTGGCGCAACATGGCGCCCTCCGGCGGGAAGGGCCCGGTGCGGACCTTGGGGCCGGGAAGGTCGGCCAGGATGGCCACAGAACGCTCCCCCGCGGCCTGGCGAATGCTCCGGATGACGGCAGCGTGCTCGTCGGGCCCACCATGGGCCAGGCCCACCCGGGCCACGTCCATGCCGGCAACGACCAGCTCAGCGAGCATCGCCGGCGACGACGAAGCCGGTCCTATGGTGGCCACGATCTTGGTCCGTCGGCTCACGTCGACTCCTTGCTCAACCCGTGTTGCGGAGACCGGCGGCGATGCCGTTGATGGTGATGAGGAGGGCCCGGTGCAACTCGGGGTCGGGGCGTTCCTGGGCCCTCGACCGGGCCAGCAAGGTGACCTGGAGGTGGTGCAGAGGCGCCAGGTAGGTGTCCCGGATGGGCAGGTTGCGCTGGAGCAGCGGTTGAAGGTCCAGGAGCCGGCGCTCACCGGTGACCTGCAGCACCTCCTCGACGGTGGTCTCGTACTCGGTGCGCACCTGGTCGAACAGCGGTCGGAGACCGGGCTCGGCCAGGCCCGACACATAGCACTCGGCCACGTCCATCCGGCTCTTGGCCAGCGTCATCTCCACGTTGGCGAGGAAGGTGCGGAAGAAGTGCCACGAGCGGTACATGTCGGCCACCACCGGACCGAACCCGGCCCGCCGGGCTGCGGCCAGGCCCGAGCCCACGCCGAACCACCCGGGGACGATCTGGCGGGACTGGGTCCAGCCGAACACCCAGGGGATGGCCCGCAGGCCGTCCAGGCCACCCTCGGCTCCCGGCCGGCGGGAGGGGCGAGAACCGATGTTGAGCGAACCGAGCTGGTCGGTCGGTGTGGTGGCGAGGAAGTAGGGCACGAGCTCCGGGCGGTCGACCAGTCCGCGGTAGGCGCTGAACGCCGCCGATGAGACCTGGTCCATGGCCTCGTCGTACTGCTGGAGGACCGCCGGGGGCACGGAAGGCCACCGGTTGAGCACCGAGGCCTCGAGGGCGGCAGCCAGCGTCTGCTCCAGGTTCTGGCGGGCGAGCACCGGCAACAGGTACTTGTCGGAGATCACCTCGCCCTGCTCGGTGACCTTGAGCGCACCGGCGAGGGTGCCCGGCGGCTGAGCCAGGATGGCATCGTGGGAGGGCCCGCCACCGCGGCCCACCGTGCCTCCCCGCCCGTAGAAGAGGTGCAGCGTCACGCCGTGGGCGTGGGCCACGTCTCGCAGTTGGCGCTGGGCCCGGTGGATCTCCCATTGGGAGGTGGTGATGCCGGCCTCCTTGTTGGAGTCGGAGTAGCCGAGCATCACCTCCTGGACCTGGCCCCTGGCGGCCACGAGCCGGCGGTAGCCAGGCTCGCCCAGCAGGTGGTCGAGGATCTCGCCGGCTCGGGCCAGCTCCTCCACGGTCTCCAGCAACGGCACCAGGGCGACGCGGGCTACGCCCCCCTGAGGGTCGACCAGACCAGCCTCTCGGGCCAGCACCGCCGCAGCCAGGACGTCATCGGCTCCGCGGGTCATGGACACGATGTAGCTGCCCACCGCCTCGTCCCCGAAGCGGTCGAGGGATTCCCGGATGGTGTGGAACACGGCCAGGACGCCGGCGGCCTCACCCTCGAGGCGAGTGGTGGGCCCGAGCAGGGGCCGTCGCCCGGCCAGCTCCTCGCCCAGAAGGGCGAGGCGGGCCTTGGGCTCCAGGCTTGCGTAGGGCTGGCCGCCGGCGCCGGGACCGGGCTCGCCCAGACGTTCGTAGAGGACGGCCAGTGCCGAGTGATGGCGGTCGGCGTGCTCCCGCACGTCCATCACGGCAAGGTGGAAACCGACAACGCTCGCCAGGCGCACGAAGCGACCCAGCGCACCCTCGGCGATCAGGTCACCACGGTTGGCCAGGAGCGACCGGCGCAGAACGGCCAGGTCGGCCAGGAGGTCTTCGTACCGCTGGTAGTCCTGTCCGGGCCGGTGCGGGCCACCGTCCCAGAAGCGTTGGCGGGTGCGCTGGAGCCGGCCACGGATGTAGGACCCGGCCAGCCGGTAGGGCTCCTCGGCGTTGCGCCGGCGGTAGCGCTCGTCGACCTCGGGCAGCAGGTCCCGGTCGCGCTCCAGCGTGGCCGCCAGCTCGTCGGAGACCCCCACCACCTGGGTGGAGCAGCTCAGCTCGTCGACCAGGCGGTCGGCCCCATCGATCAGGACCTCCATGGCCCGATCGTGCTGGAGACGCAGCACCGTGGCCGTGACATCGGGGGTGACGTGGGGATTGCCGTCACGGTCGCCCCCCACCCAGGTGCCGAAGCGCAGGGGCCGGAAGCCGAGATCCACCTCGAGGCCCAGCGATCCCAGCTCGACCTCCAGGTCCTCCACCAGCTCGGGCGCCACCGACGAGGCCGTCCGGCCCAGGTAGTACATGGCCGCCGCGGCCTCGTCCACGGGCGTGAGGCGGTCATGGCGCAGCTCGTCGGTCTGCCACAGCAGGTCCACGAGCTCGGCCAGGTGGCGTTCCACCCGCGCCGGCGCCGCCGAGGCCGGGTCGGTGTCGGCTTCGGCGCCGAGCAGCTCGGCGATGGCCGCCAGCTTGGTGAGGACGGAGCGGCGGGCCACCTCTGTGGGATGAGCGGTGAAGACCGGACGCAGCTCGAGGCGCCTCACGATGGCCGACACCTCGGCCTGGGGCAGGCCGGCGGCGAGGATCCGCTCGACGGTCTCGGCCAGCCAGCTCCTCGTCTCGAGCGGCTGGCTGTCCTCGCCCCGGGTCCGGTGGACCTGCTCGGCCACGTTGGCCAGCTGGAAGTATGCGGCGAAGGCCCGGGCCAGGCGCATCAGGGTGGAGAGGTCCGTGGTGGCCGACAGCTCCTGCAGGACCCCGTCCAGGCCGTCCTCGCCCTTGCTTCGCGCCCGAACCCGTTCCACCAGCGCCAGCAGCTCGGGCCCCTCCTGGCGGGCCAGCGTCTCCCCGAGCAGGTTGCCCAGCCGGCGGATGTCGGCACGGAGGGCGGCGTGGCCGGAATCGGAGATGTCGGTGGTGTCCACCCGCGTGACTGTAAGAGATGCCCGTCGGCTTCCGGTAGCCCGAAGAGATTCACGCCGTCCGGAGGGCCTCGGTGGGCGACATGCGAGCGGCCCGCATGGCTGGCCACAGCCCGGCCAGGGCACCCACGGTGACGGCCCCGAGCACACCGCCCACCACCGCCGCCGCCGGTACCAAGGCAGTCCATGAGCGGCTCTGGGCAACTGGAGACGGACATGGTTGCGGCTGGCGCCGAGAGCCCGGCGTAGGCCGATCTCCGAGCGCCTCTCCAGGACCGAGATCACCATGACGTTGGCGATGCCCACACCGCCCACCAGCAGAGCCACGGCTCCGAGTCCGAGGAGCAGGGCGGTGAAGGCGTCGTCGGCCGCGGCCCGGGCCGCCAGCGCGTCCGAAGGCCGGCTGACCCGGACCTCCTCGGGGTTCTGGGGGTTGGCGGTGCGCCCGAGCACTCCGCGCACGGCGTCCACCTGGTCGGGAGTGGTGCGCACGTACACCGTGGAAGGGGACCCGTCGTGGCCAAGGGCGGAGGCCGCCACAGGGAAGCCGATGAGGGCGGCGCGGTCCAACCCCGGGGCCAGCGACAGCGGCTCCAGTATCCCCACCACGGTGAACCAACGTCCGCCCAGCCATACCTGCACGGACCCGTCTGCCCGGTCAACGCCCAGCCGCTCGGCGGCCACCGATCCCAACACCACACGAGCGCCTGGCCCTGCAGGACCCCGACGACGAGCTGAAGGAGCTGGGCGACACCTTCGACGCCATGCTCGGGCGGCTCGAGAAGGCCTTCGCCAGCCAGCGCCGGTTCGTGGCCGACGCCTCCCACGAGCTGCGCACGCCGCTCTCGATCATCAGGGCCCAGATCGACGTGGCCCTGGCCGACCCCGGCGCCTCTTCGGGTGAGCTGCGAGCCATGGCCGAGACGGTGCGAGACGCCACGGAGCGCTCCGAGCGGCTCATCGACTCCCTCCTGGTGCTGGCCCGCAGCGACCGGGGCCGGGCCACGAGCGACGCCGTACCGCTTGACGAGGTGGTGGCGGAGGTGCGGGCCCAGGGCGCAGCCGAGGCAACCGAGGCGGAGGTGTCCGTGACGCTCGACCTCTCCCCGGTGACGGTGCTCGGAGACCGGCCCCCGCTGGAGCGGGTGGTGGCCAACCTGATGGAGAACGGAGTCCGCCACAACCATCCTGGCGGGCGGGTTGACGTGGCTCTTTCCCTGCCGATGCCGAGGCCGTCCTCAGGGTGAGCAACACCGGCGATGCGGTCGCCCCCGACCAGGTGGAGATGCTGTTCGAGCCCTTCCGCCGGCTCGGCGCCGAGCGCACCGCTGGGCCCAGGGGCGGGGTGGGGCTCGGTCTCTCGATCGCCCGATCGGTGGCCGCGGTCCACGGCGGCGCCGCGACCGCCCGGGCCCGCACCGAAGGCGGCCTCGAGGTCGAGGTGCGCCTGCCGGCGGTCGGATCAGTGGCGGGTGATGTAAGGGTCCCTTAACACGTTGGTCTGAAGTTCCAACTCCTCCAAGCGGTGCTTCAAGAGGTCACCGATGCTGACCAAACCGTACAACTGGGCGCCCTGCACAACCGGAATGTGGCGGTTGCGTGTGCGGGTCATCTGCGCCATCACGTCCTTGATTGGGTCCTCGGGCGAGCACACCGGGACGTGGGGAGTCATGACGTCGGCGACCTTCAGGTCCAACAGCCGAGGCCCGTGACGGGCCAGACCGCGCACGACCTCTCGCTCCGAGATCACCCCGTCGACCTTGCTGCCATCGGCGGAGACGACGAGGGCCCCGATCTGCATGGTGCTCAAGCGGTCCACGGCCAGCACCACCGCTGTGTCGGGACCGACTGTCTGTACCTCGTGGCCCTTGTCCTTCAGGATGCCTTCCACGTTCATGATCGGTTCGCTCCCGTCCTCGCCTCTGGGCCATCATCCGCCATCGACCGCCCGCGGACAAGTGGTTGCCGTCAGGTCGTGGACGCGGTGAC
>JALZKD010000163.1 GCA_030859405.1 Actinomycetota bacterium | reverse complement strand
TCGTGGAGCTTGGCCACCACGGCGCCGTAGATCTTCGGCTGGTGGCCGCCGGTGCAGTCCACGGTGAGGCCGGGGGTGAGCAGCAGCGCCCAGATCTCGGAGTCGCAGATGCTGCTGCTGGTGGACGCGCCCTGCTCCGGGAAGTAGACCTGGAAGCGAGGGGTGCGCTGGTAGCGGTTGACCACGGCGCCCTCGCCCACGGTGAAGGTGCGGGCGGCCCAGAACCGGACGGTGCCAGTGGCGTCCGAGATGTTGATGGTGCCCTGGAAGTTCAGGTTCTCGCACGTGTAGTCGCCGGGCGGGATGGTCGTGATCTGGCCCCGGCGGCCGATGTTGCCGCCGTTGGGGCAGGGCGTGGCCGTGCTCGGCGCCTGGGGCACCACCACCTCCAACCGGTTGGTGATGGCCTGCACCTTGGGCGCCGTACCACAGTCGTTCTCGAAGCAGTTGGCATCGGCGTCGGCCTGGTTGCTGCGCCCGTACATGTTGAACCCGCCCCACCGGGCCACGAACTCGGCGGCTGTGGCGGCGGAGCCGGTGATGGCGGAGTTGCTCCCCAGATAGCCGGGGACCGGCGTGGGCTCGAAGCAGTCGGCGGCGGGGCACACCGAACTGCGGTAGGCCACGGGGGTCACCTGGGTGCCGGTGAGGTTGAAGTTCTGCAGGGTGAAGAACCCGTTCTCGAACAGCGACCGGGCCCCGACGGTGGCCACGGCCTGGCGCCGCCGCCCGGAGGGATCGGTGCCGGTGGAGCGCACTTCCCACACCCGGTCCGACTGCTTGGTCGCCACCACCTCGAACTGCGAGGTGCCCGACGTCACCGTCTCGTTGAAGCCGTTGGCGGTCGGTTGGTAACCGGCGCCGGACGAGTCGTTCGTGGCTATGCGGTACAGGGCCTGATCGACGCCGGCGTTGGCGTGGTGGAAGGCGTTGGTGCGGTTCTGGTCGGTGCGGGCCAGGTTCAGGCTCCCCTCCACCTGGACCAGCACGGCCGTGACCAGGAGGCCCACCACCAGCATCACGATGACCACGATCATCACGCTGCCCGCCTCGTCGTCGGGCCGACGGGCATGCCGCCGGCGTCGCGTCAGCATCCGACCACGTCGCTGAAGTTCCTGAGGTCGAGCGTGGTCACCAGGTTGTAGGCGGTGGCCGGCTTCCGGGGCTCGGACACCACCTTCAGGTGGACCTGCACCGACCGGGTGCAGTCGTGGACCCGACGGGTGGTGACCGAAGAATCGGCAGAGGAAACGTCGAGCGCCGTCCCGGTCTTGTCGAAGTAGGCGAACACCGGCTCGGAGACGGGGTTGACCACAGCCCCGAGGCGCTGGTCCACAGGTACCGCCGTCTGGGCGTTGGGCCCGATCAGCACAGTGGTGGTGGTCCCCACCACCCGCTCCAGTCGGTTGCCGACGACCTGGTAGGTGACGCGGCGCAGCCGGTCACTGCCACAGCTGGCCGTGCCCGGCGTGGAGCAGAACACCGAGAAGGTGACCTTCCTCTGGTAGTCGACGACCGAGCCGGGGGCCATGTCGTCGATTGGGTTGGCGGCCCGCAGGTCCCGGGCCATGGCCTCCATGGCGGTACGCACCTGGTCGGACACCGAGCTCTTGTCCTGAGTGGTCCGGGTGACGCGCACGAAGGCATCGACGCTGGTGTGGAGGGCGATCCCGAACAGCCCCATGAGCAGGACCACCATCATCAGCTCCACCAGGGTGAAGCCGTCTTGGTCCTGGCCTGGTGCGGTGGGAGCTGTCTTACTCATGGACGTTGAAGGGGTAGGTGAGGCTGTCGCTGGTGGTGACGCCGGTGGGGCCGACGCCAGAGGCCTTCATGGTGGCGGTTTGGTTGCTGCCCACGTTGAACCTGTCGCTGGTCGACACCGACGCCGTTCCGGCCCAGTTCTTGATCCCGCCCACGCTCGACTGCACGCCGAGGCTGACCGTGAGGACACCGCCCTGGTGGGGCAGCTGGGCGGTGAGGCCGGTGCAGGCGTCGTTGCTGGTGGCCGTGAAGGTGAATGTCGTGTTGGCCGGCTTGTTGTTCCTGCTGACCAGGATGTCGTTGGCCAGCGCGTTCGTGCCCGGGTTCTTGAACGAGCCGGACACGGCGTCGCAGTTGAGGGGGTCCACCTGGATGGTGGCCACGGCCGACGAGCTCCGACCGCTTCCGTCGGTCACGGTGAGGCGAACGGTGAACGTGCCGGCCGACTCGAAGACGTGGCTGGCCTGCTCGGTGGTGCCATGGGCGCTGCCGTCGCCCCAGTCCCAGTCCCACGCCGCGATGCAGTTCTCGGGGTCAGTGGACGTCGAGTTGAAGTTGGCGGCCAGCGGCGCCGTCCCGCTCGCCGGGGAGAAGGCGAAGGACGCCACGGGGTCCGTCTCGCTGGGCGAGACGTGCCGCGACACGGGGGGCGACGACGCTCCGCCGGCATCGGTGACTTTGAGGGTGACCGGGTAGCAGCCGGCGGCGCCGTACGTGTGGGTGGGTGTGGCGCCCGACGCGGTGGTGCCGTCGCCGAAGTTCCACGCGTAGCTGAGGGCGCTGCTGCTGCCGTCGGGGTCGCTGGAGCCGGAGCCGTCGAAGGAGAAGGTCATGCCGGCCCGGGTGGGAGTCGCCATCGCCGCCACCGGGGGCTGGTTGGCCGAGAGAGAGGTCGCCTGGCCGCCTCCCGGGTACAGGAGCGACGTCAGGCGGAGGGTGCGCAGGGCGCGGTTGTTCTCCGTCCACTGCACCTCCACGTCGAGCCGCTTGAGCCGGCCCACGCCCACGGGGCTCCATGTGACCCAGCGCCGGACGGTGTAGGGCAGGACGATGCCTCTCACCGGGCTGGAGGTCACGGTGCTGACTGCGGGCGGGGCCCCTGACGCCAGCACCACCGCTTCGCGTCCCTCGAACGTGGGCGGGCTGCCCTGGTAGGTGGCGGTGTCACCGGTGTTAACGCCCACCGACGGGTAGGGCGTGGCCCGCAGCTTCTCCATCTCGGCGTTGGCGATCTCGACGAAGGCGGACCGTTGCCGGGAGGCGACCAGGGCGCCCATGCCCCCGTAGAGCACGGACGCCGCCGACAGCATGACGGCCGACAGCAGGCTCATGGCCACCACCATCTCGATGACGGTGAAACCAGCCTGGTCGTCCGAGGTCGCGCTGGGCCGGCACCACCGAAGTGTCATCAGACTCGCTATCGACCGACGGCTCGCGATCCTTGAGGATCCGAGCCGGGCCGCTGTCTACTTCAGGATCTCTTCCCCCCTGCAGAGGCGGAAGGAGTCGTCGCCGAAGAGGAAACGCCCGCAACGATCGGCTTGGGAGAGGGAGACGGCCTTGAAGTTGGTGGCGAAGACCTCGCCGGCCGCCACCTTGTGCACGGTGTCGTTCACCCTGACGTTGGCCTTGACCCTGCCCCCCTCCATGAAGACGTCCTGAAGCGCCACCCGGGACCCCCGCCGGGGCTCGGTGCCTGCGCCACCCCCGCCGCCCGGGGTGCGGCCGGCGCCGGTGCCGCCGCCACCTGTCGTCCCGCCGGTCGTGCCG
>JALZKD010000065.1 GCA_030859405.1 Actinomycetota bacterium | reverse complement strand
GTGGCGACCTCGGCCACCTTCTGGCGGGCGAAGGCCATCCAGGAGCGGATCTCGGCATCGAGGTCGGTCTCGGCATCGAGGTCGATCGGGCTGTGCTGCAGGGAACAGGAGGTGGAGACCACCAGGTCGCCGGCGTGCCCGGCCAGGTGCTCGAGCAGGTCCAGGCTGGCTCCGAGGTCGTTGATCCAGATGTTGCGGCCGTCCACCACGCCGGCGAAGAGCGTCTTGGTCTCGAAGCCGCCCTCATCGTGGATGAGCTGGTGGTTGTGCCCGCCCCGGTGAAAGTCGAGCCCGATGCCCTCAACGGGCAGCCGGCCCAAGAGCGGGAGAGCGGCTCCCACGTGGTCGAAGTAGGTCTTCACCACCAGCCTGGGACGCTCCGGGGCGGCGCCCAGGCGTTCGTAGGCGGTCCGGAACGCCTCCAGCTCGGCATCGGTGCGGTCCTGGACGAGGACCGGCTCGTCGAGCTGCACCCACGCCGCCTCTGCGCCGCCCAGGCGGGCCAGGGCCTCCTCGTAGACGGGGAGGAGGCGGTCCAGGAGGCTCAGGGGGTCGAAGTCCTCGGCCACGCCGTCGGCCGGCTTGGAGAGGAGCAGGAACGAGATGGGGCCCACCAACACCGGCACCGTCTCCACACCGAGGGACCTGGCCTCGGCGTGCTCGGCGAAGGGCTTCTCGCTGGACAGCGCGAAGTCGGTGTCCGGGCCCAGCTCGGGGACCAGGTAGTGGTAGTTGGTGTCGAACCACTTGGTCATCTCCATGGCGGTGACGTCGACGCCTCCGTCCTGGCGGCCGCGCGCCATGGCGAAGTAGGTGTCGAGGTCCACCGGGCCGCCGGGGTGGCCGTAGCGAGCGGGCACGGCGCCGGTGAGGGCGATCGTGTCCAGGACCTGGTCGTAGTAGGAGAAGTCGTTGGAGGGGATCAGGTCGATACCGGACTCCTGCATGAAACGCCAGTTGGCGTGGCGGATCTCCCGCCCGGCCTGTTCCAGCTCGTCCTGGGAGGCCTCACCCCGCCAGTAGCGCTCGGTGATGACCTTGAGCTCCCGCTGTGGGCCGATGCGCGGGAAACCGGAGATGTTGGATAGTGACATTGGGCATGAGCGTACCTGCGGAAACGTAGATTGGCGTCGCCGATGACGATCTACACGAGGAAGGGCGACGACGGGACCACCGGGTTGTACTTCGGTGGCCGCACGGCCAAGGACGCCCCGCTCGTCGACGCCTACGGCACCGTGGACGAGGCCCAGGCCTTCCTGGGCCTGGCCCGGTCCGAGGCCGAGCAGGGGTCCGAGCTCGACGACCTCCTGGTGGCCCTGGAGCGGGACCTGTGGGTCCTGATGGCGGATCTGGCGACCGGCGACGACAACCGCCACAAGCTGGCCGGGGGCCAGACGCTGGTCACGGAGGAGATGGTGGCGGGCCTCGAGGACCACATCGACGCCTTGACCCAACGCTCGGGTCTTCCGACCGAGTTCGTGGTGCCGGGTCAGAACCGCACGGGGGCGCTCCTGGACGTGGCCCGCACCGTGGTTCGCAGGGCCGAGCGCCTGTCCGTGGGCGCCGCCGCGCCCGGCTCCCTCGCCGTCGCTTATCTCAATCGCCTGTCCGACCTGCTCTGGACCATGGCCCGCTGGCAGGAGGGCGAGTCCCTGCCGGCCCGTCAGAAGGGAAGCTGAATGTCGCCCATCACCGTCGTTCCCGCTGCCCAGGTGCCGGCCGGCACCGAGCTGGTGGCCGTGCCCGTCCTCGAAGGCCCCCGCCTGCCCGAGGGCGCCAGCGTGGTGGAGGTGGACCTGGCCTTCCTCGAGCGCCAGGGCTTCGAGGCCAAGGCCGGAGAGGTGGCGGTCATGGGGTCCGGGGACGGCGTCGCCGTGGCTGCGGTCGGCGTGGGGGACGCGGACGAGGTGGACCTCGAGACCCTGCGCAAGGCCGCGGCCGGCGTGGTGAAGGCGGCGTGGAAGACCACGAGGGTGGCCACCACCCTGCTCGACGCCTGCCCCGCCGGGCTCGACCGCCAGGCCGCGGCGGCGGCCGTGGCCGAGGGGGTGGGCATGGCCGCATACCGGTTCGGGACATACAAGAGCGACCCGTCGCCGTGCCGGCTCGAGCGGGTGACGGTGGTCGGGGGAGATAGTGACGAGCTGAGACGGGCTCTCGAGCGCGGAGGGCGGGTGGCCGCCGCCGTGTGCCTGGCCCGGGACCTGGTGAACGAGCCCGCCTGCGCCCTCACGCCCTCTCGCCTGGCCGTGGTCGCGTCCGAGATCGCCGAGCGCGAGGGCCTCGATGTCAGCGTCCTCGACGAGTTGGCCATCGACGAGGAGCGCCTCGGTGGACTGGCCGGCGTGGCCCGGGGCTCGGCTGAGCCACCCCGCCTGGTGGAGCTGGTGTACGAGCCTGCCGCCGGCGTGGCCGGCGCCCCGCCGCCCCCGACGGTGGTCCTGGTGGGCAAGGGCATCACCTTCGACTCCGGAGGCCTGTCCATCAAGGACGCCGAGGGGATGATGACCATGAAGACGGACATGTCCGGGGCGGCGGCGGTGCTGGCCACCATGTCCGCCCTGCCCGCCCTCGGGGCGGCGGTGCGGGTGGTGGGGATCCTGCCCATCACCGAGAACATGCCCGGAGGCACGGCCACCAAGCCCGGCGACGTGCTCCGGATCCGCAACGGCAAGACCGTTGAAGTGCTGAACACCGATGCCGAGGGGCGCCTGGTCCTGGCCGACGGTCTTTCCCTGGCCGCCGAGATCGCCCCCGCGGCCATCGTCGACGTGGCCACCCTCACGGGGGCCCAGGTGGTGGCGCTGGGCAAGAAGATCGCCGGCCTCATGGGCAACGACGAGGGCCTGGTGGAGCGGGTGCAGGCCGCGGCGGGGCGAGCTGGCGAGGACGTGTGGCCGCTACCGCTTCCTCGTCAGTACCGCTCCCAGCTGGACTCCGAGGTGGCCGACCTCAAGAACATCGGCGCCCGGGGCCAGGCCGGAACCCTGGTGGCGGGGCTGTTCCTCCAAGAGTTCGTGGGCGACGTGGCCTGGGCTCATCTCGACATCGCCGGCCCCGCCCGTTCGGAGTCCGACGAGGGCTATGTCACCAAGGGCGGCACCGGCTTCGCCGTGCGCACCCTCCTGGAGCTGGTGACCACCTTCCAGTAAGCCCCGGACCGCCCCTTCGAGGAACGGGGGCCGGCTTCAGGCGGCCTCAGGCGCGTCGGGTGGGCCCGAGGCCGAGGCGCCTGCGGCCGCAGCCTTGCGGTGGCGCTCCCAGGCCCACGCCGCCGCCTCTCGGGCCATGGCCGGGTGGTATCGCCAGCCGAGGAGCTGACGCTCCACCGACTCACGGTCCTCACCCAGCTCGAGCAGGCTGAGGGCCAGCTGGCAGCCTCGCCGGCGCATCTGCTCGACGGCGGGGGTGCGCAGGTCGGCGTCCTGGAGCTGGCGGTGCTGTTCTTGAAGGGAGGCGGGAAGGCGCATGACCTGGCGGCGGCTGAGCGGCGGCACTTTTCGCCGCACCGAGAGCACGAGGTCCTGGGACTGGGCCAGGTCGAACTGCACCAGGCGGCTGAGGGCCCGCACGAACGGGGAGTGGCGCCCTCCCTTGTCGCCGAGGCCCAGGCAACGGGCCGTCTCGGCCAGGTCGAGCTCGAACCCGTCGGGATGGGCCTCGAGCCCCGCCACCAGGCGGCGCAACAGCCATGTGGTGGATGGGCCGAGAATGCCCAACCAGTAGGTCTCGACGTAGTGGGAACGAGGGTCGTGGCCCAGCGAGTCGATCACGTCGTCGGGCCATGGCCGGATGGTGAGGGGGCCGGCGGGGCCACCGGCTGGGACGGATGGGACGGACGGGGCGCTCATCGAGCCTCCACGACTTGAGGCGGAAGTCAGAGGGAAGCGGCATCTCGATCTATTTCATGTCATCAGGTGCTCGCTGTCAAGGGCGGACGCCGATGAACTCCAGTCGAAGCTCAGGACTCTCGGGAACGACGATGTTCAGGTCCGAAGCCGATGGGTCGCTCGGTCGGAGGAAGAACCGCTGGTCGGAGCGAAAGAGAAGCTTCAAACCTGTATAGGCGAACCGGTAGGCGGAGTTCTCCCCGGCGAGCTCCGTCTCCACCGGGGAGGACGACCTTCGTCACGGAGATGCGTCCGTGTCGCCTCACCTGGCTCTTCGGACTCCCTTCCAAGCCCTGCCCCTCACGACGGGTGGCCCAGCACGGGTCACATTTGGATGTAGTTACCCAACCATCGTTGTCAAGCGAGGGTCCGCCTCACCAACGGCCCCGGTGCACGACGTCGGCCAGAGGGCGGCGCCCCCGCTCCACCGAGTTAGACGGGCGGTCCGGAGCGGGGTACCCCACGGTGATGGCTCCCACGGGGGTGTGGTCGGCGGGGACGTCGAAGGCCCGCCTGAAGGCGGGGAGGCGGTCAGGGAAGATCCCGAAGAACGACGCACCGAGCCCGGTGTCCACGGCGGTGAGGAGCATGAGCAGGGCCGCGAAGCCGGTGTCGACGTGCCAGTACGGGACGGGCCAGCGGGCCTCGTCGCGGTCGGACCAACCCTTGTCGTCCTCGGAGTACCGGTCCAGGTAGGCCTGCTTGTGGGAGAGGGCGACCACGATGGCCGGGGCCCGGAACAGCCCGGGCCAGGCGAAATCCGCTCGGGGGCGTCCGGCGAACGTGGCCTCCCAGAACCTCCCCGTCTCGTCCCTGCCCTCGAGGACGAGGAAGGCCCATCCCTGGGCGAAGCCCGCCGACGGGGCCCGGATGGCGTTGGCCAGGATGCGCTCCAGCGCCCCGGGCGGCAGTGGTCGGTCCTCGTAGCTGCGCACCATGCGCCGGCGGCGCACGACCTCTTGGAACTCCATGGGAAGAACCTAGGGTTCGCCGCCCCTGGAATGTTGACCGGCCGGGTAGGGTTTGCAGGACTATGCCGACCTCTCGTGACCTCCTCGCCCAAGTCAAGGCCCAGATCAACGAGATCGAAGGGGACGAGGCCGAGTCCCGCCTGGGCCAAGCCCTGGTGCTCGACGTGCGAGAGCCGGACGAGCACGAGCAGGGCGCCATCCCCGGCGCCCTCCACCTGCCCCGCGGCCACCTCGAGGGCCAGGTCGAGGCCAAGTTGGCCGACAAGTCCCAGCCCATCATCGTCCACTGCGCCAGCGGGTTCCGCTCCGCCTTCGCGGCCAAGACCCTCCAGGACCTCGGCTACCAGAACGTGGTGAACCTGGCCGGTGGCTTCAATCGCTGGAAGGACGAGGATCGTCCTTGGTCGGTGCCCAAGACGCTGAGCGCCGAGCAGCGCAACCGTTACCAGCGCCACCTGCTGCTCCCCGAGGTGGGAGACGGGGGCCAGCAGAAGCTGCTCGAGTCCAAGATCCTCCTGCTGGGGGCGGGCGGTCTGGGTTCGCCGGCGGGCCTCTACCTGGCCGCCGCCGGCGTAGGCACGCTCGGCGTGATCGACATGGACGTGGTGGACGCCTCCAACCTCCAGCGTCAGATCCTCCACAACATGGACCGGGTGGGCGAGCGCAAGGTCGACTCGGCCAAGAAGACCCTCACCGCCTTGAACCCGGACGTGAACGTGGCCACCTACGACGTGCGACTCGGCGCCGACAACGTCCTCGACGTCATCGACGGCTACGACGTCATAGTCGACGGCACCGACAACTTCCCCACCCGGTATCTGGTGAACGACGCCTCCCTGGTGAAGCGCATCCCCGTGGTGCACGGGTCGATCTTCCGCTTCGAGGGCCAAGCCACCGTGTTCGCGCCTTACGAGGGGCCGTGCTACCGATGCATGATCCCCGAGCCACCCCCGCCCGAGCTGGCCCCCTCGTGCGCCGAGGCCGGCGTCCTGGGTGTGCTTCCGGGCATCGTCGGAAGCATCCAGGGCATGGAGGCCATCAAGATCGTGCTGGGCCTGGGCCAGCCGCTGGTGGGGCGGCTCCTGGCCTACGACGCCCTCGAGGAGACGTTCCGGACCTTCAAGGTGAACCGGGACCCGAGCTGCCCCGCGTGCGGCCCCGACGCCGGCCAGATCGTGATCGCCGAGTACGACGAGCTGTGCATGCCTCATCCCACGGAGGCGCCGGCCGGCGTCTGACCTCCCCGGGCCCCGGAGGCCAACGCCGGCGGGGGGTCGGGCCTATACCCTCGGGGCACACATGGGGGTGCGCTTCGTCATCATCGGAGGGGGGCCGGCCGGCGTCCAGGCCGCCACCCACGCCGCTCGTTTCGGGGCCGACGTCACCCTCGTGGAACGCGACATCGTGGGCGGCTCGGCCAACCTGTGGGACTGCATCCCCTCCAAGGCCATGATCGCCACTGGGGGCGTGATGTCGATCACGCGGCGGGCCCATGCCATGGGGCTGGCGTCCCTCGACGCCGGTGTCGACCTCGAGGCCCTCCGCCAGCGCATCACCGACATCGAGGACCATCTCGAGGCCTCGCTCACGGACCTTCTTTCCAGTCAGGGCGTGAGAGTCATCGAGGGCAGCGCCCGCCTGAAGGGACCCCACCAGGTGGTGGCCGAGACGTCGGGGGCGGTGGAGGAGCTGGACGCCGACGCCGTGCTGCTGGCCACGGGCAGCCGGCCCCGCGTGCCGGAGTGGGCCCAACCGGATGGACAGCGGGTCCTCACCACCCGCCAGGCGTACCCGCCGCCGGAGCTGCCCGAGCACCTCGTCGTCGTCGGCTCCGGGGTCACGGGCGTGGAGTTCGTGCACATGTTCCGGTCCTTCGGGGCCAGGGTCACCCTGATCGTGAGCCGCCAGCAGGTGCTGCCTCAGAAGGACCCGGAGGTGGCGGCGGCGCTGGAGGAGGACTTCCTCCGCAGCGGCGTGGCCCTACTGAAGGGGGCCAGGGCCGTCGGTGTCGACCGGGGGGACGGCGGTGTGACCGTTCACTGCGACGACGGCCGCACCGCTCGGGGCTCGCACGCGTTGCTGGCGGTGGGCTCCCTGCCCAACTCCGAGAGCCTCGGACTAGAGGACGCCGGCGTGGAGGCCGACGCCCACGGCTACGTGAAAGTGAACCACCATTGCCAGTCCAACGTGGGCCACATCTATGCCGCTGGCGACCTGTCCGGGAAGCTCCCCTTGGCGTCGGTTGCCTGGACGCAGGGCCGGAAGGTGGCCGAGCACGTGATGGGTTTCCATACCCGCCGACATCGACATCTCGATTACGAGAAGGCCGCCAGCGCCGTGTTCACCGAGCCCGAGATCGCCGACGTGGGGCTCCCCGAGGCCGAGGCCTTCGCCCTGGGCCGCAAGATCCGGGTCACCAAGGTCCCCTTCGCTGCCAACGCCAGGGCGTTGATCGACGGGGATTCGCGAGGGTTCGTCAAGATCCTCTCCGACCCTGCCACCGGGGTCATCCTCGGGGGTTCCATCGTGGGAACCGGGGCCGCGGAGCTGATCTCGGTGTTGTCACTGGCGGTGACCGCCGACCTCAAGGTCAGCGACATCGTGGAGAGCCTGCTCGTGCACCCGGCCCTGGCCGAAGCCCTTGCCGAGGCCGCCGAATAGGCCCCTGGTCCAGCGCTCCCTGACCTCCGCGTTAGAGTTGGGAGAGGTGAACATCGCCTCCCTTGGCCACGAGCCTTCGCCGGTGAAGAGCGCCAAGGCGTGAAGGAAAAGGCGTGAAGAACACCAAGGCAAAGACCACCGAACTGGCCCCCTTCGAGGTGCTCGGCGTGTCGCCCTCGGCGACACCCGCCGAGGTGACGGCCGCCTACAAGGTGCTGGCCCAGATCTTCCACCCAGACCGCTTCGCGGGCAGCCCCGAGAGCGTGCGCAGGGAGGCCGAGGTCCGCATGAAGACCCTGAACGAGGCCTACTCCTTCGCTCGCCGGGGCCACCTCGTCGATCGACCGCCCAACAGCGGGGTGGGGCCCAACTACGCGGGAGGGCCCGGGTACGCCAAGTGGGCCGGTGTCCCGTGGGAGGAGGCATGCCGCCGGCGAGCCCAGCAGGCGGCCAAGGCCAATGCCGACAGGCTGGCTCGTGACCGGGCGGCCAAGAGCGGCCACGCCGTGCCCGTGCCCCGAAAGGGTCGGCTGTACCCCTCCAAGCTCACCGGCCTGGGCTTGGCCGAGCACACCCACAACGTCACCTGCAGGAACTGCCGGACGCTGATGTGGCTTCCCCAGGGCTGGAAGCAGCGACTGGCCGACACTGTGTTCTTCTGCTCCAGCTGCGAGCAGCTCCTTCTCGCTCGCTGAGACTCTCGCTGAGCGGCAGCCGTACTACGGCTCCCTGCGCCTCCTCCTCACCAGTCGCCGCCTCGGATCTCCGGGGCTGACAGGGGGTTCCGTTTCGCCGCCCGACCCCGTCGGGGAGACCTCGCCCATGTCGTCAACTGCCGGGGCAGAGGCGTCGACGTCGCGCCGCCGCCTCACCGTCCCCCGCCTGGCTCGGCCCCCGTCGTCGGCGTGCCTCCGCCGCTCCCACTCGGCCGCCCTCGCTTCCAGGTCGGCGGCCTCCTCGGCTATGTGGGTCCCGCGCTCCCAGTCCGAAGAGGTCCAGGGATCCGGCTCGACGTTGGTCTGGCTGGGTGGCTGAGGATCCATCTGCCGGCGCGACGACGAGGTCCTCGGCGGTCGCCGGGGCGGCGGGCCTGTCGACGCCGGTGGCAGGCCCCGCAACGACGACCCTTCGGGCTCGCCGCTTCTTCCTTGGGGCGGGCCGACGCCCTTCAGGGCATCGCACAGGCAGGAGTCCGTGGGCAGGTCGCAGCCGTCGCAGGCCACACGCCCCTCTCTGTAGTGGACCCCTCTCCTGCACATGACGCAGGTGGCCCCGCTCATGAACGGGTCGACGACCACACTCCCCTCTCGCCCACGCTTGTCCTCGCCGCGGCCCTGGATCGTATCCCCCAGGCCTCGGCTGGGCTCAGGCGCTGTGGTTGAGCAGCCGGGTGCGTGTGGGCTCGGTGGTAGCCGCGTCGATCGTGGTCCAGGCCATGGCCACCGCCCCTTCGAGGAGGGCCTGGTCGGCCACGGGCGTGGCGCAGAAGGCGGCGAACTCGGGCTGGTGGTTCACCACCGGGAGGCTGCCGAGCCCGAGCATGGGGTGAATGGCGGGCATGGCCAGGGAGACGTTGGCCATGTCGGTGGACGCGGCCATGCGGCGGATGAGCTCTCCGAGGTCCGGGAAGCGGCGGCCCGCGACCTCGGCGTTGCGCTGGTAGATGGCCATCAGGTCGTCGTCGTCGCGGAACTCCGAGTACTTCGGGGCCTGTGGCTCGATGGCCACCTCGCAACCGGTGGCCAGGGCGCCCGCTTCGAAGCAGCGGCTCACCCGGGCCTCCAGCTCCGCCAGCTCCGCCAGCGAGCGTTCCCGGATGAACCACTTGCCCACCGTGTGGGAGGGCACCACGTTGGGAACCTCGCCGCCCTTGGTGACGATGCCGTGGATGCGGGCGGAGGGCCCGAGGTGCTGGCGCAGCAGGCCGACGCCCACCTGGGCCACGGTGAGGGCGTCGGCGGCGTTGCGACCCTCCTCCGGGAACGCCGAGGCGTGGGCCTCCTTGCCCCTGTAGTGGACGTCCACGTGGGACACGGCCAGGCAGGGCATGCGCACCGACTCCACGGGTGCCGGGTGCACCATCATGGCCGCGTTCACCCCCTCGAAAGCCCCCCTCTCGAGCATGAGGATCTTGCCTCCCCCGCCCTCCTCGGCCGGGGTGCCCATCACCTTCACCGTGAGGCCCAGGTCGTCGGCCAGGGGCCCGAGGGCCAGGCCGGCGCCGACGGCGGCGGCGGCGATGACGTTGTGACCGCAGGCGTGGCCCACCCCGGGGAGGGCGTCGTACTCGGCACAGACGGCCACCGTGAGCGGGCCATGGCCCGCGGAGGCGACGAAGGCGGTGGGCAGGTCGCAGACGCCGTGGTCCACGCTGAACCCTCCGGCGTCCAGAGCCTCGGCGACCCATCGGGAGGACTTCTCCTCCTCGAACATGGTCTCGGGGTTGGCGTGGATGCGGTGGCTCAGCTCGACCAGGCCATCGGACGCCCCCTCGACCGCCTTCCGGGCGGCTGCCTTGGTGTCCAGGTCCATGGGGCTATTCGATCACGGCCACGACGTCACCGGCGCTCACCGTCTCCCCGGGGCCTACGCGGACCTGAGCCACGGTGCCCGCCACCTCGGCGTTGACGTTGCTCTCCATCTTCATGGCCTCGAGCACGAACACGGGCTGTCCCAGCTCGACGGCGTCACCCACGGCCACCATGACCCTGGTGATGGTTCCCTGCATGGGGGCGGTGATCTTGCCGCCGCCACC
>JALZKD010000162.1 GCA_030859405.1 Actinomycetota bacterium | reverse complement strand
GGCTCGGAGGCTGTCTGGCTTCTCGAGCCGGGGACCGCCGTGCTCCGGCGCACCACTCGGGGCGGGGCCGGGCCCGAGCCCGTGGCCGAGCAGCTCATGCACTTCTCCCGCGTCCTGCAACGCGACGCTGAGCGCCTCGGTGACAGCTGAGAGCGGCCCGGCGACCGAGGTGCTGCCCAGGCACTTCTATGGCCGGGACCCTCGAGAGGTGGCGCCTGAGCTGCTCAACAAGGTCTTGGTCCGAGGGGCGCGCTCGGGCCGCATCGTGGAGGTCGAGGCCTACGTGGGGGCCCAAGATCCCGGGAGCCACGCCTACCGGGGCATGACCCGGCGCAACGCCACCATGTTCGGCCCGCCCGGCCGCTCGTACGTGTACTTCACCTACGGCATGCACTGGTGCGCCAACGCCGTGTGTGGAGACGAAGGCCAGGGAGTTGCCGTCCTGCTCCGGGCCCTGGCGCCCCTGTCCGGCCTGGAGGACATGCGGGTGCTCCGTCGGCGGGCCAAGCGGGACCGGGACCTGTGCAGCGGGCCGGGCAAGCTGTGCCAGGCCTTCGGCGTCACCGGGGAGGACGACGGAGCCGACCTGGTGACCGGCGACCGTGGCCTGGTGATCGCCGACGACGGCGTGCCGCCGCCCATCACCACGGTGACCACCACCCGAGTGGGCCTGACTGCCGGTGGCGACCTTCCCTGGCGGTGGTACGTGGCCGGCGAGCCCAACGTGTCCCGCCGCTGACCCCCTCGCACGGGTGCCGGCCCGACCGCTTCCCGCCGCTCACGTCAGTCGGGATTGACGTATACGGTCACGTGGGCGCCGGCCCGGGCCCGGCTGCCGGCCTGGGGCGACTGTTTCCAGACCCGGCCCCGGCGATCCGGCGCCGACCTGCTCCGGGGCTCGGCCCGCACCACCACCTTGGCCACCAGCCCCGCGTCGCCAACGAGGCGTCGGGCCTCCTCCGGTGTGCGGTCGAGCACGTCGGGGACAGTGGCGGCGACGGAGGCGGTGGCCACGTCGAGGATGACCGGAGAGCCGCCCAGGGCCGTCGAGCCCACAGGGGGAGTCTGACCCGCCACGTAGCCGGGTGGGTAGTCGTCGCTCGGCTTGGGCCTGCGCTCGGCGCCGAACCCCTCACGGACGAGGGCTGCCTCGGCGTACTCCACCGGCATCCCGATCACCGCCGGCACCGGCCGTTCGAGCACCGCCGGCGCGGGCGCTCCTGGTCCGGGCGGCTGGGGCACGGGAAAGGCCGTCACCGGTGTCTCGGCGAGGGCCGCCGACATGTACAACTGCCAGATCTGCGCCGGCCATGAACCCCCCGTCACCTGGATGCGAGTGACGGGGGGCACCATGGACACCTGGCGGTCGGGGAAGCCGACCCACACCGAGGTCACCAACTCCGGTGTGAAGCCGACGAACCATGCGTCGCGCCACTGCTGGCCGGTGCCGGTCTTGCCCGCCGCCGGGCGGCCCATGCGGGCATCCACCCCGGTGCCGCTCTCCATGACCTGGCGCAGCACGTCCACCTCGGCGGCGACGGTGGCCTCCCCGAGGGCCCGAGTCCTCGACGGCAGGTGCTCGTAGAGCACGTCGCCGTCCTTGTTGGCCACCTGGGTCACGAAGGTGGGCTCCTTGGCCATGCCCTCGTCGGCGAGCGTGGCATAGGCGGCGGCCATCTCGAGTGGTGACACGTCGTTGGTCCCCAGCACGGCCGAGGGGTAGGCCAGCAGTGGGGAGGTGATGCCCATGCGGGTGGCGGTGGCCACGGCTCGGGCCGGGCCCACGTCGAGGACGAGGCGGGCGTACACCGTGTTGACCGAGTTGACCGTGGCCTCCCGCAGGTCCAGCCGGCCGCCTCCCTGGCCCTCGTAGTTGTCGACCTCCCATGGCTGACCCGGCAGCGGGACCACCATGCGAGGCGGTGCGTCATAGGTCGTCGAGAGGGGGATCCCGGCTTCCAGGGCCGCGGCCAACACGAAGGGCTTGAACGCCGAGCCCGCCGGCCGACGGCCCTGAGTGGCGAGGTCGAAGCTCGAGTGGGGCCCGCCGCCGAAGAAGTCGTGCCCACCGACCAGCGCTCGCACGTACCCGTTGGTGGGATCCAGGGAGACGAGGGCCGCGGCCGGGTCTCGGGCCGGCTGCGACAGGACCCGAGCCACAGCCTTCTCGGCCAGCGCCTGCTTGTGCAGGTCGAGCGTGGTCTTGATGCGCAGTCCTCCCCGGAAGAACAGCTCCTGGCGGGCCTCGGGCGTGGGGCCGAAGCGGGCGTCATCGAGGATGAAACGTTTCACCCGCTCCACGAAGTGGGGAGCGGGGTAGCGCTGACCCACCCGCGGGCCTACCAGCGGCTCAGCTGCGGCGGCATGGGACTGCGCGGGGCTGATCTTTCCCAGCGCCACCAACTTGGCGAGGACCACTCGCCTCCGGTGCAGGGCGGCGTCGGCGTGCTCGTAGGGATCGGTCTTGTTGGGCGCCCGTATGAGGCCTGCCAGCAGGGCGGACTGGCCTAGGGTCAGCCGGTCGACGCCCACGTCGAAGTACCCACGGGATGCGGCTTCCACGCCGTAGGTGCCGTTGCCGAAGTAGATCGTGTTGAGGTACAGCTCGAGGATCCGCTCCTTGCTGTGGCGCCGCTCGAGCTGGTAGGCGAGGGTCGCCTCCTGGACCTTTGTCCGCAGGTCGCGCTCGGGCCGCAGCAGGCGGTTCTTCACGTACTGCTGGGTGATGGTGGAGCCGCCCTCCACCACCGAGGCCTCCCGGGCGTCGGCGTAGAGGGCCCTGCCCACGGCCTGGGTGTCCACGCCCTTGTGCTGCCAGAAGCGCTCGTCCTCTATGGCCACCACGGCATCCCGGAGAGACTCGGGGATCCGCGACAGGGGCACCGTCTCTCGGTTCTCCTCGGCGTGCACCGTGGTGACGAGGGTGCCGTCCGTGGCCAGGATCTTGGAGGACTCGTCCGGGACCTCGGGGGCGGCCCTCTCGAAGGGCCGGGGCTGCCACGAGCACGCGGCGGCGAGGTGCGCCAGGAGGCAGAGGAAGACGGCCGTTCGGCGCACGGGCTGTATTGTCCCCCAAGCCAGGCGGTTGGTCGGTGACGGTGCCCCCGGACGCTTGACACGACCGGCCCGGCTGCTACAGTTACAGCCCGCTCGTGGCCCCGGTTGGGGACCTCGAGCCAGCAACACAGCGGTCGAGGCAGCGCACCGGTCTGCGGTGTGGCCCTCGCCGCAGCGGACTCCCGCACCTCCGTCTCTTCGAGGCGTGTGCGCTCCGACCGCTCCTTGAAAACGGAACAGAGGAAGCCAAAAGCCAGTGAGGGTGATCGCGCGCAGTTGGCGCGATCGAACGTCAAGAAAGCACAGCCGAGGGGGGAGCCCCCCGAGGCTGGGCTCTCTACGATCGCCGTGACGCCCCCGTCGCAACGACGGGGTCGATAGCGAACGATCTCGATGGAGAGTTTGATCCTGGCTCAGGACGAACGCTGGCGGCGTGCTTAACACATGCAAGTCGAGCGAGGTCCAACCAGCCGCAAGGCTGGGGAAGACCTAGCGGCGAACGGGTGA
>JALZKD010000161.1 GCA_030859405.1 Actinomycetota bacterium | reverse complement strand
TAGGCGCCTGGCCGACGTGCTGGCCTCCTGGGCGTTGGCCCCGCCCGCGGCGGCGAACACCAAGACCACGCACACCATCACTGCCCGTGCCCGGATCCACATGTATCCCTCTCCATCCTTTGGGCGGGAGCCTTGTCAGCTCGAACTATTGCGGGGCGACTCCAGAGGATATCCCTAGCGATCGGGCATTACTTTCTGCGGGACCGCTACAGAGGTACCCGTCCGCAACGGCCACGGCGAGCAGCCCGGAGCCAGGTAGGGCTACGCCGAGGCCCGGCCGGCGGCCGGTAGGGCTACCACGCCGGTGGGTTACCCTCGACTCGGAGGCATCGCCGCCAACCCCTCGCCCAGGTGGCCGCACTCAGCGCCGAACACAGCTGCTCAACGCTGATACGTACCCACCAGGGTGCCGCTGGCCAGCTCCTTGTCGCTGAGCGCCTCACGCAGCTCCTCGAGAGAGCCGCCTGAACCAAAGCCCAGCGGCTCCGAGGCTGCGTGGAGGCGGAAGAAATAGCGGTGTTGATCGTCGCCCGCCGGGGGACGTGGGCCGCCGTAGCCCTGTTCCCCGTAGTCGTTCACGCCCACCGCGGCTTCTGCCGGCGTCTCGCCTTCGGCCAGGCCGCGGCGGGCCGGGTCGATCCCGGCCATCACCCAGTGCACGAAGGTGCCGCCGGGGGCATCAGGGTCTTCGCATGTCACTGCCAGCTCGACCGTCCCGGCGGGGACATCGCCCCACTCCAGGGCCGGCGACAGGTTGTCCTCTTCCTTGGCGTGGCGCGCCGGGATGCGGTCGTGATCGGCAAAGGCCGGACTGCGCAGCTCGATGTCGGCCATGGTGGAACCTCCCGTCCTGCTCAGCTCGCCGCACCCTATCCGGCAGCGCTCCGCCGGCGGCTGAGCTGAAGCGTGGCCGGTGCCGCCCACCCCTCCGGCATCGCCTCACGGTCCAGTCAGCTCCCCTCGATGGTGGCGATCAGGTACCTGCTGGTCGTGCGGAAGGCGGCTGGGTCCTCGTTGGCCGCCTCCAGGATCCCGATCGCACGGCTGGCCAGCTCCTCCCACCGGCCTGCGGCCTCGAGGACGGCTCGGGCGGCCGCCCAGCCGGGGTGATTCTCGAACTGATCGGTGGCCCACGCCTGCGCCGACGGCGCCACGAAGGCGAGCCCCTCCTCGCGAACGGTCACCGTGGCCGGATTGAAGAGCCGCTCCAGGACGGCCGGGTCCCCCCACTGAGTGGGTGGCACCGCGGTGTCGTCGGGCGGCAGGACCGATGCCCTTGCGTCAGCGACGAGTCCCATGATCTCGCGGATCGGCCCGGCCGGCGTTCAGGCGGACAACACGACGCGTCCACCGGGCCGGGTGACCCGCAGCAGCTCGGCGGCCACTTGCTCGCCGGGTTGGGCGAAGATGACGCCGAAGACCGAGAGGACGACGTCAAAGCTGGCGTCCGAGAACGGCTGTTCCAGGGCATCGCCGGTCACCACCGGAAGCTCGAGGTTCGCCTGACGAGCGCGTTCACGAGCGACGGTGACGAGCCGCTCAGCTCGGTCTACGCCGACAGCTCGAACTCCCGCTATGGCGGCCCGGAGCGCGGCGTTACCCGTACCGCTGGCGACGTCCAGTACGTGCTCGGTCGGCCCAATGGCTGCCGCATGGATCACGCTCGCCGACGCCACGTCGAGCTGGCTCGCCGTTCTCTCGTACTCCCCCACGCTCCAGTCGAAGCTCACCTAGCCGTGGCCATTCCCTCATCCGAAGAGGCGCCGAGTGAACTGGTTGGCGAACTTCTTGTCCGCATCGTGCACCTCCATCAGTTCCAGGAACTTTGTGAAGTTCTCCTGGTGCAGCTCCATGAGATCGGCTTTGCGATACTCCTGGCAATACTTCCCGAGATGCGGACGGGCGCCGATCTCCTTCATCAGCTTTTCCGCCGCTTCGAAGTAGGTGTGGACGCCAGGCGAATCGTCGCAGAGGAGATCGATCCATGTGCAGCGTCGTTCACGCCCGGCCCCGATCAGAGTGCGGTCGTGGCCTGCCGGCGTGAAACGAAGCTCGAGAAAGGCGTAGGGCAACCGCTCGCTGCGGTACAAGGTCTCATACAGGTGGAGGAAACGCTCGCAGGCCTCGAACGTCTCCGCATGGGGAACGGTGAACTCCAACTCTTGATGCAAGTGGTAGAGGGTCCGGTTGAAAGCCTGGCTACTCTCCATCACCAGGCTCCTTGTCCGGATCAGGCTGTGTGTGGCCGCTGAGAGGGTCGGTAGCAGCTTCGTATACGCCAAGAGATTGCCCACCCACGCTGCGAGGAGTGACTCCGCCGCAGTGGTCAAGAACTCTCGGACAGGTCCCAGAGGCGATCGCTTGCTGGTGGTGTGGTTCCAGGTGTTGACCTGGCACCTGTCCGTGAAGGGGAAGACATAGACGCTGAAATGGTCATTCTCGAGTAGCAGCCGATCCAGGTTGTCCTTGACGAAGGACAACGTTGCTGGTTCGACTCGTTGCTCCACATTGAAACGGTCGACACCCTGTACCACCACCTCGGTGATGATCCCCACTGCGCCGACGCCACCGACGGCGGCCCGGAAGAGGTCATCCGCTGGCTCGCACTCGTGGGCGTCCCCCCGCCCATCCATGACCTTCAGTCTGACGACGGACTGGCTGACGAACCCCCAGTCCGCGCCACCGGTACCGTGCACGTCGGTGGACAGGATGCCTCCCAGGCTCTGGGCGTCATGGGAAGGCAGTGCACGAAACGCCAGCCCGTCTTCTTGCAACTCTCGCACCGCGTCACGCACCCGGGTTCCGGCTTTGAACGCCACCCGCTTTTTCTCGAGGTCCTTCCACAGCACCCCGGCGTATCTGTCCAGGGAGACCAACGTGTCGTCAGCAACGACGCCGTCGTTGAAGGAATGCCCGGAGCCCAGAAGTCTCACTCCTGTCGAGTTCAGCACGAGTTCGGCTAGCTCTGCCTCCGTGGAAGGCTGTGCAAATCTCCGGGGTCGGTAGCGAAACTGGCCAAGCCAGTTGCTACATGTGCCTCGGGAGACGCGACCCTCGAGCACGATGTGCCTTCCCAAGGTTGCGGCATAGACGACGACGTTGAGCGTGGTGATCAGTGCGCCGTACAGGTAACCTCGGGTTCTGCTCACTGGATGCGTCTTACTCTAAGAGACGGCGTAGCGTTCTTGTCATTCCGATCCGCCGACCTGATCATCGACGGCGCCCGCCAAGATCGACCTCGGACTCCCTGGTCCAGCTGACCCCAAGCCTGTGAGGGCACGGACAAGACTCCGTTGACCTGGGAATGGATGAGAGGGCTGAGGGCATCCCGTTCTCGACCGGCTGGGCAAGGCCGACGGAAACGGGCATCTTGGGCCCGTGACGAACCCCCGAACGCAGCAACCCAAGCACCTCGAGCGCCTCCGCCAGATCTGCCTTGCCTTGCCCGAGGCAAGCGAAAAGGAGGCTTGGGGCGACCCGACTTGGCGCGTGCGGGACCGCATCTTCGCCATGCAGAAGGGCAACTTCGAAGGCGGCCGGCTCTCGGTGTGGTTGAAGGCGGCTGAGGGCTTGCAGGGTGCCCTGG
>JALZKD010000009.1 GCA_030859405.1 Actinomycetota bacterium | reverse complement strand
GTGGCAGGGTCGGCGGCGGCGCCGATGCGCAGCCAGTGAGCCAGGTAGTCGGCCATGTTGTAGCCGCAGAAGGGCAACATGGCGAACGGATCGCGGCGCAGCTCGCCCACGGCCCCGGCGGCGGCTGCGGTGGTCTCCGAGGCCATGATGGAGCCCAGGAACACGCCCTGCTCCCAATCGGCGGCTTCGGTGACGAGGGGGATGACCGACGATCGGCGGCCACCGAACAGGATGGCCGAGATGGGCACCCCCGACGGGTCCTCCCACTCCGGTGCGATGGCGGGGTCCTGGGCCAGGGGGGCGGTGAAGCGGGCGTTGGGATGGGCGGCTGGCGTGGCGCTCCGGGGCGTCCAGTCGTTGCCCTGCCAGTCGGTGAGTTGAGCCGGAGGGTCGTCGGTCATGCCCTCCCACCACACGTCACCGTCGTCGGTAAGGGCGGTGTTGGTGAAGATGCAGTTACCGTCCAGGGTGAGCATGGCGTTGGGGTTGGTCCGGCTGCTGGTGCCGGGGGCCACGCCGAAGAAGCCGGCTTCGGGGTTGATGGCATAGAGGCGTCCGTCGGGGCCGAACTTCATCCAACAGATGTCGTCGCCCACGGTCTCGACCTTCCAGCCGGGAAGTGTGGGGACCAGCATGGCCAGGTTGGTCTTCCCGCAGGCCGAGGGGAAGGCTCCGCTGACGTAGCGGGTCTCACCCTCAGGGCTGGTGAGCTTGAGGATCAGCATGTGCTCCGCCAGCCAGCCGTCGTCGCGGGCCATTACCGAGGCGATGCGCAGGGCGAAGCACTTCTTGCCCAGGAGGGCGTTGCCGCCATAACCCGACCCGTAGGACCAGATCTCCCGGCTCTCGGGGAAGTGGGCGATGTACCTGTTGTCGGCGTTGCACGGCCACGCCACGTCGGCCTGTCCGGCCTCGAGCGGCATGCCCACCGAGTGGAGGCAGGGGACGAAGCTGCCCTCGTCACCCAGCGCCTCGAGGGCGCCGGCGCCCATGCGGGTCATGATTCGCATGTTGACGGCCACGTAGGCGGAGTCGGTGAACTGGACGCCGACATGGGACCGGTCCGAGCCGAGCGGGCCCATGGAGAAGGGGATGACGTAGAGGGTGCGGCCTCGCATCGAGCCCCGGAACAGCCTCTCCAGCTCTCGGGTCATCTGGTCGGGGTCCCGCCAGTTGTTGGTGGGGCCGGCGTCTTCTTCCCGCTGCGAGCAGATGAAGGTGCGATCCTCCAACCGGGCCACGTCATCGGGGTCGGAGCGGGCCAGGTAGCTGTTGGGCCGCTTGGCTTCGGACAGCTTGGTGAATGTGCCTGCGTCAACCAGCAGCCGGCAGAGGCGGTCGTACTCTTCGGCCGAGCCGTCGCACCAGTGGACGTGGTCGGGCTGGCACAACTCGACCACCTGGCCCAGGTAGGCCAGCACCGCAGCGTTACTGGTGGGGGCGTTGGCCGTGGGAGCGTCGCTCATCCCCCGAATCCTACGGCGGGCCCATCAGGGGGCCGCCGGCCCCTCAGGGGGCAGGCGGTTCCTCGGGGGCACCCATGTCGACCTCGGAGCCGAACCGCAGCCGGCTTGCCCGCCCCTGGTCGTCGAGGTCGTACACCACCCGCTGGCCCTGGCGCAGCATGCGGAAGATGGATCCGGCCAGGGCGTCGTCAGCCAGCTCCACCTCGCTGCGGTCGGTGTCTCGCACCACCACGCCCTCGCCTGTGCCCGGGTCGTACGACTTGACCACACCCTGCATTCCACGCTCCTACAGTCGACCCATGGACAGTAACGGCCGAGGGGAGTTCGCGGCCATCGAACGACTGCGGCGGTTGCTCCCGGCCCCGCCCGAGGGCCAGACCTGGATCGGTGACGACGCGGCCGTGGTGCCGGCGACCGGCGCCACGTCGGTGCTGACGGCGGACGCGGTGGTGGCCGGCGTGCACGCCGACCTGTCGCTGGTCGGCCTTGACGACCTGGGCTGGAAGGCGATGGCGGTGGGCGTGAGCGACGTGGCCGCCATGGGGGCCACGCCCGCCCATGCCCTGGTGGTGGTGACCGGGCCTGCCGACACCGACCTCGACCTGCTCTACAAGGGGATCGCCGAGGCCGGCGAGGCCTACGCCTGCCCGGTGGTGGGCGGTGACCTGGCTGTCGGCGACCAGCTGGTGGTGTCGGTCTTCGTCGCCGGCACTCTGGGCGACGGGGGGCCGGTGCTGCGGTCGGGGGCCCGCCCCGGCGACACGGCTTTCGTGACCGGCCCGCTCGGGTGGTCGGCCGCCGGCCTGCGTCTGATGCGGGCGGGGGGTGCGGACGACGGCGACCCCCGGGTGCGCGCCCACCGCCGGCCCCGGGCCAGGGTGAGCGAGGGACGGGTGGCTCGCGGCGCGGGGGCGACGGCGATGATCGACGTCTCAGATGGGCTGGCCAACGACGTCCGCCATGTGGCGGACGCTTCGGGGGTGGGGATCGTGCTCGACAGCGTGCCGTTGGCCGAGGGGGCGCAGTGGGAGGAGGCGCTGGGTGGAGGCGAGGACTACGAGCTGGTGTTCACGGCCGCAGAGGTGGCGCCGGTCGAAGCCGCCTTCACCGCCGCCGGCCTGCGCCCACCCATCCGCATCGGGCGCTGCACACCCCACGCCGGCGAGCTGCTGCTCGGCGACGAGCCGTTGCCGGTCCTCGGCTGGGAGCACGCATGGCGGTGAGCGCACTGAGGCCGCCGGTGGCCCTCACCATCGCCGGCTCGGACTCCGGCGGTGGAGCGGGCATAGTGGCCGATCTCAAGACCTTCGAGGCTCACGGGGTGTGGGGGACCTGCGCCATAGCGGCCGTCACCGCCCAGAACACCACAGGGGTCCAGGGCTTCGACACGGTCGCTCCCGGCCTGGTGCGCTCCCAGGTCACGAGCGTGGCTTCCGACATGGGCGTGGACGCGGCCAAGACGGGGATGCTCGCCTCCGCCGAGTTGGTGGTGGCGGTGGCCTCCGCCCTCGCCGACGCCGCCATCGAGCACGTCGTGGTGGACCCGGTGTTCGTCTCCAAGCACGGTGACACTCTCCTGGCCGACGACGCCGTAGGCGCCCTCCGTCAGGAGCTGCTCCCGCGAGCCACGGTGGTCACGCCCAATCTGCCCGAGGCGGCCCGCCTGGTGGGCTTCGAGGTCACCGACCGGGCGGCCATGGCCGAGGCCGGCCGCCTCCTGGCCGACCTCGGCCCCGAGGTGGTGCTGGTGAAGGGTGGGCACCTGGGCGGGGACGACTCATCTGACTGCCTGGTGACGGCCGGCGCTGAGCCCGTGTGGTTGGAGTCGGCCCGCCTGCCGGGACGCCACACCCATGGAACCGGCTGCGTGTTGTCGGCGGCCATCTGCGCCGAGATGGCCCGGGGCATGGAGCCGGTCGACGCATGCGTGGCCGCCAAGCGCTTCACGGAGCGGGCCATCTCCGCCGGCATGGACCTGGGCCGTGGCGTCGGTCCGGTGAACCCCGGGTGGGAGCGGACGGTCTGACGTCCTAGCGGACAGCCTTCTCGATCTTGCCGGCGCGGATGCACGAGGTGCAGACGTGCAGGCGCTTGGGCGTGCCGTTGACCATGGCCCGGACGCGCTGGATGTTCGGGTTCCAGCGGCGCTTGGTGCGCCGGTGCGAGTGGCTGATGCTCATGCCGAAGGAGGGATGCTTGCCGCACACCTCACACACCGCTGCCACGTGAGAACCTCCGGGGGACACCGCTCGGGAACCGGTCGACGTTAGCATCCGCCTCCTGTGGAACAGCTCGAACGCCTGGACCCCGAGCACCTGCGTTCGGCCATGACCTCCTACCGTGACGTACTGCGGGCGCACCAGGACGCGGTCAACCGCCTCAACGTCTATCCCGTGCCGGACGGGGACACCGGCACCAACATGGCCCTCACCCTGGAATCGGTCGTGAGCACGCTCGGCGCCGCCGCCGAGACGACTGCCGAGATGGCTGGGGCCTGCCAGGCCATCTCCCGAGGATCACTCATGGGGGCCCGGGGCAACTCGGGGGTGATTCTCTCCCAGGTCCTGCGAGGCGTGTGCGACGTTTGCCGGGATGTCGACTCCGTGGGGCCCGACGACATGGCGAGGGCCCTGCGTGCCGCCAGTGTGGCCGCCGACAAGTCGGTGAGCCGCCCTGTGGAGGGGACCATCCTCACAGTGGTGCGGGCCGCGGCCCAAGGAGCGGAGGAGGCCTCGAGCCGCGGCGAGACGCTAGCCCATGTCGTGGAGGCTGCGAGGTCCACGGCCGCTGACGCCCTCGACCGGACGCCCGAGCAGCTGCCCGTGCTCAAGGAGGCCGGCGTGGTGGACGCCGGCGGACTGGGGTTCCTGCTCTTCCTCGATGCCTTGCTCCAGGTGGCCTGCGGCCGCCCGCTTCCTGAACCCCCGGCCACGGCCACGGTCTCGGTGGACACCTCGTCCGCGCCCGCCGAGGCGGGCGGCGTCGGCTCGCGCTACGAGGTCATGTTCTTCCTCGAGTCTCCCGACCAGGCCGTCCCCGCGTTCAGGCAGGCATGGGAGGGCATCGGTGACTCCATCGTGGTGGCCGGAGGCGAGGGCCTCTGGAACTGCCACATCCACACCGACGACATCGGGGCCGCCATCGAGGCTGCGCTCGACCGGGGCCGGCCTCGTGACATCCGGGTGACCGACCTGCAGGAGCAGGTGGCCGAGGAGCGTTGGGTGCGCGAGGCGACGGCCGCCGAGGACGGCGAGGACACCGAGGACGGCGAGGACATCGAGGGGCAGGCGCCCATCGAGGCGGCCCCGGCCCAGAAGGTCCCCACCGCCGTGGTCGCCGTCGGGAGCGGTAAGGGGCTCGACGCCATGTTCCGCTCCCTCGGCGCCCACGGGGTGGTGACGGGCGGGCAGTCCATGAACCCGTCCACGGCGGAGATCCTCGCTGCGGTGGAGGCCGCGCCCGCCGACGACGTCGTGGTCCTGCCCAACAACAAGAACATCGTTCCCGTGGCCGAACAGGTCGACGGCCTGACCGCCAAGCGCGTGCGGGTGGTGCCGACCCACGCCGTCGGCGAGGGCCTGGCCGCGCTGCTCGAGTACCACCCGCAGGCTTCGGCCGAGGACAGCGTCAGCGCCATGACCGCGGCCGCCAACCGGGTGGCGTGGGGAGAGGTCACCCAGGCCGTGCGGTCCTCCTCGTGCCAGGCCGGTCCCATCGGTGAGGGTGACTGGCTCGGGATCTCGAAGCGGAGGATCGAGGCGGTCGCTCCCACCGTGGCCGAGGCCGCCACCGGTCTGCTCGACACGCTGGTCACCGAGGAGCACGAGATCGTCACCCTGATCCAGGGAGAGGGCGCCAGCGACGCCGACACCGGTCGCATCACACGGTGGCTCGAAGACCACCACCCGGGCCTGAGCGCCGAGGTCCACCACGGCGGCCAACCCCTGTACCCCTACCTGCTCTCGGTCGAGTAGCTCTACAGGGACCGGCTCCAGGAGAGACTGATGGCGCGCCTCCTCAGCCGGCTGGCTTCCATCCCCGTCACCGAGCTTCGGGGCGTGGGGGAGAAGAAGGCCAAGGCCCTGGCCGAGATGGGCATCGAGTTCGTGCTCGAGCTGCTGACGCACTACCCCCGCCGCTACGTGGACCGCACCCAGCAGGCCGAGATCCGCCAGCTGAGTCCGGGCCAGGAAGCCATGGTCGTGGCCACCGTCAAGCGGGTGAGCAGCCGCCGCACCCGCAACCGGCGATCCCTGGTGGAGGTCGACGTCTTCGACGGCAGCGGCTACCTCCGGTGCACCTTCTTCAACCAGCCGTGGCGGGCCCGGCAGCTTGCCGTGGGCACCGAGGCCGTCTTCTTCGCCAAGGTGGACATGTACAGGGGCCGCCGCCGGATGAGCAGCCCAGTGGTGGACCTCATCGGCGACCGGACGGGGCGCGTCGTCCCCGTGTACCCGCAGACCGAGAAGGGCCTCCCCACGTGGGAGCTGGCCACGCTGGTGGAGGAGGCGCTGCACCGGGCGGGTGAGTTCGCCGAGCCTCTGCCCGGGCCGCGGCTCCGAGAGGTGGATCTCATGGACCGGACCGGGGCCTTCCGGCGGATCCACTGCCCCGCGACCATGGCCGACGCCTACGCCGCTCGCAAGCGGCTGGCCTTCGACGAGCTGCTCCGCCTCCAGCTGGCCCTGGTGATGCGCAAGAGGGCGGTGGAACGAGAAGCCAAGGGCATTCGCCACGTCGTCGACGGCGAGCTGGTGCCCCGCTTCCACGACAAGCTGCCCTTCGCCCTCACCGGAGCGCAGCGCAAGGCCTACGACCAGATCGCCACCGACCTGGCCGGTCCGCACCCCATGCACCGCCTGCTCCAGGGTGACGTGGGCTCGGGCAAGACGGTGGTCTGCGTGGCCGCCCTGCTGACCGCGGTCCAGGGCGGGCACCAGGGCGCCCTCATGGCTCCTACCGAGGTGCTGGCCGAGCAGCACCACATCGGCGTGCGGGACCTGCTGGCCCACCTGACCGTGCCCGATCCCGGGTCGCTCCTCGGCGAGCGTCCATTGCGCGTCGAGCTGCTCACCAACCGCACCAGCGCCGCCGAGCGCACCCGGCTGCACGCCGGCCTGCGGGCAGGCGAGGTCGACCTTCTGGTGGGTACCCACGCCCTGCTCACCGAGGATGTGGAGTTCCACCGGCTGGGGGTCGTGGTCATAGACGAGCAGCACCGCTTCGGGGTGGAGCAGCGGGCCGCGCTACGGGGCAAGGGAAGCGACCCCGACGTGCTGGTCATGACGGCCACCCCCATACCCCGCACCGCGGCCATGCTCGTATACGGCGACCTGGATCTCACGGTGCTCGACGAGCTGCCCCCGGGCCGCACCCCCGTGCGCACCGTGTGGTCCCGGGGCCCCTTGGAGGAGGCGGAGGCGTGGGAGCGGGTGGGCGACGAGGTGGCCGCCGGCCGTCAGGCCTACGTGGTGTGCCCGCTGGTGGAGGACTCCGAGCGCATCCAAGCCCGCTCGGCCACCGAGGAGCTCGAGCGTCTGAGATCGGGTGTTCTCGGGGGTCTGCGCCTCGGGCTCTTGCACGGTCAGATGCCGGCGGGGGAGAAGGAGCGGGTGATGGCTGCCTTCCGGGCCGGCGAGCTGGACGTGCTGGTGACCACCACCGTGATCGAGGTGGGCGTCGACGTGCCCAACGCCACGGTGATGGTGATCGAGGACGCCCACCGCTTCGGCATCGCCCAGCTCCACCAGCTGCGCGGGCGGGTGGGCCGGGGGGCGGCCGAGTCGTGGTGCTTCCTCCTCGGGGGCGCGGGGGCGACTGGTGCCGAGGAGCGCCTGGCGGCCATGGTGCGCACCACGGACGGGTTCGAGCTGGCCGAGGTGGACCTCGAGCTCCGGGGAGAGGGCACCATTCTCGGCACTCGGCAGAAGGGCCAGAGCGACCTCAAGCTGGCGTCGCTGCGGCGGGACAAGGACCTGGTGCAGCAGGCCAGGCAGGTGGCGCTGAGCGTGGTCGGGGACGATCCCACCCTCGAGCGCCATCACGTGCTGGCCGACGAGGTGCGGGCCATGGTGGACGACGAGGAGGCCGCCTTTCTGTTCAAGTCATAATTCTGAGGCGATGAGGGTGGTGGCGGGCACAGCCCGGGGTCGTCGGCTTCAGGCGCCGTCGGGGAGCGGGGTGCGCCCCACCAGTGACCGCGTGCGGGAAGCGATGTTCGACGTGCTGACCAGCTTGGGCGCCGTCGAGGGGGCCAGCGTGGCCGACCTCTTTGCCGGCACGGGCGCCCTCGGCGTGGAGGCGCTGTCGCGGGGCGCCGCCTCGGCCGTCTTCGTGGACGAGGACGCCGCCGCCTTGGATACGATCAAGGTCAATCTCGTCACCACTGGGCTCTACGCCCGGGCAACGGTCGTGCAGAGTGACGTGCTGGCCTGGCTCGGCACCGCTGCCCCGGTGGACGTGGTCTTCGTCGATCCTCCCTATTCCTTCCAGGACTGGCCCCAGCTGCTGGAGGGCCTCGACGCCGGCTTGGTGGTGATCGAGAGCGACCGGGAGATCGATGTGGGTGAGACCTGGAAAACTCTCAAGGTGAAGCGGTACGGCGGTACGGTGGTCACGATGGCCGAGTTGTTGAGGAACCGCACGTGAGGACCGCCCTCTTTCCCGGCTCCTTCGACCCTCTTCACGACGGGCACCTCGAGGTCATCGAGACCGCGTCCCAGCTCTTCGACAGTGTCATCGTCGCCGCCCTGAGCAACCCCCAGAAGGGTGAGCCACTCTTCGGTCTCGAAGAGCGCCAGGAGATGATCCGTGAGTCGGTGGCCCACCTGGACAACGTCAGGGTGGCATCCTTCGCCTCCCTGGTGGTGGACGTGGCGAGGGAGGTGGGGGCAGACGTCATCGTGAAGGGTCTGAGGGCGGCGTCGGACTTCGAGTACGAGTTGCAGATGGCCCAGATGAACGAAGCCATCTCCGGCCTGGTCACCGTCTTTCTTCCCTCGGCTTCCAGCCGTTCGTTCATCGCCTCGTCGCTGGTACGCCAGATCGCGCGCCTCGGCGGGGCCACCCGGGTGAGCTCCATGGTCCCGAGCCCGGTTGCCAAGCGTCTCCAGGAGAGGTTTAGCCAATGAGGACGACCCAGTGAGGACGACCCAGTGAGCTCGAGCGAAGACGACGTGGCCCTGGCCAGCGCCGCCTTCGGTGCCGGCACACCTGAGCAGACCGACACCGAGACGATGCTCCGGAGAGTCATCGACGTGATCACCAACGCCAGGCCGATGCCCCTGTCCACCACCGTCCGCGTCGAGCGGGACGAGGTCCTCGAGCTGCTCGAGGAGGCCGTCGAGCGCCTTCCCGGCGAGCTGCGGGAAGCTCGGTGGCTGCTCAAGGAACGCCAGGAGCACCTGGCCAAGGTCGAGCGCGAGGGCGCCGAGATCCTGGACGCGGCAAGGGTGCGAGCCGAGAGGATGGTGCAGCGCACCGAGATCGTGCGCTCGGCGCGTCACACCGCCACCAAGGCGGTGGAGGAGGCCAGGGAGAATGCCCGCCGCCTCCGCCTCGAAGCCGAGGACTTCTGTGACCAGAAGCTCGCCGCGTTCGAGATCGTGCTCGAGCGCACGGCCAAGATGGTGCAGGCCGGACGGGAGAAGCTCCGGGTCACCCCGGCGTCGCCGGGCGAGGACCGCTCCATCGGCCTTCCTGGAAGTCCTGGAGGTCCTGGAAGTCCTGGAAGTCCTGCAAGAGCGGGCGACCTGGGGGCCTCTCCGGGAGTGGACGAGGCCTTCTTCGACCAGGACGAAGCCTGACTGAGGGCCGTCGGGGGCGTCTCCCCAGCGTCTCCCCGGCGGCCACCGGCCCCGTAGACTCGAGGCCATGCGGCCCTCGCCATTCCTGGTCAATGTCGCTGCCCTCGGCCTCACTGCGGGCACGCGTCGCCACGTCCACAGGCAGGGCTCGCTTCCGGGGCTGGCCGTGTCCGGCAGCTCGCTTCCGAGCGGCGCCGAGGTCCACGTCGATGTGGTGCTCGAGGCAGTGCCCGGGGCCGTAGTCGCCCGAGGTGAGGTGCTGGCGCCCTGGCAGGGTGACTGCCGACGCTGTCTGAAGGAGCTCAGCGGCCGGCTTCGCTCGGAGGTGCTGGAGGTGTTCGAGCCCAGCCATGATCCGGAGCAGACCTACCCTTTGGTCGGCGACCAGCTCGACCTCGAGCCACTGGCGCGCGACGCTGTGCTCCTGGAGTTGCCCCAGGCACCCCTCTGCCACCAAGGTTGCCTGGGATTGTGCGCGGTCTGCGGCGCCGACCTGAACGAGGCCGCGTGCGGCTGCGAAGTCCAGACCGGCGACGCTCGATGGGCGGCGCTCGATGTGCTGCGTGAGACCTGAGGGGTAGAGATGGCCGTTCCCAAGAAGAAGAAGTCGAAGTCCAGGAGCCGGAGCCGGCGAGCCAGCAACTGGACCCTCGGCGTCCCTGCTCGCAGCCTCTGCCCCCAGTGCCGCAGCGCCAAGCTGCCTCACGTGGTGTGCCCCAACTGCGGGTGGTACGGCGGTCGGCAGGCCATCGACGTCGGCTGAGGACAGCCCGTCCATGCTTCCCATAGCCGTCGACGCCATGGGCGGCGACAAGGCCCCCGGCGAGATCGTCGCCGGCGCCCGTGAGGCCGCCTCCGAGCTGGGCGTGCCGGTGCTCCTGGTCGGCGACCCCCACGCCATCGGCGACCCCGGCGGGCTGGAGGTACTGGCCACCACCGAGGTCATCACCATGGACGAGGACCCGGCCACGGGCGTTCGTCGCAAGAAGGACGCCTCCGTCGTCCGAGCGGCCGAGGCCGTCCGTGAGGGTCGAGCCAGCGCCATGGTGAGCGCTGGGAACACCGGCGCGGCCATGGGCAGCGCCCTGCTGCGGATGGGCCGGCTCCCCGGGGTCACCCGACCGGCCATCGCCACGCCCATCCCCGTCCCCGGGTCCACACCCACGGTGTTGCTGGACGCCGGCGCCAACGTCGAGTGCCAGCCGGCATGGCTGGTCCAGTTCGCCCAGATGGGCGCCGCCTTCTTCAGCGGCCGCTACAGCGTGGCCGAGACGAGGGTAGGGCTGTTGTCCATCGGGGAGGAACCCACCAAGGGCTCACCGTTGGTGAAGGAGGCTCACGCCCTCCTGGCCGCTGAGGACTGCGCCAGGTGGGGCGGGCGCTTCGTGGGCAACGTGGAGGGCCGTGACCTGATGACCGACCGGGTGGACGTGGTCGTCACCGACGGGTTCACCGGCAACATCGCCCTCAAGGCCCTGGAAGGCGCGGCCACGGTCATGCGTGACGCCGTCTTCGGGGTGTTGACCTCCACCGAGGAGGCCCTGAAGGCCTCCGAGGTGCTCCTGCCCCTGCTGGCGCCGCTGGCCACCGAGCTGGACCCCGACACCTACGGGGGCGCTCTCCTTCTCGGTGTGGATGGCGTTTGCATAATCAGCCACGGGTCGTCGTCGGCGTCAGCCGTGGTCAACGCCATGACCGTGGCTCGCGACATGGTGGCTCACGGCCTGGTCGACCGGCTGCGCCTGGCCGTCAAGGCCTGAGGGCACGCTCGGGTGGCGAGCTGGGTGGAGGTGGAGTCCTCGGCTCCGGAGCTGGCCGCCGCCGCCCGGGCCTTCTTCGACCCTCACAGTCACAGGAGACTGGCGCCATGCCCGCTCCTGCCCGAGAGCCGGACGATCGGGGCGCGGTGAGGGACACTAGGATTCCGCCGACATCTGCCCCGGAGGAGAGCATCTGGTGCCGGCTGACGCGCAGCCCGAGACCGACCCGAAGCAGCAAACCATGGACCGGCGAGAGGTCTTCGAGCTGATTCGCGACCGGTTGGCCGACATCCTCGAGGTCGACCCGTCGGAGATCACCGAGGGCGCTTCCTTCTCCGAGGACCTCTCGGCCGACTCCCTGGCCCTCATCGAGCTGGTGGAAGCGCTCGAGGAGGAGCTCGGCGGTCGTGCGGGTGGGTTCCGAATCAACGACGAGGACCTGGAGGACTTGAAGACGGTGCGCGACGCCGTCGACTACGTGGTCGCCAAGCTCCAGGATTCCTGAGGCCTCGGCCTCGTGCCCAGGCAGCCCCGAGCCCCCGAGGGCCAGGACCACGAGCGTCTCGAGGTGGCGGTGTTGGCCGAGCGCCTGGGCGGCGTCCCGAGTGATCCCCTGCTCCTCGATCGAGCCCTCGCCCACCGGTCGTGGTGCGCCGAGGTCACGGTCGGAGAGCCTGAGCAGTCCAACGAGCGCCTCGAGTTCCTGGGCGACGCCGTTCTCGGTCTGGTGGTGACCGACCACCTGTACCGCTCCTACCCGGAGCTGTCGGAGGGGCAGCTGGCGAAGACGCGGGCATCCGTGGTGGACGCCGGCACCCTGGCCGAGGTGGCCGCGGAGCTGGGCATCGGCGCCGGCCTGCGCCTCGGCAAGGGGGAGGACGCGTCGGGCGGGCGCCAGAAGGCCTCCATCCTGGCCGACACCATGGAGGCGGTGATCGGCGCCGTGTATCTCGACGGTGGTTGGGAGGCGGCCTCGAAGCTCGTGCTCGGACTGCTGGGCAACCGCTTGGCCGACGCCGCTGAAGGCCCCGGTGGGCAGGACTACAAGACCAGGCTGCAGGAGCTGGCCGCCGGCGCCTTCGACCAGCTCCCGAGCTACGAGGTGACCTCCGAGGGCCCCGACCACGCCAAGCGGTTCTTCGCCACCGTGCACGTGGGCGGTTCGGCCCGCGGGCAGGGTGAGGGCCGCTCGAAGAAGCGTGCCGAGCAGGTGGCGGCCCGTGCGGCGTGGGAGGAGCTGGCCCTTCTCCGTGGTGAGCAGGTGCCCGAGTCCCGTGCCTGAGCTGCCCGAGGTGGAGACCATCCGCCGCGACCTCGAGAAGGAGGTACTGGGGAAGCGGATCAAGCGCGTCGAGGTCAGCGGAGTGCGGTCGGTTCGTCGGCACGGGTCGGCGACGGAGTTCACCTCCCGTCTCGAGAGCAAGAAGATCACCGGCATCGACCGCCGGGGCAAGTACCTGCTCCTGCGACTCGACGGCGCCGACGTGCTCATCATCCACCTGGGAATGAGCGGTCAGCTGCTGCGGGCCAGGTCCGGTCGGGAGCCCGTCGAGCGTCACACCCATGTCGTGTTCACCTTCACCCAGGGCGGCCAGCTCCGCTACGTCGACCCGAGGACCTTCGGGGAGCTGTTCGTCACCATCGGCGACGAGATCGAGCGCCGGGTCCCCGACCTGGCCCACCTGGGGTTCGACCCCATCGAGGACGTCATGAGCTGGAGCCGGTTCGGCGAGCTCCTCCGCTCCCGCCACACCAGGCTCAAGACCCTCCTGATGGACCAGCGCTTCCTGGCCGGCATCGGCAACCTCTACGCCGACGAGATCCTCTGGGGCGCCGGCCTCCGGTACGACCGCAGTTCGGAGACCCTCTCCTCCCAGGAGATCCGCCGCCTCACCCGCTCCATCACCGAGACGCTGCACGCCGCCATCAAGCACCGCGGCTCGTCGCTGGCCGATGAGCAGTACCGCGACCTGTTCGGTGAGATCGGTGACTTCCAGAGCCATCACCAGGTCTACGGTCGGGAGGGCGAGGCCTGCCCGCGCTGCCGCAGCCCCATCGTGCGCATCCGCACCGGTGGGCGCTCCACGTTCATGTGCGAGCGCTGCCAGGTGTAGTCCCGCCTCCGGACGGGTGCCGGCGGTTGACGGTCCGCGGCCGGCCAGAGCGCCCTAACTACCCTTGTGGTGCGTGTTCCTGAAGAGCCTCACCCTCAAGGGGTTCAAGTCCTTCGCCGAGGCCACCACCCTCGAGTTCCAGACCGGCCTCACCGTGGTCGTGGGCCCCAACGGCAGCGGCAAGTCCAACGTGGTCGACGCCGTGGCGTGGGTTCTAGGGGCCCAGGGGCCGCGCACCCTGCGCTCGTCGAGGATGGAGGACGTCATCTTCGCCGGCTCGGCCAATCGGGCCCCGCTGGGGCGGGCCGAGGTCTCCCTCACCATTGACAACTCGGCCCGGGCCCTCCCCGTCGAGCTCTCGGAGGTCACCGTAACCCGCACTCTCTTCCGCAACGGCGAGAGCGAGTACGCCATCAACGGCGGTCCGTGCCGCCTGCTCGACGTCCAGGAGCTGCTGTCCGACGCCGGAGTGGGCCGTCAGCAGCACGTCATCGTGTCCCAGGGCCACCTCGAGGCAGTCCTGGACAGTCGCCCCGAGGGCCGCCGCACCCTCATCGAGGAGGCCGCAGGCGTCCACAAGTACAGGCGGCGGCGCGAGAAGGCCGAGCGCCGCCTCGAGGGCACGGAGGAGGACCTGGTGCGTCTCCAGGACCTGCTCCGCGAGGTGCGCCGCCAGCTGCGGTCCCTCGAGCGCCAGGCCAGCACGGCCAGGCGCCAACGAGCCCTGGCCGAGGAGCGGGACGAGCTCCGCAGGTACGTGCTGGGCCACGAGCTGGCCAGTCTGCGAGCTGACCTCGACGCTGTGACCGGAGCCCGGGCCGAGCTGGCGGCCAGCGGGGCTCTCCTGGAGGAGGCCACGGCCGGCCTCGACGCCGAGCTGTCCGCCGCCGAATCGCCGTCATCGGTACCGGGCGATGACTCCGAGGATGACCTGGTTGCCTTCGAGCGGCTGCGGGGCAGGGCCCGGGGCCTGTCAGCGCTGCTCGACGAGCGCCGGCGCCGCATCCAGAGCCAGCTGGCGGACGATCTCGACGACCGGGTGCGTTCCCTCGAGTCGGAGCGCGCCGCGCTGGAGGAGGACCTGCGAGCGGTCGACACCAGCGTTGGCGCCCTGGGGCCGCGGGCCGACGAGCTGAGGGCCGCCGAGGCCACCGTTGCCGCTGAGCGGGCCGCCTTCGAGCAGGAGTGGCAGGAGGAGCTCCCCTACCCGGGAGCACGGGCCGGTGAGGTGCGGGGCGAGCTGCTGGCCCTGCGCGACGCCGTGGCTCGCACCGGCGCCGAGGTGCACCGGGCCGAGGAGCACAGCAGGGCCCTCGAGGGTCGGGACGCGGAGCTGGCCGACCAGGTGGCGGGAGCCAGGCTCGAGGTGGCCGAGGCCGAGCGACAGATCGAAGGGCTGGCTGCCGCCCAGGAGGCCGGCGACGAGCGCCTCCAGCGCCTGCAGGCTGCGCTCGCAGAGGTGGAGGCCCACCTGGGCAGGGCCCGCCAGGAACAGCGGCTATGGGCGGCCAGGGCCGAGGCCCTGGCTTCGGTGACTTCGGTGTCGGACCTCGGCGGCGCCGGCGCTGATGGCCTGGCCGGCCTCGACGGCGCCCTCGGGGCCCTGGCCGACGTGGTGGCCGTGGAGGAGGGTTGGGATTCGGCCTTCGAGGCCGCGGTCGGGTGGACGGCATCGGCGGTCGTGGTCGACGGCGCCGGCACCGCTCGTGCGGCCCTGGCTCATGCCCGGGAAGAGCATCTGGGCGCCACGCTGCTGGCCCTTGGCGCCGGCGGCCCGGCGTTGTCCAAAGCTAGTGACGAGGCTCGCCAGCGCCACCATGGGCTTCGCCCTCACGTGCGATCGGACGTGGCCGGCGTCGACGGTCTCCTGGACACGCTCCTCTCCCGGGTGGTGGTCGTGGCCGGTTGGGAGGAGGGGCTGGATCTGGTGCTGGCTCACCCCGATCTGGTGGCCGTCACCGCCGAGGGGGATCGCTTCTCCTCCGAGGGATGGCGGGTCGGGCCCTCCCCGCTGCCCACCAGGGCCGGGCTCGACGATGCCCGGTGCCGAGCCCAGGAGGCCGGGGCCGTCGCCACCGCCGCCGAGGAGAGGGTGCAGCCGGCCCGAGCAGAGGCGGCCGGCGCCGTGGCTGCGTTGGCCCAGCTGGCCGAGCGACGAGAGGCCGCCGAGTCCCGCCTCCGTCAGTCGGCCGAGGTTGTCCGGGAACTGGAGGAGCAACGCCGGGCCGTGACCACCGAGCGCCAGGGCGTCGAGGCCCACGTGCAGCGCGAGAACGAGCGGGTCAGGAGCGAGAGGAACAGGGTCGCCCAGCTCGAGGGCCTGCTCCCGGCCCTGGAGGCAGACGAGTCGGCGAGGGCCGAGCAGGTGCGGGCCCGCCAATCGGCCCGTGGCCGCCTGGACGATCGCGTCGCCGCCGTGTCCACGTTGCGCACCGACCTCGAGGTGCGGGCAGCGGCCCTGGAGGAGCGCCGTTCCCTGTTGTCCCGCCGTCTGGGGGAGGTGGGCGAGCGCCTTCTAACCCTGGCCCAGCAGCAGGAGGCGGCGGAGCGCCGGCGAGGACAGCTGGAGGGGATGGCCACGGCAACGACCAGGCTCGGGGCCTTGGTAGCGGCTCGTCTCTCGGTGGTGGACGCCCGCCTGGAGGCGTTGCACGAGCGGCGGCGCCGGCGCCAGGCCGCCGCCCGCGCCGCCCTCGAGCGTCTCGAGCGACTGCGGGCCAGGCGGGCGGCCAGCAGGCGTGAGCTCGAAGAGGTGCGGGATCGGGGACGTGAGGCCGAGCTCGAGGCGTCCGGCCTGCGCCTGCGCCTGGAGGCCACCGCCGACGCCGTGCGCCGCGAGCTGGGCTGCGCGCCAGCGGACAACATCAGCGCTCCCTGCCCCGAGCTACCTCCGGGTGTCAGTCCCGAGGATCGGTTGCGTAACCTCGACCAGGAGCTGCGCGCGCTGGGACCGGTCAACGCTCTGGCCCTCGAGGACCACGAGGCACTCGCTGAGCGCCATGCCTTCATCGAAGGCCAGCTCGAGGATGTGCGCGCCGCTCGCCGGGAGCTGGGCAAGGTTGTTCGGGCCATCGACAGCGAGATCGCCGACGTGTTCGCCGCCGCCTTCGCCGACGTGTCGGAGAACTTCTCCAAGCTGTTCGTCTCCCTGTTCCCGGGCGGTACGGCGCAGCTGCGCCTGACCGACCCCGACGACCTGCTCGCCACCGGGATCGAGGTCGAGGCTCGCCCCTCGGGCAAGCGGGTCGGCAAGCTCTCCCTGCTGTCGGGCGGTGAGCGCTCCCTCACGGCGTTGGCTTTCCTCTTCGCCGTGTTCCGGAGCCGGCCCTCGCCCTTCTACCTGCTGGACGAGGTGGAGGCGGCGCTCGACGACGTAAACCTCAACCGCTTTCTGGAGCTGGTCAACGAGTTCCGCGACGAAGCCCAGCTGGTGGTGGTGAGCCACCAGAAGCGCACCATGGAGGCGGCCGACTGTCTCTACGGTGTGACCATGCAGCCGGGGGGCTCCTCGAGGGCCGTCAGCGAGCGGGTCGGCGAGGGCAGCGCCAGCCAGCCGGGTGCCATCGGCGCTGGAGCCGCCTCCCGGTAGGCTCCCCTCGCCATGGACCTGGCACTGATCCTCATCCTCGTCGGCCTGGCGGTCATTGCCACTTCTCTGGCCGTGACCGTCGCCCTGCGGCGGCGCCCTCCGGAGCTCGAGGCCCCACCCGAGGCTCCCCCCGAGCTGCCTCCAGAGGCCCCGCCGCAGCCAGCTCCGACCGAGCAGGTGGCCGAACCCGTACCGGCACCAGAGGCGGCGCAGCCGGAGGCCGTCGAGCCCGAGCCGGAGGCCATCGAGCCGGAGGCCATCGAGCCCGAGCTGCTAGAGGTCGAGCCGGAGCTGGTAGAGATCGAGCCGGCCCCGGTAGAGATCGAGCCGGCCCCGGTCGCTCCCCCGGCCCCGGTCAAGCCCCGTTTTCGCGACCGGCTGGGCAAGGCCCGCGCCCTGCTGGCCGGCTACATGGGCTCCATCCTTTCCCGCTCGACCATCGATGACGAGACCTGGGACGAGCTCGAGGAGGCCCTCATCCGGGCCGACGTGGGCGTCGGTCTCACGTCGAGGCTGCTGGACGACCTGCGAGGCCGGGTGAGGTCCGAGGCCATCTCGACCCCGGCGGCTCTGGTAGAAGCGCTCAAGGAGGACCTGGCCAAGAGGCTGGCGCAGGCCGACAGGAGCCTGCGCTGGGAGCCCGGCACGCCCAACGTGTGGTTGTTCGTGGGCGTGAACGGGGTGGGCAAGACCACGACCATCGGCAAGGTGGGGCTCCGGGAGGCGGCGGCCGGACGCACGGTGGTGATGGCCGCGGCCGACACCTTCCGGGCCGCGGCGGCCGAGCAGCTCGAGCTGTGGGCCAAGCGCGTGGGCGCCGACCTGGTGCGAGGGAGCGAGGGCGGCGACCCCGGCTCCGTAGTGTTCGACGCCGTGGAACGGGCCGCGGCCCGAGGGGCCGACCTGGTGCTGGCCGACACGGCTGGGCGGTTGCACACCAAGGTGAACCTCATGGAGGAGCTCAAGAAGGTACGCCGTGTGGCCGAGCGCCCGCCGGCCCGCCTCACCGAGGTGCTGCTGGTGCTCGACGCCACCACCGGCCAGAACGGCCTGGTCCAGGCCCGCCAGTTCACCGAGGCCGTGGCCGTGACCGGGGTGGTGCTCACCAAGCTCGACGGCACGGCCAAGGGGGGCATCGTGCTGGCCATCCAGGACGACATGGGACTGCCGGTGAAGCTCGTCGGCCTGGGCGAGACCGCCGACGACCTGGTGGACTTCGACCCTCAGGAGTTCGTGGAGGCCCTCTTCTCCTGATGAAGAGCATGGCGCGGAAGTCCGAGGGCCCCGGCCCAGCCAAGCCGGACTGTCCTCCCCGTCCGAGCTCCCCGACGCCTTCGGAGCTTGGCTTCGAGCGCAGGCCCATGGTCCGCTGGCTCGATCCCCATCAGCTCGTCGACACCGCCGTCCGCGTTCTGCTGTCGGGGATCTTCGGTACGTACGCCGACCCGCGCCACCTGCAGGCTCTGGCCGCCGGTCAGACCCTCGACCGGTCGGAGTCACCGGAGCTGTGGCTCGACTACGTCGCAGACCTCGGCGACGGCTGGAACTCGACCTACACCGTGTCCAGGCTCCTCGCCTCCGAGAACCTCGAGCTGGGATGGAACGGGCAGGACCATGTGACCGAGCGAGGGCGGATCCTGGTCATGGGCGGCGACCAGGTGTACCCGGTGCCGAAGCGGAGGGAGTACGTGAACCGGCTCCTCGGCCCGTACCAGGCGGCCATGCCCTGCGCCGCCGGAGAGCCCCCTGAGCTCTTCGCCATCCCCGGTAGCCACGACTGGTACGACGGGCTCATCAACTTCGAGGAAGTCTTCTGCCGCCAGCGCTCGATCGGGGGATGGAAGACCCAGCAGAGCCGGAGCTACTTCGCTATCAAGCTCCCGCACCGCTGGTGGCTCTGGGGTATCGACATCCAGTTCGGGCCCTACATGGACGAGGCGCAGTGGGGGTACTTCTCCGAGGTCGCCGCCAGCCAAGTGGAGCGAGGTGACCGCATCATCCTGTGCATGTCCAAAGAGGTGGAGGGAGGCGGAAACGTCTTATCGGACCGGGACCTCGAGCACCTCGAGCGCCGGCTGGTCCAGTCCACCGGCGCCCAGGTGGTGCTGTACCTGAAGAGCGGGCGGCACCACTACTGCCGCTACGAGGAGGAAGACGGCCCTCGCCAGCACATCACCGCCGGCGGCGGTGGGGCGTTCCTCCATCCCACCCATCAACTCCCCGATCAGCTGAACCTCCCGGCGGAGGAGGGCCAGTCCACGTTCCGACGCGCGGCGACCTATCCCTCACCCACGACCTCGAAGCGGCTCAGGAAGAGGATATGGCTGCTTCCTCTGTACAACCTGCCTCTGGCCGCGCTCTTCGGCGTCGTCCAGGTGCTGTTGGCGTTCAACCTGGGATTGCACCTGCAGGACAGGCACGCCTCGGTGGACGTCGCCAGCCTGCGGCGGGCGCTGTGGGAAAGCCCCACCGCCTTTGTCCTGATCGTGCTCCTCGTGGTGCTGCTGGCGGCGATGGTGCGCTTCGCCCACGACGCCAGGGGCCTGACCCGACTGGTGCTCGGCCTGGTGCATTCGTCTCTGCAACTGGCCGGCTCGGCCGGAGCCATGATCGCTGCCTCCCGGCTGTCATCGGCCCTCGGCCTGTCCGGCTACCTGTGGGCGACCAACTGCCTCGGCTTCCACGGAAACGAGGCCTATGCACCGCTTCACCACATGGACCTGAAGAGCTTCCTGCGCCTGCACATCGACGGCGACGGAGCCCTGACCGTGTATCCCGTGGGCGTGGACCGAGTGGGCCGCGACTGGCGGCTCCGTCCCGACGCACCTGCTCATGACCCGTGGTTCGCCCCGACCGGGGACGAGCCGGCGGCCAAGCTGATCGAGAGCCCAGTCAAGATCAAGTGACCAGTTAGGCCCGTCAGGATGGCTCCATCCACGGGCTCCACTGGCCCAACTAGCCTTGCTCCCCACATGTTCGAGACCCTGAGCGATCGCTTCGAGGGCATCTTCTCGCGGATGCGGAGCCGGGGCCGCCTCGGTGAGACCGAGGTCGACGAGGTCCTTCGTGAGATCCGGGTGGCGCTGCTCGAAGCCGACGTCAACTTCCTGGTGGTTAAGGGCATGGTCGCCCGCATCAAGGAGCGATGCGTCGGCGCCGAGCTGTCCAAGAGCCTGAGCCCGGCCCAGCAGGTCATCAAGATCGTCAACGACGAGCTCACCGGCATCCTCGGCGGCGAGGCGCTCAAGATCACCTACGCCTCCAGGCCCCCAACGGTGGTGCTGCTGGCGGGTCTCCAGGGCTCGGGAAAGACGACGACGGCAGCCAAGCTGGCCCGCTGGTTCAAGCAGCAGGGCCGAAGTCCGCTCCTTGTGGGCGCCGACCTGCAGCGGCCGGCCGCCGTGGAACAGCTGAAGGTGCTGGGGTCTCAGGCCGGCGTGCCCGTGTTCAGCGAGCCTCCGCCCTCGTTGGGCGATGGGGGCGGCGATCCCGTGGAGGTGGCGGCGAGGAGCCTGGCCGAGGCTCAGCGGCTCGGCCGTGACGTGCTCATCGTCGACACCGCCGGGCGTCTCTCGATCGACGCCGAGCTCATGGACGAGGTCCGTCGCATCTCGGAGAAGGTCTCCCCCAAGTACACGTTCCTCGTCATCGACGCCATGATCGGCCAGGACGCCGTCACCACGGCCGAGGCCTTTCACGCCACTCTGGAGCTCGACGGGGTGATCCTCACCAAGCTCGACGGTGACGCCCGGGGCGGTGCTGCCCTCTCGGTGAAGGAGGTTGTGGGTCGGCCCATCGCCTTCGCCTCGACAGGGGAGAAGCTGGCCGACTTCGACGTCTTCCATCCGGACCGCATGGCGAGCCGCATCCTCGGGATGGGCGACGTGCTCACCCTCATCGAGAAGGCGGAGCAGACTTATGATCAGGGGGAGGCGGAGCGAGCGGCGACCGCCCTGCGCGAGGGGCGCTTCACCCTCGAGGACTTCCTCGAGCAGATGCAACAGATCAAGAAGATGGGCCCCCTCCAGAACCTGGTAGGCATGCTTCCGGGGATACCCAAGGAGCTGAAGCAGGCCGAGATCGACGACCGGGAGCTGGGCCGGGTTGAGGCCCTGATCCGCTCCATGACACCTGCCGAGCGCGTTGACCCTGCCATCATCAACGGCTCCCGGCGCTCACGCATCGCCGGCGGCAGCGGCGCCACCACGGCCGAGGTCAACACCTTGCTCAAGCAGTTCAAGGAGGTCCAGCACATGATGGGTCAGGCGGGCCTGGGTCCGGCCCTGGCCCGGAAGAACAAGAAGGCCAAGAAGGGAAAGAAGGGCGGGCGGTTCACCCCGCCCAGCACGAACTAGGCCAGCACCGCAATCGATCGAGGAGAAGAAGACGTGGCCGTGAAGCTCCGCCTGGTGAGGATGGGGAAGAAGAAGCAACCGACATACCGGGTGGTGGCGGCCGACAGCCGCTCGCCCCGCAACGGACGGTTCATCGAGATCGTGGGCACCTACGACCCGCGGGCCGAGCCATCGAGCATCCGCATCGATGACGACAAGGCGCTCGCCTGGTTGAGCAAGGGCGCTCAGCCCACCGAGACGGTGGAGAAGCTCCTTCGCATCAACGGCACTTGGGACCTGTTCGTGCAGCGGGGCTCGCAGGCGGCGGCTGGTTCCTCGACGTGAGCGAGAGCTTCGACGCCCCGGGCGACGTCGCCGGCGCCGGCGACGCAGACCAGGGCTTGGCCGACGACGCCGGCAACCGTGCTGGGGGCGGGACGGCGAGAAGCGTGCTCGAGTACATGGCCCGCCAGATCGTCGACGAGCCCGACGCCGTTCTCATCGAGCTCGACGAGAGGGCCGCCAACCGTGTCGACCTGCGTCTGCACGTGGCCCCCGACGACATGGGCAAGATCATCGGCAGGCGGGGCCGGGTGGCCCAGGCCATCCGTACCGTCGTGCGGGCCGCCGGCGCCCGTGAAGGCGTGGAGACCACCGTCGACATCGTCGACTAGTGCCCCAGTGAAGCTGTGAACCAGCCGGCGGCGCTCCTCGAGGTCGGTCGAGTGGTGAAGCCCCACGGGCTGCGAGGCGAGGTCATCGTGGAGCTCGTGACCGACCGGATCGAGCGCATGGCGCCAGGTTCCAGCCTCTACACGCCGGGCGGTCCGCTCGAGATCGTGCGTTCGTCGCCGCACGGGCGCCGTTGGATCGTGGCCTTTGGCGGTGTGGCCGACAGGGAGGGAGCGGAGTCACTACGGGGCCTGGTGCTGTCGGCCCCTCCACTCGAGGACCCGGACGCCCTCTGGGTGCACGAGCTGGTGGGCGCCGAGGTGGTGGGCCCCGACGAGCAGCCCTATGGGCGGGTGCGCGAGGTCGAGGCCAACCCCGCCAGCGACCTGCTCGTGCTCGACGACGGGGGCCTGGTGCCGCTGCGCTTCGTGGTGTCACACGAGCCGGGTCGGGTGGTGATCGACCCACCGGCAGGGCTGCTGGCCTGAGGCCGGCCCGGAGACGGCGCTTGGCGTTGCGCATCGACCTCCTCACCATCTTCCCGGACATGGTGGGCGGCTTCCTGGCCCAGAGCCTGGTGGGAAGGGCGTGGCGGCAGGGAGTGCTCGACCTTCGGATCCACGACCTGCGATCGGGAACCGATGATCGCCGCCGCAGCGTTGACGACGCCCCCTTCGGCGGCGGGGCGGGCATGGTGCTGCGACCAGAGCCAGTGTTCGCCGTGGTGGAACGGGAGCTCCCACCGAGGCCTCTGCTGGTGCTCGGACCAGGGGGCCGGAGGTTCGACCAGTCCTGGGCTCGGGAGCTGGCCGCCACGACCGATGGTTTCTCCCTGCTCTGTGGCCGCTACGAGGGCGTGGACCAGCGTGTGGCCGACCACTTGGCCGACGGGGAGATGTCCATCGGTGACTACGTGCTCGCCGGTGGGGAAGCGGCGGCGCTGGTGGTGGTGGAGGCCGTGGCCCGGCTGGTGCCCGGCGTCATGGGCAACGAGGCGTCCACCGGCGAGGAGTCCTTCGACGACGGCCTGCTCGAGTACCCCCAGTACACGAGGCCCGCAGACTTCCGGGGGTGGCTCGTGCCCGAACCGTTGCGATCCGGCGACCACGGGCGGATCGCCCGGTGGCGTCGAGCTCAGGCCCTGGCTCGAACGATGGCTCGGCGGCCCGACCTCTTGGTCGCTCGAGGGGGCCTGTCGCCCGACGACCTGCGGGTGCTCCGGGAGCACGGCTACTCTGTGACGTCCCCTGGCGGCCCCCCGGCCGGCAACCCCCCGGCCTGCATCGAGGATCCCTCGCATGAACCCCACTGATCTTGTCGACCGCAGCAGCCTGCGCGACGACCTACCCGTCTTCAAGCCCGGGGACAACGTGAAGGTTCACGTCCGAGTGGTGGAGGGCACCCGATCGCGAGTGCAGGTGTTCCAGGGTGACGTCATCGCCCGTAGCGGCTCCGGCGCCCGGGAGACGTTCAAGGTGCGCAAGGTGAGCTTCGGTGTGGGCGTCGAGCGGACCTTTCCGGTGCACTCCCCGGTGATCGACAAGCTCGAGGTGACCAGGGTGGGTGATGTGCGCCGGGCGAAGCTCTATTACCTGCGGGAGCGGTCTGGCAAATCGGCGAAGATCAAGGAGAAGCGGGCGGCGCGTTGACCGACTCGGGGAGCCCGGGCCGGGGAGGCCCCCTCCTCCTTCTGCGCCTGGTTCGGGAGTGTCTCATCGTCATCGTCGGGGCCATGGCGATCGCCTTCCTCCTGAAGGTGTTGGTGGCACAGGCCTTTTACATCCCTTCGGTGTCAATGACCCCGCAGCTGCTCGTCTCAGATCGGGTCCTGGTGTCGAAGCTCTCGTACCGGCTGCACGATCCCCGTCGGGGGGACATCGTGGTCTTCGACTGTCCCCCCGACCAGTGCCCCGAGGCCGAGGACGGCGGCGGTGGCGTGGGCCGCCTGGTCCGGTCCTTCGGCCAGGGTGTGGGCGTGATCCAACCCTCAACCCAGGAGTTCATCAAGCGGGTGGTCGCGCTCCCCGGCGAAACGGTGGAGTCTCGCCACGGCCAGGTGTACATCAACGGGAGGCGACTGATCGAACCGTACCTGGCGCCGGACACCATCACATCCAACCTGGCCCCCACCATGGTCCCGCCCGGTCGGCTGTTCGTCCTCGGCGACAACCGGTCCAACTCTTCCGACAGCCGCGTCTTCGGCCCCGTCAGCCGGGCCTCGGTGGTCGGGCGAGCCGTTGCCACGGTGTGGCCGGCGGGCCGAGCGGCGTTCCTGTAGTTCTCGCCGCGGCGGTCGTCCTAGCATGAGCCCGTGGGGACGGCCCGCGGGCGGAGATGAGCGCCGAGGACGACCTCGAGCGCTACGAGGCCGAGATCGAGCTGGGGCTCTACCAGGAGTACCGGGCCGTTCTTCCCATGTTCCGCTACGTCGTGGAGACCGACCATCGCCTGTATCTTGCCAACCACGTGGAGGTCGAGCCCCGCATGGGGCCGGGAGAGACCCACTTCGCCGTCGAGCTGCGTGATGCCTGGGTCTGGGACATGTACCGGCCCACCCGTTTCGTCTCGTCGGTGAAGGTGGTGTCGTTCCACGACGTCAACGTGGAGGAGATGCCGGAGAAGGAGATCTAGACATGACGCAGGGGCGGCGGGTGCTCGGGGCCCGGGGAGAGGAGGCTGTGGCCGCCTGGTACCAGGCCCGCGGCTACGAGGTGCTCATACGCAACTGGCGCTGCCGGGAGGGCGAGCTCGACCTGGTGGTCCGCGACGGCCGCAAGTTCGTGTTCTGCGAGGTCAAGACCCGCACCACCGACGCCTTCGGGGCGCCGGTCGAGGCCGTGACCCGTACCAAGCAGATGCGCCTGCGCCGGCTGGCGGCCCGCTGGCTCGAGGACGAGGCCCCTGTCCGTCCCCGGGAGATCCGCTTCGACGTGGCCTCGGTGCTGGGAGGCACCATCGAGGTGGTGGAAGGAGCCTTCTAAAAGGCGCGCCTTGGAGCCGTGACCCCGCCAGTCTCTCAGGGCCGGGGACGTCTGCGGCCGGTCTCCCGCCGACGCCGGCGGTGCTCCCAGCAGGCATGGTGCCAGTGGCGGCGGAGGTCGGGTTCGTCCACCGGAACCGCCACCACGTGGCCCACGCCGACGGCGATCTCGTTGTTGCAGCCGGGGCACAGGTAGGGCTTGCGGGCCTGGTACGGCTGGAGGCGCCGCACCTCCATCCCCTCGTCGGCATCCCGGGCCATGGGTGAGATCATCGCCGCTCCTGCTCCCGCAGTCAGAAGCGGCGGTCTGAGTGTCACAGGCCGCGGATAGGTTCGGCGTCGGCGTCTCGAGTGGCTGGCGCCACGCCCGGCAATCACGAGCCCTCCTCCGAGGAACCAAACCGTGCCGGAGCATCCCGTGATAGCCACCGTCCCTTCTGCCACCCTTCTCGGTGTCGACGGTCGTCCCGTCGCCGTGGAGGTCCACGTCTCGAACGGCCTCCCCGGCTTCACCGTCGTGGGCCTTCCCGACGCTGCCTGCCGCGAGTCCCGGGACCGCGTGCGAGCGGCGCTGCTGTCGAGCGGGCTCACCTGGCCCCTGCGGCGGGTCACGGTGAACCTGGCCCCGTCCGGCGTGCGCAAGGGCGGAGCCGGGCTCGACCTGGCGATCGCCGTCGCCCTCATGGTGGCGGCCGGGGAGCTGGACGCCGATCTGGTGGCAGGGCGGGCCTTCGTGGGCGAGCTGGGCCTCGACGGCTCCATCCGCCGAGTTCCGGGGGTGGTCCCTCTGGTCGACGCCATAGATGCCCCTCAGGTGGTGGTGGCGCCGGCATGCGCCGCCGAGGCCGCGCTGGTGGGGCGGCACACGGTGCGCGTGGCCTCCACCCTGCGGAGTCTGGTGGACGCCCTGACCGGTGAGGGGCCGTGGGAGACGTCCCCCAGGGCCACCGCCGGCGCTCGGGCCGCCGGCCCCGACCTGGCCGACGTGCGGGGCCAGCCCCTGGGCCGCTGGGCCCTCGAGGTGGCTGCTGCGGGCGGCCACCACCTGCTGCTCACGGGGCCGCCGGGTTCGGGCAAGACGCTGCTGGCCCGCCGCCTGAGCGGGTTGCTCCCGGTCCTGGACCGGTGCCAGGCACTGGAGACCACCCGCGTCCATTCCGCGGCGGGGGTCGAGCTGCCTGCGGGCGGCTTGATGGAGGTCCCGCCGCTACGGGCGCCGCACCATGGGGCGTCAGCGGTGTCCCTTGTCGGCGGGGGAACGGCGTGGATGCGTCCGGGCGAGATCAGCCTGGCTCAAGACGGGATGCCTGTTCTCCGGGCAGGCTCGGCGCATGACTGACTCCGTTGGCATCTACACCCGCATCAGCAGCGACCGCACAGGACAACAGACCGCCACCACACGCCAGGAGGAGGCGTGCCGTGCCTTCGCCAGCCTCCGGGGGTGGCGGGTCGAGGGCGTCTACGAGGACGTCGACGTCTCCGCCTACCAGCGCAGCATCCGTCGCCCCGCCTACGAGGCCATGCTCGCTGACGTGGCCGCAGGCGGATCGAGGGAGTGCTGTGCTGGAAGCTGGACCGCCTGGTGCGCCGGCCGGTGGAGTTCGAGCGCTTCTGGTCGGTGTGCGAGCAGGCCAAGGCCATCCTGGCCAGTGTCACCGAGCCCATCGACACCTCGAGCGAGCTCGGCTTGGCCCTGGTGCGCATCCTGGTCACCTTCGCCGCCTTGGAGTCGGCCACCATCGGGGTGCGCATGCGGGCCAAGCACCGACAGTCGGCCGAGCAGGGGCCACCGTCGACGTCGGTGAAGCCCTTCGGCCTCAGCGCCGACTGGTCACAGATCGTCCCCGCCGAGGCTGCCCTCACAAAGGCCACCACGCCGGCGAAACCGTCGAGGCCTGTCCCCGTCTTCGGCGGCCTGTTGGCGGGCCAGAGGGATCACATTTTCTCGAGCGTCGTCCTGTTCAGCTTGGGCATGGCGAAGGACTCGCCAGGGGAACACGGTGAAGACCGGACGCAGCAGGTCGAACGTGCACCGCTGCCAGTAGTCGCCCAAGCTCCAGCCATTGCGGGCGTTGAACATGGCCTCGAACGCCTTGTCGGGCCAGAACACTCCGTATTGGGAGTCGGGCTTCGGAATCTGCCAGTAGTGGCGCAGCAAGGCGAATCGTCGCTCTTCGGTCATGGTTGGCTCCTTAAGCAGGAGTGGGGGGATGGTACGAGGTGGGCGGGAACCGCAGGCTCGGGTAAGCAGCCGCTATCAGCCCCTGCAGCTCGAAGGCTTCACCGAGCAGGAAGGCGGTATCAGCCTCCGTTGCGCCGTTCGGAGTGCCGGCAAGGGCCTCCACTTCGTACGAGTAGCTGTTCAGCAGTGCGAAAGACCGAATCGGTGCCGGCGGGCGGGCAGGATTCGGCGGATGCAGCGCGTCTTGGGCGAGTAGGACTCTCCTGACCAACTGCTCGGTAGCGGGGTTGGGCGGGTAGTACACGAGCGTGGCGTCGGCTAGCTCGGTGAAATACGCGCTCAGCGGTTCGGGAGCGCAGTCGTCACCGCAAATGTCCGCGCTGGCCCCGTTCGTGAACCCGCTGCCGAGGAACACCAATCCCAAGGTCAGCACCAAGGGCAGAATTCGTCGAGTAGCCATGTCGCCTCGTTTGTTGTGTCCGGTCACCCTTGCCGCTGGAGCGCTGCGAGGGAAAGGTGTTGGCAGGTGTCTAGGCGGGGGGGTTGCGACGCCGACCTTGGGGCGGCGAGGCAGCTTTCGCTCTTGCGGCGGTGAAGCGTGCCCGCCGCGGCGGGAACTTGTCTTTCGGTCTGGCTTCATTTGTTCCTTCTTTCTCTGTTCAGGAAACGGGGTCTTGCCGGTAGTTCGAAGGCGTCAGCGAGAGGGAGCTGCGAGCCGGGGGCGTCGCGGCCTACTTGATCGAGCCAGGCGTGGAGAGGGTGCCGTCTACGGTGAAGGTCTCAGTGCCACTGGGCTGGTCGACGGCCGTTTGCACGGTGAGACTGCCGCTGGCCCCTTCGAACCGCCCGGTCCCACCCGTCACGGTGACGGTGTCTACAACAGCCAGTGTGGTGGGGCTGGTCTGGCAGCCGTAGCCCGTGCCCTCGAGTGTGATGGTGTCGCCGTTGGCGGCGGTGAGCGTCGCCGTGTAGATCTCGGTAGTGCCCGGAGTCGGGCAGTTGGGTACGTCGGTGCGCGCCAGGCTGACGGCGATGCTGAAGGTTGCGGTGGACCGTCCGAGATGGGAGGCCTGGCCCTCAGCCGTGCCGGTGATGATGACGTTCGGTGGGACGACCTCCGCCCGGTAGGTCCCGGCGTAGGT
>JALZKD010000160.1 GCA_030859405.1 Actinomycetota bacterium | reverse complement strand
GAAGTACGACGACTGGTCACTGCCCAAGGGCAAGGCCGACCAAGCCGAGAGCGACGAGGCCTGCGCCCTACGCGAGGTGCGAGAGGAGACCGGCCTGTGCTGCGAGCTGGGCCCCTATCTGGGTGAGTTCTCCTACACCGACAAGCAGGACCGTCCCAAGGTCGCCCGCTTCTGGGCCATGCGTCCCGTGGGAGGAGACTTCGAACCGAACAACGAGGTGGACGAGGTCAGGTGGTTGTCCGTGCCCGACGCCTGCGCCGGTCTCACCCGTCGCCAGGACGGCGAGATGGTGGACCTGCTGGCCCGCCACATTCCGTACCGCATCACGATCCTGCTCGTGCGCCACGCCACGGCCGGAGACCGGGCTGCCTGGGATGGTGACGACCGGCTTCGCCCCCTCGACGACCGGGGCTGGCGCCAGGCCGAAGGGCTTGTGGAGCAACTCTCGAGCTACCCGATCGAACGGGTGCTGTCCAGCCCCTACGTCCGCTGCGTCCAGTCGGTGCAGCCCCTGGCGGAGGCGCGGGGCCTCGTGGTGGAAGAGACCGAGCGACTCGGCGAAGGGAGCAGCGGGAATGCCCTCGCCCTCATCAGCGAGCTGGAGGGCAGTACCGCCGTGCTCTGCACCCATGGCGACGTGGTCCCGGTGATCCTCGACGCCATGCTGGCCGGCGACGACCACGAGACGTCCGAGAAGGGCTCGACGTGGGTCATCGACGCAGGGCGATCCGGCCCCACCGCCTCCACCTACCTCGAACCGCCGGCCTGAGGGACTGGCGACGCCGGCGGGCGGCAGCGTTAGGGTGCGCACGATGGCCGCCGAGACCGAGCGGGAGGTGAAGCTGGGCGCCTGGGGCAGCTTCCAGCTGCCTGATCTGAGCGGCGTTCTCGACGGCATCACCGCCAGCCCTCCGACGGCGCGCACCTTGACGGCCTCCTACTACGACACGGCCGACCTCCGCCTGTCCCGGTGGGGCATCTCAGTTCGCCACCGCGACGGCAACGGTGCGGGTTGGACAGTGAAGCTCCCCGAGGGAGACGGAGGACCGGCCCTCGTCCGCCGGGAGGTGAGCTTCGAGGGTGGCTCGACCCGCATCCCCACCGGCGTGCTGGACCTGCTGAGAGGCTACGTGCGCACCTCCCCGCTCCAGGGCGTGGCCCGCCTGCGCACTCACCGTAGGGGCGTGGAGCTGCGTGACGCCGAAGGCCACACCGTGGCCGAGGTTGTGGACGACGAGGTATCCGTGCTCCACGGCGCTCGGATGACAGCTCGCTTCCGGGAGGTGGAGGTCGAGGTCCACGACGCTGCCGCCCCCGAGTTGCTCGACGCCGTCGTCGAGCGCCTCCAAGCTGCTGGCGCCGGAAAGCCCGATCCCACGCCCAAGCTGGTTCGTGCCCTCGGGCCCCGGGCCCTCGAACCACCCGATCTGGCGCCTGTCGACGTCGACGAGGAAGCCAGCACCATGGATGCCGTAAGGGCCGCCCTGGTGGGCTCGGTCGCCCGCATGCTGGCCCACGACCCCGGGGTTCGCATCGGCGAGCACCCGAGGGACGTCCACCAGCTGCGGGTGGGCATCCGTCGCCTCCGGTCCGACCTGCGCACCTTCCGGCCCGTGCTCGACCCCGAATGGCCCCAGCCGCTGCGAGACGAGCTCAAATGGCTCGCCCACGAGCTGAGCAGCGTTCGCGACGCCGACGTGCTGGAGCAACGGCTGCGCCGGCAGGCGGCCGAGCTGCCCGACCCCGACGCTCCTGGGCTGGCTTCGCTGTTGGCCAAGCTGGGCGCAGAGCGGGAGGCCGCTCGCCGCCGTCTCCGGGAGGCGCTGGCCTCGGACCGCTACGCCAACCTGCTCGAGCGGCTGACAACGGGCGCCCTGGCGCCGCCCCTCGTCGGCCAAGCCGACAAGAGCGCCCGCCGTGTGCTTCCAAAGCTGGTCAGCCGGCCCTGGAGGGATCTGCGCAAGGCAGTGGATCGGCTACCACCCGACCCGGCGCCCGAAGACCTGCACCAGGTCCGTATCCTCGCCAAGCGGGCCCGCTACGCGGCAGAGGCGGCAGCGCCAGTCGTGGGCAAGAAGGCTCAGAGGTTCGCCGAAGCCGTGGCCCACGTGCAGTCCGTGCTCGGAGACCTCCAGGACGCCGTGGTGGCCGAAGCGTGGCTGCGGGAGGCGGGGGCAAGCGCGCCGGCCCCCCAGGCTCTGGTCGCCGGCGAGCTGATCTCCATCCAGCGGGCCGAGGGAGCGGCCAGCCGGGACGCCTGGCCGTCAGCCTGGAAGCGGGTCGACGGCAAGAAGCTGAGGTCGTGGCTGGCCTGACGGGCCGACATCGAGAACCAGCGCTCAGCATCCTCGACCAGTGCCCGGTACCGGCCGGTTCGAGCCCGACCGCGGCCTTGGGCGACAGCGTGGCCCTGGCCTCGGCGGCCGAGCAGCTCGGCTACCGGCGCTACTGGGTGGCCGAGCACCACAACACGCCCTCGCTGGCCAGCGCCAGCCCTGAGATCGTGGTGGCCGCGGCGGCGGCTCGAACCACGTCGATCCGGGTTGGGTCAGGCGGCGTGCTGCTCCCCCACTACAGCCCGCTCAAGGTGGCCGAGACCTTCCGGCTGCTGGACGCGCTGTACCCGGGCCGCGTGGACCTGGGATTGGGACGGGCAGCAGGGAGCGACCCGGTAACCGAAGCCGCGCTGCAGTACCGGCCGGGAGCGCTGGGCGACGAGCACTTCGCCCAGAAGGTCGACGACCTGCTCGGTTTCCTCGACGGCGCCCTCCACCCCGACCACCCCTACGCTCGGGTCCGGGCCGTGCCCCAGGGCCCGGGCGGCCCGGAGGTCTGGATCCTCGGCTCGAGCAGCCAAGGGGCGGCGTGCGCCGCCTACCTCGGCCTGCCATTCGCCTTCGCCCATTTCATCAGCGCCCAGTTCGGCGCCCAGGTGATGAACGGCTACAGGAGAGGCTTCGCCCCCTCGTCACGGCTGGACCAGCCTCGGGCGAGCGTTGCCGTATCGGTGCTCTGCGCCGAGACCGACACCGAGGCCCGTCGCCTGGCCACGTCGGCGGCGGCATGGGGCTTGCGGCCCGAGGGGCCCGAGCGAGGACCCCTGCTCCCACCGGACGAGGCCGCATCCGGCCTGACTGACGTCGAGCGGACACGGTTGGCGCAGCGCCGGGCAGAGATGGTGGTGGGCACCCCCGAGCAGGTCCGAGCCGCGCTCGTCGACCTGGCCATGGCCTTCGGCGTCGACGAGGTCGTGGTGCTCACCGTCTGCCACGACCCCTTGGCCCGCCTGCGTTCCTACGAGCTCCTCGCCGAGGCATTCGCCTCGGCCCCAGACTCCTGACCCTCGATGAGGGTCGGCGACCAGAGCGCACGAGCGGTCCGACCAGCGTGGATACGTTAGGTTGCGGCCAGGAGAAACCTTGCCATGGAGAACCCGGTCAAGATCGCGCTCGCCGGCGGTGGCTTCGGAAGCAAAGTCGCCCTCCCCGTCTACGAGGAGCTCGAGGAGTTCGAGTTGACGGCGGTGTGGTCGCGCCGGCCGGAGCGGGCCGAGGAGCTGGCCGAGGGCGCCGGAGCGGAGCTCGGTAC
>JALZKD010000159.1 GCA_030859405.1 Actinomycetota bacterium | reverse complement strand
TGTCCAGCGACGCCCGGAGCCGGTCGACGTGATGGGCAACCTCGGCCGCGAGGGCGTCCTCGTCGTGGGCGAAACCGACCGGCAGCGAGCGACGGAACTCCACGTCGTCCACCACCTGGTTCACCACTTCGCTCATGACGTCCTTCCAGGTGAAGGTGAGCACTCCCACGGTGAGATGGGCGCTCATCTCTTGGCGGGACTCGGCGGCATGAGGGAACCCACGGGGGATGTAGAGGCAGTCGCCGGCTTGGAGCTCCACCGAGAGGATGGGCTCCCCGGGGGCTCCGAGGTCGGATGACCAGCGCTGTGAGGGAAGGGGAAGCTCCACGACGGGCTCGTGGACGTGCCATTGCTTGCGACCCGCCAGTTGGAGGACGAACACGTCGTGGGTGTCGTGGTGCACAGCCAGGCCCTGCGAGCCCGGGGGCGTGATGTAGGCGTTGGCCTGAGCCGGGTGGGTGAGCTCGACCTCCAGATCCCGACAGAAGCCCATGATGGCGGGCCAGTAACGGTGGAGCCCCTGGAGCACCAACGTGGCTCCGCCGTGGAGCTGCTCGTAGATGCGGGCCGCGTCCCCCACGTCGGAGATGGCTCGTCCGCCCAGGCGGGCCGTGCGGGTGTAGGTGGCCGGGTCCAGCGGCTTGCCGTCGCGCACCAGACGAAAGGCCGGCTGGCGGGGGAAGGTGGAGACGAGGTGGTCGACGTCCTCCAGGGAGAGGAGGTCGGTGAACGCCCCGGCCTCAGCGCCGGCGAGGTGTAGGGGCGATGTGGACCAGTGCTCGCCGAGGAAGCGCTCGACGTCGCCGACGCATCGGGCGAGGGCCGTTCCCACCCGATCGGAGGAAGCTACCGGTCGGTCCCGCTACTGGTCGGTGGAGTCGCCCTCGTCGCTGGGGTCGCCCTCGTCGCTGGCGTCGCTGGCGTCGGAGGGGTCACTCTGGTCGGTGGCGTCGGACTCGTCGCCGGTGTCGTCGCCCGTGTCCCCTTCGTCCTCGTTCTGGAGCCGGATGGTGGAGTCGGGGCGGAGGAGGGTGGTGGTGATGTCCTCGTCTGTGAGGTCGGAGATGGTCGTAGACATGGCCGCGACTATAGGACTCACCGTGCCCCGCCTTGTCGTCGACGCCATGAACGTCATCGGGTCGCGGCCCACCGGCTGGTGGCGGGACCGCCACGCCGCCATCCATGAGCTGCTCGGTCGCCTGCAGCTCCTGACCGCGGAGACGGGGGACGAGGTGATCCTGGTGATCGACGCCGCGCCGCCCGACCTTCCCGAGGGCTCTCACGGCGGCGTGGGGGTGGTCCCCGCCCGCCGGCGAGGACGCGACGCCGCCGACGATCGCATCGTGGAGCTGGTGGCAGGGGACCCGAGTCCTTCCACCCTCGTGGTGGTCACCTCCGACCGTGAGCTGCGCCGGCGGGTGACGGGCCTGGGGGCTCGGGTGTGGGGCGCCGGGGAGCTGCTGCGGCGGCTGGACGAGCTGTCCGGCCCCTAGTCGATCTCCTCGTTGGACCGGCGGACCTCCTGTTCCGCCGCCTCCACCGACTCGACGGCCTGGTCGTCCTCCTGCTCGGCTCGAGCGGCGGCCTCCTGGCGCTCCACCCGTCCCTCGGCTTCGACCTCGCGGTCGCCGGCGGCCCACCCCAGCTTCTCCTTGGCCTTGCCCTTGGCGCCCTTGGCGCCCCCATCCACGTCAGGACTCATGCCCGCCAACCTAGAGGACCGCCGGCGCGCTAAACGTGGGGTTGTCGCAACCCGCCCCCCGCCACAAGGAGGATTCGCCATGCCGGGCTTCATCGACCGCGAGGAGGTGCGCCGCCTCGTCGGCGACGGAGCCCAGCTCGTCGAGGTGCTGGGCAGGAAGGAGTACGAGGAGGAGCACCTCCCCGGCGCCGTGAACATCTTCCTCAAGGCTCTGGCCCAGAAGGCGCCGGACCAGCTCGACCGGAGCCGGCCCGTCATCGTCTACTGCGAGGACACGCTCTGAGACCTGAGCCCCAGGGCCGCGTGGCGGCTCGAGACGATGGGGTTCGGCGAGGTCTACGACTACGTCGCCGGCAAGGTCGACTGGTTCGGCGCCGGCCTGCCAGGTGAGGGCAGGGCGGCCGAGCTGACACGAATCGGCGCCCTGGTGGACGCCGACGTGCCCACCTGCACCATGGACGACCGGGTCGGCCAGGCCCGGGACCGTCTCGGCTCCGACGACGTGTGCCTCGTGGTCAACGAGGCCGGCGTCGTCCTCGGGCTGGTGGAGGACGAGGACCTGGACGGCGAGAGCCAACGCCCGGTGGCAGAGGTCATGCAGGAGGGCCCGAGCACCCTCCGCCCCAATGTGCCCGCCGCCGTGCTCGCCGGCCAGGTCGGGGACGGTTCCTTCCCCTGGGCGGTGGTCACCACGCCGGAGGGGACACTGGTGGGGATCCTGCACGGGGCCGTTCTCGAGGCCTGGGCAGGGGACGAGGGCCAGGACCAGGTAGCCGCCCTCCACGAGGGGCACGACCACGGGTGAGTGGTCTACTCAGCTCGGATGATCTGGCGCTCCACCAGGAACTCGCCGGAGACGCCCCGCACGGTGATGTAGTCGATGACGTTCAGCCTGCCGTCGCTGAAGTGGAGCACCTCCGCTTCGTAGGCCTGCTCGCTATCCACGGTGAAGGCGCCCAGGCCCGTGGAGCCGGTGGACCCCACGGTCAGGATGAGCGTCCCGTCCTTGCTCTCCGACGTGCGGCGGTGCAGGTGCCCGGCCACCACCAGCGGTACCTTGCCCGTCGACGCCTCGGCCAGGCGCCGGTCGTGAACGGCGAGGACGTCGGGACGCTGCCGGGCCACCTCGGCGGCCACCCTCGGCGCCTCCCTGACCCGGGTGGCGGCGGCCTCCTCCGAGTCGACCTCGTTGGTGGCCGTGAAGGTGGGATCGGCCGCCCCCATGACCCGAAGCCCACTCACTGAGGTGACGTCATCGTCCAGGACGGTCAGGTTGGGGACCAGGGCCAGGGCAGCGCGGTTCTCCGGCGAGTCGTGGTTGCCGGGAACGAAGAGGTACGGGGCGGGGATGGACCTGATCACGTCGCCGACCCGGGCCTCGACGGCGTAGCCGAAGGACGTGAGGTCACCGGTGTCGAGGACGGCCTGGACCCTGAAGCTCTCGGCCAGCCGGCGGGCGACCTCGGCGCCGAGCGGGTTGGAGTGGACGTCGCTCACGTGCAGGATGCGCACCTCGTCCCCGGCCTCGTCCCCGGCCTCGCTCCCGGCGCTGGCCGCGTAGAGGTCGGCGACCTGGGCGCTCAGCACCCTCACCCGGTCCCGGACCTGGCCGAACTCCTGCACGTGGCGCCGGGCCGCGGACAGGATCGACGGAGCTCGCTCCACTGGTCCCCGGTAGCTCGGGCGGTTGAAGGCCTCGATGTCGAACTGTCGCCACGTGAGCCCTCCCAGGAGCCCGACCGCGAACGCTCCGGCCAAGGCCCCGACCAGGGCGTGCCACCACCGGCGCCCGGGAAGGAGCGCGCCACCGACGGCGCCGGCGACGGCGGCCAGGAGCAGGCTGCGCACGGCCAGGCGGCCGAAGAGGGGCCGGAGGTCGCGGCGCACCTCCTCGGCCAG
>JALZKD010000158.1 GCA_030859405.1 Actinomycetota bacterium | reverse complement strand
GCCGGCGCCAGTAGACGGGCTGGTCGATGCCCGCCGCGGCACGCCAGCTCCATCCCTCGTCTCCCCACAACTCGGAGCGCCCGTAGCCGTCGTCGTCCACAAAGGCGGCGTACTCGGCCTGGGTCACTGGCGCCCGGGCCATGGTGAACGGCTCCACATGGACGGGATGAGCCCACTTCTCGTTGTCGAAGACGAACGGCTCCCGCCTGGTGGCTCCGAGGAGGAACGTCCCTCCCGGTACCTCGACGTCACCGTCCAGTGGCCCGCCCTGAACGCCGTCCTGGTCGGAGGTGGCCAAACCGGACAGAACCGGCTCGGAATACCCCAGCGTCTGGCGGGTGTAGGTGATGGCCTCGGTGTGCATGTCGTCGTGGCCCACCGTGTAATGGGCGAAGTGGAGGATGACGTCGTTGCCGCCCGCTCCCAGGACCCGGTCGACCACCCGGTCCCGTACCTCGTGGACGTAGTCGAGGGTCTGCTCCCTGGTGGGCAGGGTGAGTCGCCAGCGGGTGTCGTGCGGTATGGCCCCGGAGTCCCAAATGGAGTCGGCGTCGGCCCGGATGGGCGCCTCGCCACAGGCCTGGCGAAGCACGAATCGCTCCTGGAACCAGGCCAGGTGACCCACCTCCCAGAGCAACGGGTTGACGATGTCGAGCATGGGACCGATGAGCTGCTCGTCGCTCAGGTCGGCCACCAGTTCGACGCTTCGCTGGCGGGCGTCGCTCACCCAGCCTGCGAGCTCCTCGGGCCCCGGACCTACTCCCACTCGATGGTGCCGGGCGGCTTCGACGTGACGTCGAGGGCAACCCGGTTGACACCGGGGACCTCGTTGATGATGCGGCTGGAAAGGCGCTCCACGACCTCGTGGGGAAGGCGGGCCCAGTCCGCGGTCATGGCGTCCTCGGAGGTAACGGCTCGGATGACGATGGGGTAGGCGTAGCTGCGCTCGTCGCCCATCACGCCCACCGTGCGTACCGCTGGCAGGACGGCGAAGCTCTGCCACAGCTCCCGGTACAGACCCGCCCGTTTGACCTCCTCGGTGACGATGGCGTCGGCGGCCCGCAGGACGTCCAGGCGCTCGGGAGTCACCGTGCCCACGATGCGCACCGCCAGGCCCGGGCCTGGGAAGGGCTGTCGCCAGACGATGTCCTCGGGCAGGCCCAGCTCCTCGCCGATCCCTCGCACCTCGTCCTTGAACAGGTCGCGCAGAGGCTCCACCAGCTCGAAGTCCATCTCCTCCGGCAGGCCACCCACGTTGTGATGGCTCTTGATCCTGGCCGCGTCGGCGGTGCCGGACTCGATGATGTCGGGGTAGAGCGTCCCCTGGACGAGGAAGCGGGCGTCGTCCAGCTCCCTGGCCACCTCCTCGAACACGCGGATGAAGGTCTCGCCGATGGCCTTGCGCTTGCGCTCGGGGTCGATGACGTCGTTCAGGGCCTCGAGGAAGCGGTCGCCGGCCTTGGCGTGGACCAGGTCCACGCTGAACTGGCCCCGGAACGTCTCCTCCACCTGCTCGGCTTCGCCCGCTCGCAGCAGCCCCGTGTCGACGAAGACGCAGGTGAGGCGATCACCCACCGCCTTCTGCACAAGGGCCGCGGCCACTGCCGAGTCGACGCCACCCGAGAGCCCGCAGATCACCCGCTGGTCACCTACCTGTTGGCGCACGGCGACCACGGACCGCTCGATGATCGAGGTCCTCGTCCATGACGGCCGGCAACCGGCGACGTCGTACAGGAAGTGCTTCAGGACCTCCTGGCCCCGCGCCGTGTGGGCCACCTCGGGATGGAACTGCACGCCATAGATGCGCCGCTCGGGGTCCTCGAGCGCCGCGACCGGCGACTCGGCGGTGGTGGCCACCACACGGAATCCCTCGGGCCCTTCCACGATGGAGTCGAAGTGGCTCATCCACACGTCCTGATCCACCGGTAGGTCCGTGAACAGCGGCGAGCGGCTCACCACCCGCATGGGCGTGCGCCCGTACTCGCCTCGTCCGGTGGGCGCCACCTCCCCGCCCAGCTGTTGGGCCACGAGTTGAGCGCCGTAGCAGATGCCGAGAAGGGGAATCCCGGTGTCGTACACCGCCGGGTGAAGGGCGGGAGCCCCCTCCACGTGCACCGACCGGGGACCGCCGCTCAGGATGACGGCCGAAGGACGCCTGGCTGTCAGCTCCTCGGCGGTGATGGTGTGAGGCACGATCTCGGAGTACACGTGGGCCTCGCGCACCCGGCGAGCGATCAACTGGGCGTACTGAGCTCCGAAATCAATGACCAGGACAGTGTCCAACTCGCCACCGGCACTCATGTGGTGGCGGTAGGGGATACCGCCGTGCGCCAGATCACCTCCCCATGCCGACCTGCTGGGTGCGCTGGAGGGCCTTGCCCTCGGTCTGGAGCGCCGGAGCGATCATCACCTCTGCCTTTTGGAACTCCTTCACCGACTCGTAGCCGCAAGTGGCCATGGAGGTGCGCAGGGCCCCGAAGAGGTTCAGGCGCCCGTCGTTCTCGTGGGCGGGACCGATGAGGATCTCCTGGAGGCTTCCCCGTATCCGTGTCCCCACACGGGTGCCCCGCGGCAGGGTGGGGTGGAAGGTGGCCATGCCCCAGTGGTGGCCCCGGCCAGGCGCTTCATGGGCCGAGGTGAGCGGGGAGCCGATCATCACCGCGTCGGCACCGCAGGCGATGGCCTTGGCGATGTCGCCACCACGGCTCATGCCCCCGTCGGCGATGACCTGCACGTACACGCCCGTCTCGTCGAGGTGGCGCATGCGAGCGCCGGCCGCGTCGGCGATGGCCGTGGCCTGAGGCACGCCCAAACCGAGAACGCCCCGCGTGGTGCAGGCGTTGCCCGGTCCCACGCCGATCAGGATCCCCACTGCGCCCGTGCGCATGAGGTGCAGGGCCGCCTGGTAGGAGGCACACCCTCCGACGATGACCGGGATGTCGAGCTCCCTGATGAACCTCTTCAGGTTGAGTGGTTCGCTGGACTTGGACACGTGCTCGGCGGAGACCACCGTCCCCTGGATCACCAGGAGGTCGAGCTCGGCCTGGAGTATGGCATCGGTGAAGCGTTCCACGCGCTGCGGCGTGAGCGAGGCGCACGAGATGGCGCCGCCGTCCTTGATCTCCCGGATGCGCCGGGTTACCAGATCGACCTTGATGGGCTCGGCGTACATCTGCTGCATGCGAGCCGTGGCCTTGTCGTCGTCGAGGTCGGCGATCTCCTCGAACAGCGGCTCGGGGTCCTCGTAGCGGGTCCACAGCCCTTCGAGGTTGAGCACCGCGGCGCCGCCCAGACGCCCGATCTCGATGGCGGTGGCGGGACTCACCACCCCGTCCATGGCCGAGGCCATGAGAGGAAGGTCGAAGTTGAAGGCGTCGATCTCCCAGGAGATGTCGACATCCTCGGGGTCGCGGGTGCGCCGGCTGGGAACGATGGCGATGTCGTCGAACCCGTAGGCCCGGCGGCCGGACTTGCCGATGCCGATCTCGACCTCAGCCACTGTCTACCTCCTGGACCCCGGTGAAGGAGCCAGGATACCCGGATCGGGAGGTCTTTCCGGCTGACCCCACGAGGTCGGACAAGGAGTCAGTCGGTTCCTCAGCCCAGGCCGATCTCCTGATGAG
>JALZKD010000157.1 GCA_030859405.1 Actinomycetota bacterium | reverse complement strand
TTCGCCAGCGCGGTCTGCGTGTCGCCGTAGATGACGCCGGTGCCGGCTATGCCAGCTTCCGCCACATCCTTCGCCTCCGGCCAGACATCATCAAGCTTGACATGGCCCTGACCCGCGACATCGATCGGGACCCGGCTCGTCGCGCTCTGGCTGCCGCACTGATCACCTTTGCGGAGAATACCGGCAGCACCATCGTGGCCGAAGGTGTCGAGACGGCTGAAGAGCTTCATGCCCTGCGACAACTTGGCGTCACCGCAGCCCAGGGCTACTACCTCGGTCGGCCAACACCTCTTTCCGAGCGGGACACCGCGCTTGCGATGGGTGACGCTACGGCGTCCGTAGGGAGACGCGATGCCCGATCCTGCGACAGCACACCAGCCTGAGCAGCGCGTCCGCGATCCCTACAAACGAGTGGGGGTCTGCGCGATTTCATGGGCCAAGTCCCGGTAGCGGCGGACAGAGAAGCAGCCCGCGGGCTTCGAAGTTGGTGGCGTTGACGAAGCCGTAGGCCATGCGCTTGAGCACGCCGAGCTTGGCGTTGGTGCCCCTCGAGCAACTTCGACCACCGCTCGTTCGCCCTTGACCAGAGCTGAACGTGTCCTTCTACGATGAGGGCATCGTGTCTTGAGCTGGAACGCCACTTCCTCGACGACCTCGATGCCTCTGAGGAGTTTTCTCAAGCGCTGGAAGAACCGACCCCTGCACAAGCGGGTGGGCGAGTACGCCGGAGAACTGTTTCGGCAGTCGTTCTGAGGATGTCGCCCAGGCTAGGGCCCCTCGTTCACAAGTCGCCCCCCGTCGGCTGATCCGGTCAAGCCCCGTCAGGCAGCCACCGATAGGCGATCACCACTTCCGGTAAGGCAGAAACTTTCCGTTATAGGTGACCTTTACCCGGTCGCCCTTCGGATCCTCGACTCGGTCGATTGAAAGCTCGAAGTCGATTGCGCTCATGATCCCTTCGCCGAACTTCTCGTGGATGAGGGCCTTGATCGTCGTCCCATAGACCTGCGTGATCTCGTGGAAACGGTAGAGGAGCGGATCTACGGGTACGGGGCCGTCGAGCGAGCCTCGGGTCGGATGACCCTGAAGGGCGGCAACGACGTCGGGGCCGAGCCCGAGCAACCCGGCGAGAGTGCCAGCCTCGTCTGCGTCCATCTGGGCCTGGCCGAAGATCGCAGCCGTTGTCCACACCTCGGAGCATCCGACCTTCGACGCGATGTCGGCGAACGACAGCGCCCGTTGGGCTTTGGCTTCCAAGATCAACTCAGTGCACTGCTTCCTCTCCATGCGGCCCCCTTGCGCTCGACCTTGTAGTAGTAGATCCGGCTCGGTTATAGCCATCCCTTGTTTCGGCGGTGTGACATCGGCATGACGATCGTGTTCGCCTACCGCGCGCGAGCGTTGCTGAACCCGCCGTCTCCAGTGGTGGAATCACGCCGGGCCGTGCCCCGGGCATGCGCGCAGGCGCCCGGTGGCCCGGTGCGCGGCCGGTCGGGGACGGGACCTTCCGGCTGGAGGTCCCGGCCGTCAGGGGCGAGCGCGCCGGCACCCCGGGCTGTCACCTCATGAGACGTCGAACTCGTTGCCTTCCGGGTCGACCAGCAGCGTCCACCACCCCTCTTCGCCTTCGTGGACGGGGCGGCGTTCTGGCGCGGACGACCGCTTGCGGCGAGCCCTCTACCGGCACCTCGGGGACGGTCACCGCGCGTCGAGCGGGACGTTCGGGGACGCGCGTTCGGGGGACGCTCGGGTATGCACAATTCGCACCATACGGTCGATGGGCGCGCTCAGCGGCTTCGATCGCCGGTGGCCGCCTCGCTATCGTGAGCGCGGCTACCGACCTTCGGAGGTCGTCGCACGGCGGTCGCGCCATGGGCGCAATCGAGGTGTCGAGCTGCCGCAGTCATGACCCCGACGATCAGCGCGATCCAGGTGGCCGCTCGCCACGACCTGCCGCTGGCGCCGCCCTTTAGTCGGTAGCACAGGAGGCGGTGGCTCCGAGCGAGCACAGCAGCCGTAACCGCTCGAGTGGACGGCGGTGAGGCTGGGAAGGTCGGGCACTCTTGTCCCCCTCACCGGAAGGATTGATCAGGCGCGGGCCAGGGCGTGCTCGAAGTCAGTCATTAGATCGTCCACGTCTTCAAGGCCGACGCTCACCCGGACCAACCCTTCCCCTATGCCCGCTGCCTGCCGAGCCTCAGGCGGGAGCTGACGATGGGTGGTGGACGCCGGATGGGCCACCAGCGGGTGGGCGCCACCAAGGCTCCCGCCGATCCACGCGGTTCGCAACCCGTCGCAAAAAGCGGCGCCCCCCTCGGAGCCGCCGGCCACCTCGAAGGCCAGCATGCCGCCGAAGCCGGCCAACTCTCGACGGGCAATGTGGTGGGAGGGGTGGGTGAGCAGGCCCGGGTAGTGCACGTGCTCCACGTTGTGGCAGGCGGCTAGGAACTCGGCCAAGCGGAGGGCGCTACGGCAGTGCTGGTCCATGCGCAAGGCCAGGGTCGCCAGTCCCCGGGCGCACAGCCAGGCCTCAAGGGGTGCCATCGTGCCGCCGGTGTCGATGGCGGTGTGTCGAAGAGACCGCCACCGCTCCCCGCTCGTGCACACGACACCTCCGATGAGGTCGCTGTGGCCGCCGATGTACTTGGTGGCTGAATGGATCACGTAGTCGAAGCCCAACCGGGCCGGGTTGCACAGATAGGGCGTGGCGAAGGTGTTGTCGATCACCGACACCACGCCCGCGGCCTCACACAGCCGGGCCAGCCGTGACAGGTCCGCGACCCTCAGGACGGGGTTGGAAATGGTCTCGCAGTAGAACAGCTGCGCCCCCGGCAGGGCCTCCGCCACCGCCGCCTCGTCGTGGGGGTCCACCCATACCACCTCGATGCCGTATCGAGGCACAACCGTGGCGAACAGCGAGTAGGTGCCGCCGTAGAGCTCCCGGCTGGCGACTATCCGTTCGCCGCTGCGGGCTAGGTCGGTCACCACGGCATGGATGGCGGCCATCCCCGAGGCGAAGGCGAAGGCCGACTCGGTGCCCTCGAGGTCGGCCATGAGAACCTCAAACGCCTCCACCGTGGGGTTGCCGTAGCCCCGGCTGTAGACAAAGCCCTCCTCGCGGTCAGCCATGACCGCGGCGAAGTGGGCCGAGGTGCTGAACCGCCAAGTGGAGGTCTGGTAGAGGGGCGGGCTAGCCGACTGCTGCGTGACCGGGGGGACGGTGGCGCCGTGGACGGCTCGGGTGGCAAAGCCCTTGACGTCGTCGTCCATGACGAGAGGCTAAACCGGGCGCCAAAGGAGGACGTCGTGTTTCCTCAGTGAGGCCCCGTGTGCGCTTGGTGAGACCGGCTCGCTAGGAGCGCGGAACTGCCGATCGGCGCCAAGATGTCAACTTCTCAAGCGCGGCACTCCTTGCACCGGCAAGGTAGTACCCGTGTCGCTCGGACTTCGGAATCACCATGGGTCGCAAATCCCTCCTCTACCCTGCCCGCGAATTGGACCTCTGAACCGCCCCGGGTTTGATGGAGGCTCGGCTATTTGGTCCCGGCCACGTCGAGGGGGCTCGATTCTGCCGGTGTCTTGATACCAGGTTGGTCGTCTGCGGGCCTCCCTGGGCTTCCTGTGG
>JALZKD010000064.1 GCA_030859405.1 Actinomycetota bacterium | reverse complement strand
CCACGGCCGCGAGGAAGCGGTAGGCCTCCAGGATCTCCTCGTCGGTGACGGCGGCGATCGTCCCTCCCGACTCGCTGGCGGCAGCGGTGGCGCCGTACCACGAAGCCGGGTTGCCGATGCGGATGGCGGTGGCAACGGTTTCGGGCTGCTCGACGGGATGGCCCTCCACAATGGGAGCCGCCCCTGCGGCCTGGAAGCCGAGCATGGCCGGCAGCTTGGACGAGCGCCCCTCCTGGCGGTACTGCAGGTAGCCCTTCCAGTAGGCGGTGATGTTGCCGGCGTTGCCCACGGGAATGCAGTGGACGTCGGGGGCGTCGCCCAACACGTCCACGATCTCGAACGCCGCCGTCTTCTGTCCCTCGATGCGGTAGGGGTTGACGGAGTTGACCACGGTGAAGGCCGCCTGCTCCCCGAGATCTCGCACCATCCGGAGGGCATGGTCGAAGTTGCCGCGGATCTGCAGGACCCGGGCCCCGTGGATGAGAGCCTGGGCCAACTTGCCTAGGGCGATGTAGCCCTCGGGGATGAGCACGGCGCAGGTGAGCCCGGCTCTGGCCGCGTAGGCGGCGGCCGATGCCGAGGTGTTGCCGGTGGAGGCGCAGATCACCGCCTTGACCCCCTCCTCGGCCGCCTTGGACATGGCGAGGGTCATGCCTCGATCCTTGAACGAACCGGTGGGGTTGAGGCCCTCGTACTTGAGCCACACGCTGGCCCCCACCCGCTCGCTCAGCCTGGGCGCCGGAAGCAACGGCGTCCCACCTTCGAGCAGGGTGATCACTGGCGTGGCCCCGCTCACCGGGAGGAAGTCCCGGTACTCCTCCACCACCCCACGCCAGGCGCGCCAGAAGGTCACGTCAGGGCCCGACGACCCGCAGCATGCTTCCGATGTGCTTCACGACGTCGAGCCGGCGCAGATCTCGGAGGGTCGCCCGCACGTCTCGCTCTCGGGCCGTGTGGGTGATGAACACCAGCCTCGCTGCCTCTCCCAGGCCCTCCTGCTCCATGGAGCGGATCGACACGCCGTGCTCCCCGAACACGGTGGCGACCCTGGCCAGCACGCCCGGACGGTCGACCACGTCGATGTTGAGGTAGTACTCCGAGGACAGCTCGTCGATGGGGCGTACGCCGGCCCGGTCGAGGGCGGCGGTACGGCCGCTGCCGCCGGCTCGCAGGTTGTGGGCGGCATCGACGAGGTCGCCCAGCACGGCGCTGGCGGTGGGTTTGCCGCCCGCTCCCCTGCCGTACAGCATCAGCTCCCCCACCGCCTCGCCCTCGATGAAGATGGCGTTGAACGAGTCCCGCACCGTCGCCAGAGGGTGACCGACGGGGACCATGGCGGGGTGGACCCTCACGGCTACCTCGTGCTCCACCCTTTCGGCGATGGCCAGAAGCTTCACCACGTAGCCCAGACGGCGAGCGACGGTGATGTCGTCGGACGACACGTTGCTGATGCCCTCGCGGTGGACGTCGCCGGCCACCACCCTGGTGCCGAAGGCAATGCTGGCCACGATGGCCGCCTTGGCGGCGGCATCGAAGCCCTCGACGTCGGCGGTCGGGTCCCGCTCCGCGTATCCCAGGCCCTGGGCCTCGCTCAACGCCTCGGCGTAGGAAGCGCCGTCCTCGGTCATGCGGGTGAGGATGTAGTTGGTGGTCCCGTTGACGATTCCCATCACCCTGGTGATGTGCTCGCCCGCCAGCGACTCCCTCAACAGTCGGACCAGAGGGATGGCCCCGGCCACCGAGGCCTCGTAGAGGAGGTCCACCCCGGAGGCGGCTGCGGCCTCGAACAGCTCGGCGCCGGCGTCGGCGAGCAGCTCCTTGTTGGCGGTCACCACCGGCTTGCCGCTCTTCAGCGCCGCCAGCACCAGCTCCCGAGCCGGCTCCACCCCGCCGATCACCTCCACCACCACGTCGATGGCGGGATCGGTGACCACCGCCTCGGCGTCGTCGCTCAGACACCCATCGGCCAGGCCCTCGGGCCGCGGCCTGGTCACGTCCCGCACCGCCACCCGGGCGACCTCGAGGATGACGCCCGTGCGGGCTGCGATGGTCTGGCCCTCGTCGGCCAGCAGCCGCACCAGGGCCGCGCCGACGTTGCCGCAGCCCAACACGCCGACGCGCACGGGCGAGGTGCTCACCACGGCAGGCAACGCTAGCTACCTCCCGGGGGCCGGCCCGTCGGGCCAGCGGGCGTCAGGCGTTCGGGAACAGGACCTCCACTCGCCTGTTCTGAGCCCGACCCTCTGGATTGTCGGAGCCGTCGGGCCTGGTGTTGGGAGCCACCGGGCTCTTCTCGCCAGCCCCCTCGGTACTGATTCGACCTCCGTCCACGCCGAGGTTCGACACCAGGTAGCTCTTGACCGCTTCGGCCCGGCGCTCGGACAGGGTCTGGTTGTAGTCATCGCTGCCCTTGTCGTCCGTGAAGCCCCGCACCACCGGCCGGGCCTTGGTGTAGTAGGCGATGAGCTGGGCCACCTTCTCGAGGGTGGGCCGGGCCTCGGCCTTGACGTCGGACTTGTCGAAGTCGAACAGCACCTTCTCGGGCACGGTGACGACCACGCCCTGATCGGTGCGGGTGGCGCCCAGCTGGGCCAGGTTGCTCTCCGCCTGGCTGACCTGCGACGCCCCCACCTGGGATCCGGACTGGCCGCTGGGCTGGCCGGCGATCTCCGACACCACCTGGGCGCCGGTCTCCACCCGGCTGGCCGGGAGGGCGTTGGACCGCTGCGCCACCTCGAGCGACGCCGGGACCGTGGTGGACGACGACGCGCTCCTGCCCTGGGTCGACGGCTCGGTCTGGCGGATGCACCCCCCGAGCAGTACCACCAGCGCCGTTGCGACGAGGAGGCGAACGGTGGTCATGACGGCGGCGGGCTCGGTGGGGCCGACGTCGATGTCGTGGGACCCGGGGAGCCGGGCTGCTGGCCCGGGGCGGTGGGGGCGCCGACGGGGATGTTGGGCACGACCATCCTGGGGTCTCGCGAGAACTCGTTCGTGTCCGAGCCCGTGCGGGCGTTGGTGGTGAGGGTGAGGTGGGTGGCGCCGGGCTGGACCCGTCCGAGGAAGACCAGGAGCACCTGGATCGTGGTGGCCGGGGCCACCGTGAGGTCGGGGTTCTGCGGAGGTGGCGAGAGCCGGTAGGTGGAGCCCAGGTTGTCGCGCAGGATCATGTCGTCGAAGTCCGCCAGCTTGATGTCGTTCTTGCCGCCGTTGGTGACGCTCACCTGGAGCTGGATGTTGTCCTCGTGGAAGGAGACCCTGTTGACCTGAAGTGTGGTGCCGTTGGGGTGCTTGACCTGGAGGGCGAGCTGCTGCGCCGGTGGCAGGTTGGAGAGCGCGGGCTGGGCGCTGGTGGGCGTCGACGGTTGGCCGCCGCCGGTGGTGGTGGTGGTGGTGGTCTGGTCGGTCGACTCCCTGACGACGGTGCGGGTGCACCCCCCGGCGAGGACGGCCAGAGCGAGGCCGAGAGTCGCCAACGCCACCGGCCGCCGGCGCCTTGGCGCCACGGCGATCACCGCCGTACCTCGATGTCGCTCACGGTGAGCTTGGGAGTGGCCGACTCGTCGTAGTCGCTGCTCCCCCTGTCGTTGAACACCAGGCTCAACCGGTCGGCGCCGGGGGCCAGGCGGCCGGCGAAGCGCAGGGTGCCGCTCAGCCGCTGGTAGCCGGGGACGGTGAGCTTGGCGTTCTCGGCCGGCGGCACCAGCAGGTAGCGGCGCCCGCTCTGGTCCTGCAAGAGGGTGCGGCCGCTGTCGTTGAGCCGGATCTCGTCGTCATTGCCGTTCACCGCCTGGAACCCCACCTCGATGACCTGGTCCTTGAACTCGACCCGGCGGACCAGCAGGCTGGCGCCATTGGGGTGGTAGGCGGTCCTGTCGGTCAACACCACCGGTGGCGGCAGGGGCTCCACGAACTCCAGGCGCTTCGATCCCGGGGCGGGGATCTCCTCCACGTCCAGCTTGACCGGCCGGGATGCTTCCACCCTGAGCGCCAGCCGCCGGGCGTTGTCGGGAACGCCGCCGGCGAAGTCCACTCGCAGAAGGGTGGCCGAGCGGGGCCCCAGCGCGATCTCCTTCTCCTGGGTCTGGTGCTTGGCCCCCGTGTCGTCTTCCAGCACGAGCGGGTCGTTCTCCCCGGACACCTCGACCTCCTCGTCGTCGCCGTTGATGGCCAGCAGCTCCAGTCGCACCCCCTGGTCGATGGGCTCGACGCTGCGCACGGTGAGGCTGACCCCTTCGGCGCTGACGACTCGGGGGGCGTCGCCCCGCCGGGCCTCGACCTGCTTGCCGCCGCCCAGCCCCCCGGGAAGATCCCCCGAAGAGCATCCGGGGGCGGCGGTGAGGACGGTGAGGACGAGCAAGGCCATGCGTGTCGACTGCCGCGGAGCGGCCCGACGCCACCCGCCGTGCGCTTCCACTCCCTCACTGTAGGCGAGGGTCGTGGCGAGTCCGGGAAAGCTACTCGTCCAGCCGCAGGAGATCGTCGTAGGTCTCTCGACGCACCACCACACGAGCCTCCCCGTCGCGCGCGAACACCACCGGCGCCCGGGGCACCTTGTTGTAGTTGGAGGCCATCGAGTGGCCGTAGGCCCCGGTGACCGGAGTGGCCAGCACGTCACCCACGGCCAGGTCGGCGGGCAGGTAGGCGTCGCGGACGACCACGTCGCCGGACTCGCAGTGCTTGCCGACCACCGTGGCCATGAGCGGCCGCTCGGCACTCGTAGCCCGGGGGAGGAAAGCCTCGTAGCCGCTCCCGTAGAGCGTGGGCCGGGGGTTGTCGCTCATTCCGCCGTCCACCGACACGTAGGTGCGGATCCCAGGCAGGTCCTTGACGGTGCCCACTCGGTACAAGGTGATGCCGGCGGCGGCCACCACGGCCCGACCGGGCTCGGCGGTGACGCGGGTGCCCGGCGGGATACCGGCCGAGCCGCAGGCGGAGGTCACCGTCTCCGCCCACTCCTCCAGGGTGGGCGCCTCCTCGCCCTCCACGTAGGCCACGCCCAAGCCCCCTCCCACGCACAGCTCCGCCAGCCCGAGGGGGGAGAAGAAGTCTGCGATCACCTCGATGGCCTTCACGAACGAGGAGAGCAGGAAGATCTGGCTCCCGATGTGGGCGTGCACACCCACCAGGTCCGTCGCCTCCGACGTCCGCAGCCGCCTCACCGCCTCCGCCGCCATCCCGCTGGCGACGGTGAAGCCGAACTTGGAGTCGTCCTGGCCCGTCCTCACGTACTCGTGGGTGTGGGCCTCGATGCCGGGCGTGATTCGAACCAGCACCTTGGGTCGCCTGTGAGCGGACGACACCAGCCGCTCGAGTCGGTCGATCTCGTCGAAGGAGTCCACCACGATGCGCCCGACTCCGACCTCGAGGGACAGGGCCAGCTCCGAGTCGGACTTGTTGTTGCCGTGCAGCACCAGGCGGTCGGCGGGCACGCCGGCCGCCAGGGCCACGTGGAGCTCACCCCCGGTGGACACGTCGATGCACATGCCCTCCTCGTGGACCAGGGCGGCCATGGCCTTGCACAGGAAGGCCTTGGAGGCGTACGCCACCCCGTCGCCGAAGGCCGCCACCGCCTCCCGGCAGCGGCGCCGCAGGTGCTCCTCGTCGTACACGAACAGCGGCGTGCCCAGCTCGTCGGCCAGGTCCACCAGATCAGCCCCGCCCACGGACAGGCGTCCGCCGGCGCTGGTCCGGGACGTCAAGGGGAGCAGGTGGCGCTGAAGCGGCGTCGTCAGGCCCTGGAGGTTAGGCCTTGCGTTTGACGGCGGCGGTGGTGGCACCGACCATGAGCCGCCATGATCCCTGGCACCAGATGACCGACCCTCGCCACACCCTCCGGATCCGCTTCGAGGAGGCCATCGTGGCTGCCTTCGGCGCCGACAAAGCGGGCACCGACCCGCTGCTGCGACGCTCTCAGCAGGAGCGCTTCGGGGACTACCAGGCCAACGTGGCCATGAGCCTGTCCAAGCGCATGGGCGCCGATCCCCGGCAGGTAGCCGAGGCCATCGTCACCAACCTTCACGTCGACGACGTGTGCCAGACGGTGGACGTGGCCGGGCCCGGCTTCGTGAACCTCACGCTTCGGCCCGCCTACCTCGGGGCCGAGCTGGGCGCCACCGCCGCCGACCAGCGCCTGGGGGTCGTACCTGCCGAGGCGCCCGAGAGGGTGGTTGTCGACTACTCCGCACCCAACGTGGCCAAGGAGATGCACGTCGGGCACCTGCGCAGCACCATCATCGGCGACGCCCTCGTCCGGGTGCTCGAGCTGCTGGGCCACGAGGTCGTCCGCCAGAACCACCTGGGCGACTGGGGCACGCCTTTCGGCATGCTCATCGAGCACCTGGTGGACCTCGGCGAGGAGGAGGGCGCGCACCACCTGTCGGTAGGAGACCTCGACGGCTTCTACCGCCAGGCCCAGGCCAAGTTCGACGCCGACCCGGCCTTCGCCGAGCGAGCCCGGCGACGAGTGGTGGCCCTGCAGGGTGGGGACCAGAGGACGCTCGACCTCTGGCGCCTCCTGGTACGTGAGTCCATCCGCTACTTCAGGGCGGTCTACGAGCGCCTCGGCGTCACGCTCACGGACCGGGACCTGTGCCCGGAGAGCTTCTACAACCCTCTGCTGGACGGCGTGGCCCTCGAGCTCGAGACCAAAGGCCTGGCCTGGATGGACGACGGGGCCCTGTGCGCCTTCCCGCCGGGATTCTCAGGACGCGGCGGAGAGCCGCTGCCGCTGATCGTGCGCAAGCGTGACGGTGGCTACGGCTACGCCGCCACCGACCTGGCTGCGGTGCGGTACCGCAGCCGGCGGCTCGGGGCCACCCGCCTCGTCTACGTCGTGGGGTCACCGCAGAGCCAGCACCTGGCCATGGTGTTCGCTACCGCCCGCCAAGCGGGTTGGTTGGAGCCGACTGCGCGGGCCGAGCACGTGGCCTTCGGGTCGGTCCTGGGGCCTGACGGGAAGATGTTCAAGACGCGCCGGGGCCAGACGGTGAAGCTGGGCGCCTTGGTCGACGAAGCAGTGGAGCGGGCCGCGTCGGTGGTCCTGGACAAGAGCCCCCACCTGGATCAAGACCAGCGGGCCCAGGTGGCCACGGCGGTGGGCATCGGCGCCGTGAAGTACGCCGACCTGGCCAACGACCGGGTGAAGGACTACGTGTTCGACTGGGACCGGATGCTGGCCATGGACGGCAACACCGCCCCCTATCTGCAATATGCCCATGCCCGCGTCCGGTCCATCTTCCGCCGCTCCGGCGAGGAGGTGGCAGAACCCAACGGGACCGCCATCGCCGTCACCGAGCCCGCCGAGCGCACCTTGGCCCTCGACCTGCTCTCATTCGACGACGTGGTGCAGACCACTGCCCACTTCCTGCAGCCCCACCGCCTCTGCACCTACCTCTTCGGCGTGGCCAGCACCTTCACCACCTTCTACGAGCACTGCCCCGTCCTCCGAGCCGACACCGCCGAGCAGCGTCGCTCCCGCCTGGCGCTGTGTGATCTCACCGCCAGGGTGCTGGCGGCGGGTCTGGCCCTCCTCGGAATCGACGCCCCCGAGCGCATGTAGCCGCGGGGCGCTCCGAGCCCGGTCCTTAGGAGCGCCGCTCCCTAAGATGGACGCCGAAGCCCTCGTAGCTCAGCGGATAGAGCATCGGCCTCCGGAGCCGGGTGCGCAGGTTCGAGTCCTGCCGAGGGCGCTGACCCTGACACCTTACGAACCTTTGTGTCAGAGGCCATTCCTGCTGGCAGGCGAAACACTGGCTTGATCACGTGGCGGCTCTCAGCCCGCACTTCGTGCACCAGGTTCTGAAGGACCGCTTTGCGAGCGGGTACGTCTCCGTTTGTCATGACCCTGCGGATCTCGGCCCGCGCCTCCCCAAGTTCCTCCTCGGTTGGCGCCGCGAGCGGGCGGTCGTCGGCCAGTGCGACAAGCTCCTCTCGACGGACACGTAGATCCGCCGGAAGCGCCAGTTTTTCGAAGGCACGCAGGTAGCGCTCAACCGCCTCTTCGGTCTTTCGTAATCGGCCTCGAACTTGGCCAGTTCCGCTTCGTGCTGTTCTTCGACGCTGCCGCTCGGCCTGGCAGGTGTCGGCGCCGTACCGCTGGCTGAGAAGCACGTGTAGTACTTGTAGCCAAAGCGGTTGCCGCTCGCGGCGGTGCCGACGAAGCGCTTGCCGCACAGCCCGCACACGATCAGGCCGGCAAGCAGGTAGTCGGACGCGTCGGCGGCTCGCCGCGAGTGGTCCTCACCCCGCTCAGCGAGCAGCGACTGGACCTTGGCGAACACGTCTGCACTCACCAGCGGGGAGTGGGGGGCCGGATGCCAGGTGTCGCGGAAGAACACCTCGCCCAGTAGGTGCGGTTGCGAAGGACGGTAAGGACCGCCATGTGGTTCCAGGGCCGGCCGTACTTGGTCCGGTGCCCCTCTCGTTCAACCAGCCGGCCACCGCCTTGGCGCCTAAGCGGCGGCGCAGGTAGAGGCGAAGATCACCGGCGCCAGGGCCGCCTCGTCCTCCTTCACCCGCAGGTAGCCGGTGGCGGAGTCGATTCCGTAGCCACCGGGGCTGCGACCGCTGCGGTCATTGGTGGTGGCGCACAGGTCGCGTTGAGGGACCGGGTAAAGGGCCGGGGCGGCCAAACGACATGAGCCGCGTTGGCCATCCGGACGCCGCCGGTCGCACACCGCGGCGAACGACGTCGCCGGGCGTCCGCAGGATCAGGTTATCGACGCGTGAACGTCAGGTGGGTGACGCCGCTCGGTGACGAGACCGCCTCGACGTCGTAGCGCTCCTCGACGCCCTCGACGCCGTCCCACAGGCGCACGCCGCGGCCGAGCAGGATCGGCACCTGAACGACATGGAGCGTGTCGATGAGGTCGGCGGCGAGGAAGTCGCGGACGACCGTCGGGCCACCGCCGATGCGCACGTCGAGGTCGCCGGCTGCCTCCCGGGCGAGGTCGAGCGCCTCCTGCGGGTCGGCGTCGACGAAGTGGAACACGGTGCCGCCCTCCATCTCGATCGACGGGCGCGGGTGGTGCGTGAGCACGAACACCGGCGTGTGGAACGGTGGGTTCGGCCCCCACCAACCGCGCCACTCGTCGTCGGTGCCGACATCGGTCCACGGGCCGGTCTGCGGGCCGAACTTGCCCCGGCCCATGATCTCGGCACCGATGCCGAGGCCATGGCGGTCGGCGAACGAGTGGTCGACACCCGAGCTGCCACCGGTATCGCCGACCATCGACCGCCAGAATCGGGTGGCGAACATCCACTCGTGCAGGCGTTCGCCGGCATGACCAAACGGGGCGTCGAGGGTGATGCCGTCGCCGGTCCCGAACCCGTCCAGGGAGATCGAGAAGTTGTGGACACGGACCTGGGACATGGCTGCCTCCCGGCGTTTGGTGGCACCCCGAAGCGGCGGGGCTTTAGCGTGTGTGGCGCATCATCCGTACCGCCGACGCCTCGCTCTACGCGCGCTCGTAGGCGAGGTGAACCACGTTCTTCGACGGACGAACGTCGCGTTGGCGGTACATCTGACGCGTGCCGGGTTTGAACAGCGGCGTCCCCCCGCCGAGCAGCATCGGCGCGAGGTGGATGCGCAACTCGTCGGCGAGACCCTGTTCGAGCGCCTGGCCGATGACGTCGCCGCCGCCCATGATCACGACTTCACCATGCGTCGCGGCGGCCCGAGCCTGGTCGACTGCCGTGGCCAGATCGTCGACGAAAGCGAAGCGCATCCCGAGCTCTCGTTCGAGCCGAACGTCCTGCGGCGGCGCGTGGGTGACGACGAAGAACGGCGGGTTCCCCGTCTGATCGGCGCCGTACCCCATGTCCTCGTTCCAACCCCCAGGACCGTCGACGACGTCGAACAGCCGCCGCCCCATGACCACGACTCCACTCTCCACGGTGGCCCGTTCGAGGATCTCGGTGTCGACCGCGTCCTGTTCCGTCACCCAGGTGTGCAGCTCAGGTGCGTCCCCGAGCCCGTGCTGTTCGTCGGCGCCGGGCCCGGTCACGTACCCGTCCAGCGACATCGTGATATCGGCGATGACCTTCGGCATTGGGTCTCCTCTCGGCGACGATCAGCAGTGCAGACCGCGTGCCGACCGCCGACTCATCGCGGCAGAGCAAACATGTCGACCGGGGTAGTCTTGCGGCTCCCGTCGCCGGGCTCCGGCGACCTAGCGGAGAGCGGACATGGCCTACGAAGTGGACTTCGTTAACGTCGCCACCGTCGGCCTGGAGTCGTCGCCGGTGGCGCCTGCGCTCGCTGGCCTGCGGGCGAACGAGGCTCGCTACTTCAAGAACAAGTACGACCACGTCTTCACGGTCGAACCGGCCGCCAAGGCCAAGAAGGCCATCGACTGGGTGCACCGGATCCTCGAGGAGGAGCGCGACATCGTCATCGCTTCGCCCCCACTCGAGGCGACGACCTTCCAAGTTGAGAACATCCGGTGGACCTACCTGTTCTACGAGAGCGGGCTCTCGATCAACGTCCTGTACCCGCTCGA
>JALZKD010000008.1 GCA_030859405.1 Actinomycetota bacterium | reverse complement strand
CTCGCTCTGTTGCCGCTGCGGCAGGTCGTCTGGGCCGACTTGGCTGGCGGGAGCCGCTCGCCCAGCGCCTTCTGCGCGAGCAGCAGCGCCTGGGTGGGCATCGTCGCCACCTCGAGGCCCTGTCTCCCAGTCGGGTGCTGCAGCGGGGTTACGCCGTGGTCCGCACCAGTGACGGTGCGGTGCTGCGGGAGGCCGAGAAGGCGCCGCCGGGCACGGCCATAGACGTGCAGCTGACCGCAGGGCGCCTGGCCGCCCGTGTGGAGGGTGGGGAATGACCGAAGCATCGTCTGACGCATCGGTGCCGCCTGAGTCGATGTCCTACGAACAGCTGGTGGGGAACCTCGAGCAGCTGACCCAGCGCATGGCAGACGGCGCCATCGGCATCGAAGAGGCGGTCGAGCTCTACGAGCGGGCCGGACGGCTCGAGGAGCTGGCCAGGGCCCGGCTGGACCGAGTGCAACGGCGAATCGAGAACCTGGCCGAGGAGAGCGACGGGCCGACCGGGCCGCCTGCGGCTGAGAGCCCCGACATCGGCCCTCCCTGACGACGAGGCCCGACTAAATCGGCCAGGAGTGGCTGAAGCATCGGTCCGCCCGCAGGCCGGGCGTCCACAGCCCCCAGATCCCGAGCAGGACTCGGCGAGTGCGCTCCGTCCACTCGATCGCCTCCGGCGCCGCTACCCGCCTCACCACCTGACGGATACCGCCCTCGTGCACTGCGTAGCCAGCCCACGCACCGGGGTAGTGCATGGTGGCCCCGATCTCGGTGATCACGACGGGCCCGTGAGCGCGCCGGCGGTTCCTGTGCGAATGACCGGTGGACACCATGGTGGCGGGGTTGGCGGCGATCACGGCGTTCAGCAGCGCACCGGCTTCGTCACCAGGGATCCCACGGGGGTAGATGGTCGGCACCCGGTGGCGCTGAAGGTAGTGGTGGAAGACCAGGAAAGCCGGCTTCTGCGCTTCCTCCAGCAGCTCGGCCACCCGAGTGCGCTGGGCTCGGGTGAGGCGACCGCCGCTGTGCCCCCTTACCTCGCTGTGGGCCAGCACCACCCGGATGCCGGGCAGGTCGCGGCTGAAGGGATCGTGCGGTATGACCACACCGTGGGCAGCCAGCGCCGCTCGGCCGTCCACGGCCCTCCTGGCGACGTCATGGTTGCCGAACACCGCGTCCACAGGTACGGGAAGCCCGCCGAGCAGCCCGCCCACCTCCTCCCACTCCGCTGACCGGCCGTGGTAGCTCAGGTCCCCCTTGGCCACCACCGCCCGGGCCCCCCATTCCAGCGCCTCGTGGAGGGCGGCCCGGGCGCAGAGCACCGAGTAGCTCTGGGCCAGGCCCGCCGCCGGGCGCTTCAAGGTGCGGAGCAAACCGAAGGCTCGTTCGCCGATGTGAATGTCGTTCACGGTGGCGAAGCGGCAGAGGACCCGACCGGGGGGCGGGGCCAGAGTCCGAAAGCGCGCCGCCCGCCGCCGGCTCCCTCCCGGTGTTCGCACGGTGAGGTCGACGGGTGTGTCCGGCGGCAACCCGTCGAGGGACACGGCTCCGAGGCTCCCGCCACCGTTGTGACCGACGTCGGCCCGAGCATCACCGGCTTCGAGCACTGAGCCCTCGGGGAGCCCGGACCAGCAGACCTGGGCCGCCGTGTCCTCGACTGCGAACACGCTCACCCGTTGGCGCGGCACCGATGGATCCCGCGGGGAGTTCAGACGCCCTCGAAGGCCGCGCCCAGTCCCTCCGCCTCGCGCTGGCGAAAGGCCACGGCGATCTGCAGGCGTTCGAGGATCTGCTCGAGGGTCCTCTGCTTCGTCGCCAGAGGGTGCTCGGCCAGGAAGGCCCGGACGTCGTCGGCCACTTGGGCTACCGACAGCGTGGTGACGCCTTCCAGCATGCGGTCATGAAGGTTGTCAGGAAAGCGCTGCATGAGCTCGTCCCAGTGCTCCTTCACCAACTCCCATGCCAGCGGCCCGACCGTGCGATTGGCCAGCAGCTGGGAGATGAGGAACGGGGCGTTCTGGGTGCGCACCTCCGTTCGGCCCAGGTCCATGGTGCGCCGGGCCAGGCCCTCGTCCTCGAAGGCCGCCAGGGAGAGCAGGAAGCGCATCTCCTCCTGTGGAGTGGCGGGGTTGGCGAAGCGATCGAGGTGGCGTTCGTAGTCGGACTCGCTTCCCGTCGCGGCCACGACGGCGGTTATCGCCGCGGCCACGTCAGGATCGACGGACTCTGGATCGTCGAAGAAGCTCCCCTGGACCTGACGGGCCTTCTCCCGCACCTCCGGATCTGCGCCCAGGACCCCGAGGGCTCGCAGCAGTGTCGCCCGCAGCGCACGGGTGGTCTCGCCCTCCTCGTCGACGGGCGACCACCCCAGCCGCTCGAAGGCGGGGGCCACCAGGTCCCGGACGTAGGCCTGCAGAAGGGGCCGCTCGTCGGGCGCCATCATGCGGTCGAGATACTCGAGTGGCCCGAGGACGGCGGCCCACAGGCTGGGGTGGGTCTCCTCGCCGTACAAGCGGGCCAGGGTGAGGAAGTCCCCGACCGGTGACAGCCCAGCCAGCACTGCAGCCCACGTATCACTGGCCAGATTGAAGCGCTCGAGGGCGTCGAGGTGGTCGGTGTCGGCGGTGATGCGGTCGAGTAGCTCGCGGTCGTAACGCACGCGGTAGAAGCCCCAGCCACCCTCGTTCACCACCACCCACTCCGGGGCTCCGCCAACCTCGACCGTCACCGTCTCCTCGGTCATCACCATTCGGTGACGAATCACCTCGCCACCCACCGAGGCGCGGATCAGCACCGGGACCTTCCACCTGACCGTGGCGGCCTCGTGGTCGCCGGGCAGGTACCGGAAGCGGCGCTGGGCCAGCGTGACCGTACCGTTGGCGTCAGCGGCGACAGAGACGATGGGATAACCGCCCTGGTAGATCCACGAGTCCATGGTGGAGCGCGCCGGCTCCCCGGTGGCGGCTTCGATGGCGTCCCAGAGATCGGTGGTTTCGGTGTTGGCGTAGCTGTGCTTGGCGATGTAGTCGGCGATCCCCCGCCGGAAGGGCTCACCTCCCACGTAACGCTCGAGCATGCGCACCACTCCGGCGCCCTTCTCGTAGGTGAGCACGTCGAACATGGCTTCGGCATCCTCGGGCCGGTCGACGGGGAACTCGACAGGTCGGGTGGTGTCGAGCCCGTCGGTGAGCATGGCGCTGCCCCGGCTGAGGCCGAAGTTCACCCATCGGAGCCAGTCGGGCCGGAACTCGTCGACGCAGAGCATCTCCATGAAGGTGGCGAAGGCCTCGTTGAGCCAGATCCCGTTCCACCATCGCATCGTCACCAGGTCGCCGAACCACATGTGGGCGATCTCGTGGGCGATCACATCGGCCACGCGCTCGAGCTCCATGCGGGTTGCCCGCTCCGGATCTATGAGCAGGAGGCTCTCGCGAAAGGTGACGGCGCCCAGGTTCTCCATGGCGCCCATGGCGAAGTCGGGGAGGCCGATGAGATCGAGCTTCCCCGCGGGGTAGGGGATGCCGAAGTACTCGGTGAAGAAGCGCAGGGCATGGGTCCCTACGTCGAGGGCGAAGTCGGTGAGGTCGCTCTTCCCCGGAACGCAGATCACACGAAGGGGCACGCCGTCCACGTCGACGGGATCGCTCAGCTCGAACGGGCCCACCACGAACGCCGCCAGGTAGGTGGACATCCGCATGGTCTCGGCGAAGCGGTACTGCTTCCTGCCCGGGCCTGCCTCGGTGACCTCCTCCACCTCGGAGTTGGAGATGGCGACGAGCTCCTCGTCGACGATGAGGGTCACGGCGAAGCTGGCCTTGCGATCAGGCTCGTCCCAGCACGGAAAGGCACGGCGGGCATCGGTGGCCTCGAACTGGGTGGCGGCGATGGTACGGGTGACGTCGTCATGGTCCCTGAACTGGCTGCGGTAGAAGCCCTGCAGCTGGTCGTTCAGCACGCCCGAGAAAGTGAGGTGGAGCGTGTGGTCACCGGCGGGCGCCGGCTCTTCGAGGGCGATGACAGCCCGCTCGTTGGCCTCGTCGAGGGTCACCCGGCCAGGCCGGATGGTCCCGTCATCGGCGAACAGCTTGGCCTCGTGGATGCTCAGGTCTGCGGCGTTGAGCACGATCTCGGCCGTCGGTCGGTGCACCCGGACGAGCACCCGCTCCTCTCCGGTGAAGGAGGCTTCATCGAGGTCGGGAGACAGGGTGAGGTCGTAGCGCGTGGGCTCGACGCTGTAGGGCAGGCGGTGTGAGTCCCCGTCGGGCACCCGGGGCAGGCTAGCTGGTGACGCTCGGAGGGTAGCGTCGACGCTCATGCCTGAACCCACGCTGGACGTAGTCGCCATCGGACACGCGATCGTCGACGTGCTGGCCCACGCCGACGACGAGACACTGGAGGGCCTAGGTCTGGTCAAGGGGGCGATGGCCCTCATCGACGCCCACCAGGCTCAGAGCCTCTACGCCGCCATGGGACCGGCCATCGAGGTCTCCGGAGGCTCAGCGGCCAACACCGCGGCCGGAATCGCCTCCTTCGGCGGCGCCGTCGCCTTCGTGGGCAAGGTCCGCGAGGACGAGCTCGGAACCGTCTTCTCCCACGACATCCGGGCCGAGGGCGTGGAGTTCACCACGCCTCCGGCGCACGAGGGGCCGGCGACTGCCCGGTGCCTGGTGCTCGTCACCCCTGACGCCCAACGGACGATGAGCACCTACCTCGGAGCGGCCGCAGGCCTCAGCCCGGGCGATCTGGACGACAACGTCATCGCCAGCGCCCAGATCACGTATCTCGAGGGCTACCTCTGGGACCCGCCCGAGGCCATCTCGGCCCTGCGCCGGGCCATGGACGTGGCCCACGCGGCCGGGCGGCGGGTGGCCTTCAGCCTGTCCGACCCGTTCTGTGTAGAGCGTCACAGGGTGGAGTTCCGCGACCTGGTGGACGGCGAGGTGGACGTGCTCTTCGCCAACGAGGCCGAGGTCGTCTCCCTGACCGGGGCGCGGTCCTTGGACGAGGCGCTGGGGGCCCTGGCCGGGGGCTGTGACCTGGCCGTCGTCACCCGCGGTCCCGAGGGCTCAGTGGTGCTGGAGGGGGACTCGGCGACCGAGGTGCCGGCCATGCCCGTGGACGAGGTGGTCGACACCACGGGCGCGGGCGACCTCTACGCCGCCGGGTTCCTGTACGGCCTGACTCACGGCGCCGAGCCCGAGACGTGCGCATCTCTCGGGGGGATGGCCGCCGCCGAGGTGATCTCCCACGTGGGGGCGCGGCCCCATCTCTCTCTGGCCGAGCTGGCCGCAGCCGCCGAGTTGGCATTGGGCGACAGGCGACGATGACCAATCCCTGGCTCTGGCGCCGGGTCCTCAACTACGCCCACCAGGGCGGCGCTCGCGAGGCTCCCTCGAGCACGCTTCTGGCCATGCGCCGGGCCATGGACGCCGGAGCCGTCGCCCTCGAGCTCGACCTCCACGCCACCGTCGACCGCCAGCTGGTGGTGTGCCACGACGCCACCGTGGACCGCACCACCAACGGCACGGGCAGCTTGGCGGACATGACCCTCGAGACCGTGCAGTCCCTGGACGCCGCCTACTGGTGGGTACCCGGCTCGGTGGTGGACCCTCACGCCAGCCCGGCCGACTACCCGCTACGGGGCCGAGCCCCCGCCGACCGCGAACTGCGGATCCCCACGTTGAAAGAGGTCCTGGAGGCCTTTCCTTCCGCCTACCTGAACGTCGACATCAAGCAGACGGCGCCGATGGTGGAGCCGTACGAGAAGCTGGTGGCCGACCTGCTGCGCGACCACGGACGCCATGACGACGTCATCGTGGCGTCCTTCTCCGACGCCGCCACCGAAGCGTTCTCCACCTTGGCTCCCGAGATCAGCACGGCGGCCGGTTTGGTGTCCATGTCGGAGTTCTACGTCGCGGTGCGAGAAGGTGGCGAGCTGCCGCCCATGCGTCACCACGCACTCCAGGTGCCGCCCTGTTACGAGGACGAAACCGTGGTGGACACCACGTTCGTGGCCGCCGCCCACCGAGCGGGTCTGGCGGTGCACGTGTGGACCATCGACGAGGCCGACGAGATGGAACGCCTCATCGACTTGGACGTGGACGGGATCATGACCGATTGCCCAACCGTGCTGGCGGGCGTTCTCCGGGAGCGGGCCGCCGGGTCCAGGGAGGCCGCCGCTCCCTGAGGCCGGGGTCGCCAGCCCTAGCCCGCCCCCAGGGTCGTGGGGGGCGGCTCTCAACCACGGCCGGCGTTCGGGCGCTTGCCGTGGTTGGCCTTCTTCTTGGACCTGGTCTTGCGCTTGGACGTCTTCTTGGACATGAGGGGAGGAGGCTAGCTGAGAGCCGCCCAGGTCCCCGCGGGTAGCCTTCGAGAGTGGAGCGCCTCGGGATCGTGGGCCTGCCCAACTCCGGCAAGTCGTCTCTCTTCAACGCCGTTGCCGAGGCCTCGGTCGCAGTCGCTGCCCACCCCTTCACCACCACCGAGACCAATGTGGGCGTGGCCCAGGTCCCGGATCACCGGCTCGTGGCCCTGGCCGCCATGTCGAGGAGCAAGAGGACGGTCAACGCCACGGTGGAGCTGGTCGACGTGGCCGGGCTGGCGGCGGGCTCGTCGGCCGGCGAGGGCCTCGGCAACCGTTTCCTTGCCGGTCTCCGAGAGGTCGACGCCCTGTGCTTCGTGCTGCGGGCCTTCGAGGACGCCAACGTGACCGGCGGCAGCGATCCCCTCGAGGACCTGGGCGTTCTGGAGCTGGAGCTGGTGTTGGCCGACGTGGCCTCCGCCGAGACCCAGCTCCAGCGCCGCCGCAAGGCGGCGAGGTCGGACGGCTCCCTTGGCGGCGAGGTCGCCGCCCTCGAGACGGCGGCGGAGGTTCTCCAGGCGGGCACACCCCTGTACCGGGCGGCTCTCGAGGACGAGCAGCGAAGGGCCCTGCGTTCGTTCTTCCTCCTCACCGACAAGCCGGTGCTGGCCGTGGTCAACCTGAGCGAGGACCAAGTGGTCGACGCCGACCCGATTGTGAAGCCCGTGGCCGACGAGTTGGGCGCGGCAGCAGAGGTGCTGGGCGTGAGCGTGAAGCTGGAGGCGGAGGCCGCTCGACTCGAACCCGGCGAGCGCGCCGAGCTGCTGGAGGGTCTCGGGCTGGGCGAGGGAGCGCTCCCGAGGGTCAGCCGGGCCGCCTACCACCTGCTGGGCAGGCGCACCTTCCTCACCACCGGAGACAAGGAGTCGCGGGCGTGGACCTTCCGGGCCGGCGCCAAGGCGCCCGAGTGCGCGGGCGTCATCCACACCGACCTCCAGCGCGGCTTCATCCGAGCCGAGGTCATCCGGTGGGACGAGCTCCTCGAGCTCGGGTCGTGGACGGCGGCCAAGGGCGTGGGCCGGCTCAGGGTCGAGGGCAAGGACTACGAGGTTGTCGACGGTGACGTGCTCGAGATCCGCTTCAACGTGTGAGCGGGGACCGTCCCCGGTCCTCACCGCCTGATGCCCTGGCTCCTGCGGGACGGCGAGGTGCTGGCCACCCTCGAGGTGGCCGAGAGCTTCGAGGCCCGTCTGCGGGGCTTGCTGGGACATGAGGGCGTGGAAGGCGCGCTCTTGCTGCGCCCGGCCCGCTCGGTGCACACCTTCGGCATGCGCTTCCCGATCGACGTCGCCTTCTGCGACAAGGACCTCATGGTGGTGGACGTCGTGACCATGCGTCCCCATCGCCTGGGACGCCCGCGGCTGAGCGCTCGGTGCGTGATCGAAGCCGAGGCCGGGGCCTTCGAGCGCTGGCGGCTCCGGCCCGGCGACGAGCTGGAGATCAAGGCGTGAACACGAGGCAGGAGGGTGCCCTCCTCGTAGTGGCCACGCCCATCGGGAACCTGGGTGACCTCTCGCCCCGGGCGACAGAGGCCCTCGCCGGCGCAGACGTCATCGCCTGCGAGGACACGCGCCGGACGCGCAAGCTGTTGTCGCACGCCGGAGTGAAGGCCAAGCGGCTGATGGCCGTGCACGGCCACAACGAGGCCGCCGAGGTGGGCCGCGTCCTCGCCCACCTCGGACAACGGCGACGGGTGGTCCTGGTCACCGATGCCGGCACGCCGGGCGTCTCCGACCCAGGACAGCGAATGGTGGCGGCGGCGGCAGACGCCGGCTACGAGGTGGTGGTGGTGCCGGGGCCTTCGGCGGTCATCGCCGCGCTGGTGGTGAGCGGCCTGCCCACGGACCGCTTCGTCTTCGAGGGCTTTCTTCCCCGCAAGGGCCGCGAGCGCTCGGAACGCCTGGCGGCCTGTGCCGTCGAGCGCCGCACGACGGTGATCTACGAGGCGCCCAACCGCCTGCGCCACACCGTGGAGGATCTGCTCGAAGCCTGTGGTCCCCAACGGCGAGTGGCTCTGACTCGGGAGCTGACGAAGGTGCACGAGGACGTCTGGCGGGGAAGCCTGGAGGCAGCTGTTGACCATGTGGCGGAGGTGGAGGCTCGGGGCGAGCACGTCGTCGTGCTCGAAGGCGCAACCGAGGTGTCGGCGACGAGCGACACCGACATCGAGGCCGCGCTGGTGGCTCGCTACGACGCCGGCGACGACAAGCGGGCCGCGCTACCGGCCGTGGCCGCCGAGCTCCACGTCCCCAAGCGGCGGGTGTACGAGATCGCCCTCCGCCTCGGCGGCGCCTAGCACTCGAGTGCCCCCGAGCGCACGGGCGCACGGGGCGCACACCTGCTTGGTGCGGTAGGGGCGCAGTCCCTCGGTGCCCTCGCAGAACACGCAGCGATCTTCGACCTTGCGCAGGAGGATGTCACCACCCATGACGGCGATGTGCAGCTCGTCTCCGGTCTTGATCCCGAACATGCGCCGCATCTCGACCGGAAGGACGATGCGGCCCAGGTCGTCGACCTTCCGCGCCATCCCACTCGACAGCTGGCCGCTGGGCAGCGGGCGGTCGAGCGGTGCTGCGGGTTGAGTCACCGTCGGTAGCCTAGGCCGGTGGCCAGGTTCTACGTCACCACCCCGATCTACTACGTCAACGACGCGCCCCACATCGGCCACGCCTACACCACCGTCACGGCCGACGCCCTGGCTCGTTGGCATCGCTTGCTCGGCGATGAGGTGTTCTTTCTCACCGGCACCGACGAGCACGGCCTCAAGGTGGCGCGCCAGGCCGAGGCCAACGGTCTCACACCCAAGGAGCAGGCGGACCGCACCAGCGAGCGGTTCAAGGAGGCCTGGGCCCTCCTCGACGTCGCCTACGACGACTTCATCCGCACCACCGAGCCTCGACATGGGCGTGCCGTGCAGGAGCTCCTGCAGCGGATCTATGACAACGGCGACATCGAGCTCGGCACCTACGAGGGCCCTTATTGCGTGTCGTGCGAGGCCTACTACACCGAAGCCGAGCTGGTGGACGGCTGCTGTCCCATCCACGGGCGTCCGGTGGAGTTGTTCAAGGAGGAGAACTACTTCTTCAAGCTGAGTCGGTACGAGAAGCCACTGCTCGACTGGTACGCCTCGAAGCCGGACTCCATCCAGCCGGAGATGCGGCGCAACGAGGCCTTGGGTCTGGTCCGCCAGGGACTGCAGGACATCTCCATCACCCGTACGTCCATCCGTTGGGGAGTACCCGTGCCGTGGGACGACGAGCATGTCTTCTACGTTTGGTACGACGCCCTGGTCAACTACTGCACGGCCATCGGCTATGGCCAGGATCAGCCTCGGTTCGAGGCCTGGTGGCCCGGCGTGCACCACCTGATCGGCAAGGACATCGTCCGTTTCCATTGCGTGTACTGGCCGGCCATGCTCCTTGCCGCCGGGATCGAGCCGCCGCACCGGATCCACGTCCACGGTTACCTGCTGGTGGGCGGGGAGAAGATGTCCAAGACCAGGCTGAACCAGATCGGCCCTTCCGAGCTGGTCGGGGAGCTCGGCGCCGGAAGGGCCGGGGTCGACGCCTTCCGGCACCACTTCCTTCACGACACGCCGTTCGGTCCCGACGGCGAGTTCTCCCACGAGGCGATGGTCGCCCGCTACAACGCCGACCTGGCCAACAACTTCGGCAACCTGCTGTCCCGAGTGAGCACCGTCGTGGCGAAGCAGTGTGCGGGGGTGGGACCGGCGCCGCAGGAGGACAGCCCCCTCCGCGACGTGGCGGCGCGGATCTACGCCCTCGCCGCCGACTCATGGCAGCGGGTGGTACCGAACGAAGCCCTCGACGCCACCTGGCGTCTGGTGCGGGAGACCAACGCCTACCTCGAAGCCCACGAGCCGTGGAAGGCGGAACCGGGGCCTGGTTTGGAGGGCGTGATGGGCGACGCGCTCGAGGCTCTGCGTATCGTCGCCGTCCTGGCCACGCCGGCCATGCCGTCGTCGTGTGCCGAGCTGTGGCGTCGCATCGGCCTCTCCGGCTCGCCGGGCGACCAGCGCCTTCCCGACGCGGCGCGCTGGGGCCTCTACCCCGGCGGCCTCAGCGTGGAGAAGGGCGATCCGCTCTTCCCGCGGAAGCGGGAGTGAGGAAGCGCGGTGCCCTGGTTCGACAGCCACTGTCACGTCGCCGACGCCAGCCCGGCGGACGGGGCTGATCACCTGGACGACGGGACGACCCTGGGTCCCGACGTCATAGGCCACGCTCGCCAGGCCGGCGTGGGAGGGCTGATAACGGTGGGCACTGACGCCGATCGTTCCCGAGCCGCCGTCCACGTGGCCCAGTCGTACCAGGGTGTCTGGGCGACGGTGGGCCTCCACCCCCACGACGCCAAGAACGGCCTGGACGGGATCCGGCCGCTACTGAGCGAGGAAAAGGTGGTGGCGGTCGGGGAGTGCGGTCTCGACTACCACTACGACCATTCACCTCGGTCGGTGCAGCGCCAGGCCTTCGCCGCTCAGGTGGCGTTGACGCACGAGTTCGGGCTGGCGCTGATGATCCACACCCGGGAGGCATGGGACGACACCCTCTCGGTTCTGCGAGCGGAGGGCGTTCCGGACCGGACCGTGTTCCACTGCTTCACGGGTGGGGCCGACGAGGCTCGCCGGTGCCTGGCCCTCGGCGCCTACCTGTCCTTCAGCGGCATCGTGAGCTTCAAGTCGGCAGGGGACGTGCGGGCGGCGGCCGCCCTCTGCCCCGCCGATCGGCTCCTGGTGGAGACCGACTCGCCGTACCTGGCGCCGGTCCCGCACCGCGGCCAGCGCAACCAGCCAGCCCTGCTTCCCGTTGTGGGAGCAGCTGTTGCCGAGGCGCGAGGGGTCGATGCCCGAGAGGTGGAGGAGGCGTCCTGGCTGGGCGCCCACGCCGCCTTCGGCCTGCAGCCCTCGTCTTCGTCCCCCCTACTAGCGTGACTGTCCGTCAACCGGTGAGCCCCGGGGAGTGACGGGCAGCGGTGACGCTGACCCGTCGAGAGGTCCTCCACCTCCTCGACCGCCACGAGCTCAGGCCCAGCCGGGCCCTGGGTCAGAACTTCGTCGCCGACCCAAACACCGTGCGGCGCATCGCCCGCCTGGCCAAGGTCGGGCCGGGCGACCGTGTGCTGGAGGTGGGGGCCGGGCTTGGCTCTCTCAGCCTTGCCCTGGCCGAGACCGGTGCCGAGGTCACCGCCATCGAGCGTGATCGGCGCCTCCTCCCCGTGCTGCGCCCGCTGGTGGAGCCGGCCGGCGTGCGGGTGCTCCAAGGCGACGCGCTGAGCCTCGATTGGCACGACGTGCTCGGCGGCGAGGGCGGTTGGGTGATGGTGTCCAACCTCCCCTACAACGTGGCCGTGCCCCTCGTGCTGGGCCTGCTGCAAAAGGCCGCAGCCATCTCCAGGATGCTGGTGATGGTGCAGCGGGAGGTGGCGGCCCGACTGGCTGCCGGGGTGGGCGATGACGGGTACGGCGCGGTCTCGGTCAAGGTCGCCTACCGGGCGACGGCGACGGTGGTGGGCCGGGTGCCGGCGACGGTGTTCGTGCCCCGGCCAAGGGTGGAGTCGTCGCTGGTGGCTGTGGAGCGCCTCGTCCACCCTGCCGTGCGGGCCGAGGAAGGCAGGCTTCTGGCTCTGGTGAGCGCCGGGTTCGCCCACCGGCGCAAGATGCTCCGCCGGGCCCTGTCAGGCCTCGTTGGAACCGAGGTCCTGGTTGCGGCCGGGATCGATCCCGAGGCGAGGGCCGAGGAGCTCGACATCCAGGCATGGGGGAGGCTGGCTCAATGCGCGACCGACAACGAGCCCTCGCCAAGCTGACGCTGTCGTTCCGGGTGACGGGCGTCCGCGGCGACGGCTACCACCTGGTGGAGGCGGAGATGGTGACCGTCGACCTCGCCGACAACCTCATCTTCGGGCCCGGAGACGGCGTCGAGGTGGTGGGCGCCCCCGGCCTCGGCGGCGGCGAGGAGAACCTGGTGCGGCGGGCCCTGGGAGCGGTCGGCCGCAAGGCTGGCGTGCGGCTCGAGAAGCGCATCCCGGTGGGGGGAGGGCTTGGCGGCGGGTCAGCCGACGCCGCCGCCGTGCTGCGTTGGGCCAACTGCGTCGATGCCCGGGTGGCTGTGGGGCTCGGCGCCGACGTCCCCTTCTGCCTGGTGGGAGGACGGGCCCGTGTATCGGGGATCGGCGAGACCGTCGACGTCCTTCCCTTTCAGGAGCGCACGTTCACGTTGCTGCCGTATTCCCGCCCGGTGTCCACAGTGGCGGTCTACGGAGCGTGGGACGAGCTCGGGGGTCCCGCCGCCGACGGCCCCAACGACCTCGAGCCCGCCGCCCTCACGGTGGCCCCTCAGCTGGCGGCTTGGCGAGACCGTCTGGGCGACGCCACCGGCCTGACGCCGACGTTGGCCGGCAGCGGGGGCACGTGGTTCGTGGAGGGTGCGTTCCCCGAGGTAAAGGGCGCCATCGTCACGCGCACAGCAAGGCCCTAGCGTTGGCTACTTACCAGCCCGGCGTTGCCACCGGGTTGCCTTCAACATCTTCTTGTGCTTCTTCTTGCGCATCCGCTTGCGGCGCTTCTTGATGAGAGAGCCCATTCCGGGCGACAGGGTAGCCGGGTGCAGCCCTACGGGTAGCGTTGACACCGTCGGTCGGGGGTCGTCTAACGGCAGGACAGCACACTTTGGATGTGCGAATGGAGGTTCGATTCCTCCCCCCCGAGCTCCGACGGCTGCACTAGAAAGGGAGCATGAGCAGCCGCCCACTCTCGGCCGTGGTCCTGGCTGCGGGTGAGGGCGCTCGGATGCGCTCGGCGCGGCCCAAGCCGCTCCACGTGCTGTGCGGACGGGCCATGGTGATGCACGTCATCCACGCCTTGGCCGGTCTGGGGGTGGATCGTGTGGTGGTGGTCGTCGGCCATGGTGGCGAGCAGGTGACCAAGGCAGTCACCGAGGACGCGCCACCCGGCCTCATCGTCGACTTCATCGAGCAGCGGGTGCAGCGGGGCACCGGTGACGCCATGTCCGTCGCCCTCGACGCGTTCCCCGAGGAAGAGCTGGACGGTGACGACGTCCTGGTGCTGCCAGGCGACACTCCGCTGCTCGGCCCTGCGACATTGGCGGCGCTGGTCGGCGAGCATCGGGCCACCGAGGCCGCCGCCACCATGCTCACCGCTCAGGTCGCCACCCCGACGGGTTACGGCCGGGTGCTGCGGGACCGCCATGGCAACGTGGCGCGCGTGGTGGAGGAGGCCGACGCCTCTGATCTGGAGCGGATGATCGACGAGGTCAACACGTCGATCTACTGCTTCCGGAGGGGCGAGCTGGCACCTGCCCTTCGCCGGCTGACCCCGCAGAACGCCCAGGGTGAGTACTACCTCACCGACGTGCTGGCAGTTCTGCACGACGCCGGCTACCCAGTTGCGTCGTTGCCCACGTCGGACCCCATGGAGGCGGCAGGAGTCAACGATCGGGTCCAGCTGGCCATGGTCGAGGCAGAGCTGCGGGCCCGCACCAACAGCAGCTGGATGCGCCAGGGGGTGACGATGATCGACCCTGACCACACCTACGTCGACGTGTCGGTGGAGCTGTCTCCCGACGTCACCCTGTTCCCGGGCACCCTCCTGCAGGGTTCCACGAGGGTGAGCGGCGGGGCTCGTGTCGGCCCCCACACCCGCCTGGTGGACTGCCTGGTGGGCGAGGGAGCCGTGGTCGAGCAGACCGACGGGCGCCAGTGCGAGATCGGCGCCGATGCCCACGTCGGACCGCTGGCGGCGCTGGGCCCCGGCTCCAGGGTGCCGCCCGCCACGGTGACGGGACCGTTCTTCACGGCCGGGGTCGAGGACGAGAGGGGAAGCGCATGGACGTAGTGCCGAAGAAGCGGCTGGAGCTCTACTCGGGTCGTTCCCACCCGGACCTGGCTCGAGAGATCGCCGGGCACCTGGGCGTCGAGCTCGGCCACTCGAACCTCAGCACTTTTCCCAACGGAGAGATCCACTGCCGCTTCGGCGAGTCGGTGCGGGGAGCCGACGTCTTCGTGATCCAGACCCACGCCGGCGCGGTGAACAACTGGATCTTCGAGCAGTGCATCATGATCGACGCCGCCAAGCGGGCGTCGGCCAAGCGCATCACGGCCGTGTGCCCGTACTACGGCTACTCCCGCCAGGACCGCAAGGCCGAGGGCCGGGAGCCCATCACCGCCAAGCTGGTGAGCAACATGCTGCGGGCCGCCGGGGCCGACCGCATCGTGAGCGTGGACCTGCACTCGGGCCAGATCCAGGGGTTCTTCGACGGCCCCTTCGACCATCTCACCGCCGGAAGGGTGCTCGTGGAGCACCTGGAGCGCGCTGCCCCCGAACGGCCGGCGGTGGTGGCCCCCGACGCCGGACGGCTGCGCGTGGCCGAGCGCTACGCCCAGTACCTCGACGCCGAACTGGCCAGCGTGTACAAGAAGCGCGCTCATGGCCGGGTTCGGGCCCTGGGCGTGATGGGCGCCGAGGAGGTGCGGGGGCGCCACTGCGTGCTCATCGACGACATGATCGACACCGCCGGCACCATCGTGGCCGCGGCCGACATCTTGATGGAGAGCGGGGCCAGTGAGGTGTGGGCCATGGCTACCCATGCCCTCCTCTCCGACCCCGCCGTCGACCGGCTCAAGAACTCGGCCATCACCAAGGTCCTCGTCACCGACACCGTCCCTCTGCCATCCGAGAAGTGCATCGACAAGATCGAGGTCCTGTCCGTGGCCGGCGTCGTCGCCGACGCCATCGACGCCGTGTTCGAGGACACCTCGGTGTCGGAGATCTTCGACGGAGAGAACCAGCCCTGAGTCTGGCCCGGTCGCGGGTGGGCCCGAGGACGAGCCTGATCCTGGGCCTGACCTAGACTCTGGTCTCGTGCCTGAGATCAAGCTTGCCGCCGAGGTCGGCCGTGCCACCGGGTCGCGCTCTTCCGGTCGTCTCCGGGCCGCGGGGAGGATCCCCGGCGTGATCTACGGCCATGGTGCAGAGCCGACGCCGGTGGCGGTGGAGGGGCGGGCCCTGCGATCGGCCCTCACCACCGACGCCGGCCTGAACGCCCTCCTCGACCTCCAGGTGGACGGGGCCTCACACCTCACCGTGGCCCGCGACATCCAGCGGGACCCGGTTCGGGGCACGGTCATCCACGTGGACTTCCAGATCGTGCGGCGGGACGAGGTCATCGCCGCCGAGGTGCCCGTGAACCTCGTGGGTGAAGCCGAGGAGCTGCACCGTGCCGACGGTGTCGTCGACCATCAGCTGTTCACGCTCACCGTCAACGCCACCCCGGGGCGCATCCCCAACGACATCGAGATCGACATCAGCGGCCTCGCCGTCGGAGACACCATCCGGGTAGGCGACATCGCCCTTCCCGAGGGGGTGACGACCGAGGTGGACTCCGAGGCCCCGGTCGTCGTGGGGCAGCCGCCGCAGGTCTCGGAGGAGGATCTCGTCACCGAGGCCGACGCCGAGGCGGCGGCAACGCTCGAGGCCGAGGAGGCCGAGGCCGACGCCCAAGCCGGGGCGGCGACGGTGGCCGACGGGGCCCAGGAGGGCGGAACGGGCGCCGAGGGTTAAGCCCTGGTTCGAGCCCGCACGGGAACGCCCGCCGACCTTCTCGTCGTCGGGCTCGGGAACCCGGGTCCGGAGTACGAGCACACCCGCCACAACGTGGGCGCCGACGTGGTGACCCTGCTGGCCCGTCGCAACGGCGGGCGGCTCCGGCGTTCGAAGGAGCGGTCGCTGGTGGACGAGGTGCGCGTCGCCGGCCGGCGACTGGCTCTGGCCTTTCCTCAGACCTACATGAACGACTCGGGGATGGCAGTGGCTTCCCTCATGCGCCGCTTCGGAGTCGAGGACCTGGAGCGCCTGGTGGTGGTCCACGACGAGTTGGACCTGCCGGTGGGAAGGCTGCGGGTGAAGGTGGGCGGGGGGTTGGCGGGCCACAACGGCCTGCGATCGATCAAGGCCCACCTGAGGAGCGACGGGTTCTGCCGGGTTCGCATCGGCATCGGCAAGCCTGCGAGCCGCCACCAAGGTGTCGATCACGTGCTCAAGGCCCCCTCCAAGGCCGAGCGAGCCGAGTTGAACGTCGTGGTCGAGGAGGCGGCCGCGGCCGTGGAGGTGATCCTGAGCGACGGACCGGCGGCGGCAATGGAGCGCTTCAACTGACCTCGCACGAGCATTGCCGAGGCGAGGGGCGCAGCGTCGCACCGGTAGCCTGGTAGCCGTGAGCCTCGGCTCGCTCCCCCCTCTGCTCCGCCAGGACGGCACGCTCACGTCGTTGGCCGGACGGGCCGCGGCCACCGTCGCCGTGCCCGAGGCGGCTCGCGCCTTCGTGGTCGCCGGGATGGCGAGGTTCCTCGAGCGCCACCCGGTGGTGGTGGCCACACCCACGGCCGCTGTGGCCGAGCACCTGGCCCAGGATCTGCGGGCCTACCTGGGTGACACGGAGGTGGAGACCTTCCCGGCGTGGGAGACCCTGCCCTTCGAGCGGATCAGCCCGAGCATCGAGACCATGGGCCAGCGGCTGCGAGTGATGTGGCGCCTGCGCAACCCCGGGCGCATGCCACGGGTCCTGGTGGCCCCGGTGCGGGCTCTGGTGCAGCGGCTCGGTCCCCATGTCGAGGACGTGGAACCGGTGGTGGTGGTTCCCGGTCAGCAGCTCGACTCGGAAAGGCTGGTGAGCCGGCTGGTGGCGTCCGGTTACCGGCGTGAGTACCAGGTTGAGCACCGGGGCGAGGTGGCGGTCAGGGGATCCATCGTGGACGTCTTCCCCTCGACGGCGGACGAGCCCGTCCGCGTCGACCTCTGGGGAGACGACGTCGAGCGCCTGAGCCGATTCTCCGTGGCCGACCAGCGCTCCACCGAGGATCTGCAGAGCACCGAGATCTTTCCTTGCCGCGAGCTGCTGCCGACCGAGGACGTGCGCACCTGCGCCGGTGCGTTGGTGGGCGCCGAGCCGTGGGGCCGGGAGCAGTGGGAGCGGGTCTCCGAGGGGCTGTTGTTCGACGGCATGGAGTCGTGGCTGCCGTGGCTCACCGAGGGCGAGCACGTCCTCCCCGACCTCATCGGCCCCGACGCCCAGGTTCTGTTGGTGGAGCCGCGCCGGATGCGTGACCGGGCCGCCGAGCTGCTCGACGAGGAGGCGGCCCTGGCGCGCACCCTGGCGGGCACCTGGGGGGCAGGGGATCGCCCCTTCCCCCGTCTCCACCTGCCCTTCGACCGCCTTCTGGCCCACACGCGCGCCCCGTCGTGGTTCCTCACCACCGTGCCCGAGGGGCCGCGGTCGCCCGCCATCGAGGCCTATGGCTGGGAACCCGCGGTGGGCGACGGGGGCCGTCTGGCCAAGCGGTTGACCGAGCTCACGTCGGAGGGGTACCGGGTCGTGGTGTGCGCCGAGGGCCGGGCCAGCGGGGGTCGCATGTCCGAGGCCCTGAGGGACGAAGGCGTGGTGGTGGAGGCCGGGGGCGACCTCACCTCTCCCGGGGCCCACCTGGTGATCCGATCGCTGGAGCGGGGCTTCGTCCTACCGTCGGTGAAGCTGGCGGTGCTGGCCGAGAGCGATGTCACCGGCCGCCGACGCGCTCACCGGCGCCCGCGCCCGCGCCGAGCGCCGAGCGAGACCTTCTTCGACGACCTCAAGGTCGGCGACCACGTCGTGCACCACCACCACGGTGTTGGTCGATACGGCGGGATGGTCACGCGGGCCATCGGAGGCCCGGCCCAGCGCGACTACCTCCTGATCGAGTACCGCGGGGGGGACAAGCTCTACGTTCCCTCCGACCAGATCGACGCCATCCGCCCCTACACGGGCGGGGAGTCGCCCACCGTGCACAAGCTCGGGGGCTCCGACTGGCGTAAGACCAAGGCCCGGGTGCGGGCCGCGGTGCGCGACATCGCCCAGGAGTTGGTGGTGCTGTACCGCCGGCGGGTGACGAGCCCGGGCCACCCCTTCGGCGGTGACACGCCGTGGCAGCGCGAGCTGGAGGAGGGTTTCCCCTTCAACGAGACCCCGGACCAGGCCAAGGCCATCATCGAGGTGAAGGCCGACATGGAGCAGTCCGCTCCCATGGACCGCCTGGTGTGCGGCGACGTCGGTTTCGGCAAGACCGAGGTGGCCATCCGTGCCGTGTTCAAGGCCGTCCAGGATGGCAAGCAGGCGGCCGTGCTCGTGCCGACGACACTGCTGGCCCAGCAGCACTTCACCACCTTCTCGGACCGCTTCGCCGGTTACCCGCTGCGGGTGGAGGTGCTCTCCCGCTTCCTCACGCCGGCCCAGGCCCGGAAGGTGGCCCTGGGGCTGAGGGACGGGTCGGTCGATGTTGTGATCGGCACTCACCGCCTGCTGAGCGGAGACGTGACCTTCAAGGACCTGGGCCTGCTGGTGGTGGACGAGGAGCACCGATTCGGCGTCACCCACAAGGAGGCCGTCAAGAAGCTGCGCGCCGACGTCGACGTGCTCACCCTCACGGCCACGCCCATCCCCCGCACGCTGGAGATGAGCCTCACCGGGCTGCGGGACCTGACGCTGCTCAACACCCCGCCGGCCGAGCGCCAGCCGATCCTCACCTACGTCGGCGAGTACGACGAGCGGGCCGTCGCCGAGGCCATCCGCCGGGAGCTCTTGCGCGAGGGCCAGGTGTTCTTCGTGCACAACCGCGTGGCCGACATCGAGCACGTGGCGGCCACGCTGCGCCAGCTCGTGCCCGAGGCCCGGGTGGCCGTTGCCCATGGTCAGATGGACGAGGGGAGCCTGGAGACGGTGGTCCTCGACTTCTGGGCCGGCGCCTACGACGTCCTGTTGTGCACCACCATCATCGAGTCGGGCATCGACATGCCCACGGTCAACACGCTGGTGGTGGACCGGGCCGACCTGCTGGGCCTGGGCCAGCTCCACCAGCTGCGGGGCCGGGTCGGTCGTGCCGGCCAGCGGGCCTACGCCTACCTCTTGTTCCCTCCGCACATCTCCCTCTCCGAGGAGGCCTACGAACGGCTGCGCACCATCGGCGAGCACACCGAGCTGGGGTCGGGCTTCAAGATCGCCATGCGCGACCTGCAGATCCGAGGGGCGGGAAACCTGCTGGGCGCGGACCAGTCGGGGCACATCGCCGCCGTGGGCTATGACCTCTACGTGCAGATGGTGAGCGAGGCGGTGGCCGAGCTCAAGGGCGAGGAGGTGCGCCCACCTGCTGAGATCAAGCTCGACCTCCCGGTGGACGCCAGCCTTCCTGCCGACTACGTGGAGCGGGAGGACCTTCGCCTCGAGGCCTATCGTCGCCTGGCCACCATCACCACCGAGGCCCAGGTCGACGACGTCCGGCGGGAGTGGCTGGACCGCTACGGCCCGCCGCCACCGACCGCCGAGGCGTTGCTGGCTGTCGGCCGCCTGCGGGCTGCGTGTGCCCGGTCGGGGGTCCGCGAGGTGGCGGTGGCTCGCAACACGGCTCGCATCTCGCCCGTCACGCTCAAGGCCAGTCAGGCCATCCGCCTGCGACGTCTGTACCCCAACGCGTTGTACAAATCCGAGGCGGAGCAGATCGTCCACCCCCTCGAACCGAGGTTCTCCAGGGGCGTGGCAGCCGTCGATGCGGTCCGGGAACTGCTCGAAACGGTGTTCCCCGAGGCGGTGCCTACCGCGGACACGCCCGCCGATCCCTTAGCATCAACGACGTCATGAACGCCACCAACGACACGAGTTCCAGGAACGCCACGAAGAGGCTCCTAGCGCTGGTCGTGCTGTCGCTTACGGCAGCGGCTCTCCTCGCCAGTTGCGGCTCCCTCACCTCGTACGCGGCCAAGGTCAACGGCCAGCGCATCACCCAGAACGAGCTCGATCGCGAGCTCAACGCCATACTCGGCAACAAGACGTACCTCGAGCAGGTCGAGCAGGGCTCCGGGCAAGCCCGAGGGGCCGGCCAGGACACCCTCAGCACCGTCTTCGTGGCCCGAGTCCTCGAACGGCGCATCGCCTTCGAGTTGATCCACCAAGAGGTGGAGAAGAAGAAGCTCGAGGTCACACCCAAGGATCTGGAGGAAGCCCGCGCCGAGATCCTCGCTTCGGTCGACAACGACGAGAAGATCCTGGGTGGCTTCCCGGAGAGCTACCGGGACGAGCTGGTGCGTTCCACGGCTGAGGTCACGGTGCTGGAGCGGTCCTTGGTCCAGACCCCCAAGGACGAAGCGGCCGTCAAGGCCTTCTACGAAGCCCAAAAGGCGAGCTTCGAGACCTTCTGCCTGCGGGGCATACTGGTGAGCGAACGAGCTCAGGCCGACGGCGTAAGGACCCGGGTCTCGGCTGGGGCGGACTTCGGGGCCATAGCCAAGGCCGAGTCCAAGGACAACCAGGGACCAGATGGCGGCAGCGCGGCCAAAGGCGGCGACCTCGGCTGCATACCCAGGAGCAGCCTGGGCAATTTCGAGGGCGCGGTGGGCGGCCTCCAACCGGGCCAGGTCAGCGAACCGATCCAGACTCCGCCCGGGTTCCTCCTGTTCCAGGTCACTGAACGGAAGGCCAAGTCCCTGCAGGAGGCCGCCCCCGAGATTCGCCAGCGCCTGGAGCAGCAGTCGACCGAAGGCCTCCGCGGCTTCGTGAACGACGCCATGATGAAGGCGAAGATCACGCTCAACCCTCGCTACGGCGAGTTCGTGCAATCGGGGCCCGAGATCGGCATCAAGCCCCCCACGGAGCTCACGTCCACCACGCTGGCTCCGGACGTCGCTCCCTAGACCGGTGGCGCCGCGGGTGGTGGTGGCCGGCCTGGGCCCGGCCGGCCCCGAGCTGATCACGGCGGCCACCATGGCCGCCATGGAGCGGATCCCTCACCGCTACCTCCGCACCGCCCACCACCCGGCGGCAGCCGCTCTGCCCGACGCCACCAGCTTCGACGCCGTGTACGAGCAGGCGCAGAGTCTGAACGAGGTCTACCCGAGCATCGTCGAGCTCCTGGTCGCTGCGGCCGAGGACCATGGGGAGGTGCTGTACCTGGTCCCGGGCTCTCCCTCCGTAGCCGAGCGCAGCGTGGAGCTGCTGCGGCGAAGGGCTCGGGTGGCGGTGGAGGTGCTGCCCGCCATGTCTTTCCTCGAGCTGGCGTGGACCCATGTCGGTGACCCGCTGGCGGGCGGCGCCCGGCTGGTCGACGGGCGGCGGTTCGCCGAGGAGGCCGGCGGCGAGCGAGGCCCGCTGCTGGTGCTGCAGTGCGACTCCCGCCCGGTGCTCTCGGACATCAAGCTGGCGGTCGAGGACGGCCCCCGCGTCACCGTCCTCCAGCGCCTGGGCCTGGCCGACGCGGCCGTCTTCGAGGTGGACTGGGACGAGCTGGACAGGGCCGTGGACCCCGACCACCTCACGTCGCTGTGGGTCTCCACGCTGGAGACCCCGGTGGGGCGGGAGCTGGCGCGCTTCACCGAGCTGGTCCGGGTCCTGCGCGAGCGTTGCCCGTGGGACCGTGAGCAGACCCACGCCAGCCTCACCCGGCACCTGCTGGAGGAGACCTACGAGACGCTGGAGGCCATCGACGGCCTCGACGGCCCGGACGGCCCAGCCCACCTTCAGGAGGAGCTCGGCGATCTGTTGTTCCAGGTGTGCTTCCACGCCACGCTGGCCGCCGAGGAGGGATGGTTCACGGTGGCCGATGTCGCTCGCGGCGTGCACGACAAGCTCGTGCACCGTCACCCCCACGTGTTCGGTGCCGCCGAGGCCCGTTCGGCGGGTGACGTGATGGCCAACTGGGAGAGGGCCAAGAAGGTGGAAAAGGGACGCCACAGCATCATGGACGGCGTGCCCGCGGCCCTGCCCTCCCTGCTGTACGCCCACAAGGTCCAACGCCGGGCCGCCAGTGAGGGATTCGACTGGGACTCGGTGGAGGGGGCTTACCCGAAGATCAGCGAGGAGCTGGCCGAGCTGCGCGCCCGCCCCTCGGAGGAAGAGCTCGGCGACCTGCTCTTCGCCGTCGTGAACGTCTCCCGGCACCTCGACCTCGACCCGGAGGCAGCTCTGCGAGCCGCGACGGCCAAGTTCCGAGAACGGTTCGTGGCCGTCGAGCGTCTGGCCGGGGAGCGGGGCGTCGACCTGGCCTCGTTGGGCCTGGCCGGGCTGGACGAGCTGTGGGACGAGGCCAAACGTCTCGAGGCGGCGATGGGGGCGGGTTGATGGACGATCGCCGGGCTGTGTGGTGCTACGCAGCGGCACGGGTGGCGTTGGGGGCGGGCTTCGTGGTGGCGCCCTCTGTGCTCCAGGGCTGGATCGGAGAGGTGGCTCGTCGGCCTGGGACCAAGGTGCTGGCCCGCGCCTTTGGCGCACGGGACGCCGCTCTGGGATTGGGCACGCTCATGGCCCTGCGTGAAGGCGCGCCGGTACGCCGTTGGCTGCGGTTGGCCGCCGCCGCCGACGCTGCCGACGCTCTGGCGTCGCTGCTCGGCGTCCGCCAGCTCCCGCCCCGCCGGAGCCTGTCCGCAGCAGCCGCCGCCGCCGCCGGGGCCGCGGCCGGAACGTGGCTCTCCGGACGGGTGCCTTAGCACTCGGCGCCGGCGCCGCCGCCCTCCGAAGGGCAACCCTGGTGCTCGCAGGCCCAGACCTGTAACTTCTGCAACATCAACCACAGGAGCCACAGCTGTCCATGAGCGGTATCGAGCACGTAGTGGGCCGTGAGGTTCTCGACTCCCGAGGCAACCCGACGGTCGAAGCCGAGGTCCTCCTGGAGTCGGGGGCCAAAGGGCGCGCCATCGTGCCTTCGGGAGCCTCCACCGGCACCTTCGAGGCCGCCGAGCTGCGCGACGGGGGCGACCGCTTCGGTGGCGCCGGCGTGCAGCGCGCCGTCGCCAACGTCAACGGGGAGATCGGCGAGGTCATCGGGGGCATGGAGGCCCTGGACCAGCGGGGCGTCGACCGAGCCCTGGTGGACCTCGACGGCACGGACAACAAGTCCCGGCTCGGGGCCAACGCCATCCTCGGCGTCTCCCTGGCCGTGGCCAAGGCCGCCGCCGACGAGCTCGAGCTGCCCCTTTACCGCTACGTAGGCGGGGCCAACGCCCACGTCCTGCCGGTGCCCATGCTGAACGTCATCAACGGAGGCGTCCACGCCTACAACACCATCGACCTACAGGAGTTCATGGTGGTGCCGGTGGGAGCGGCGTCGTTCTCAGAGGCCCTCCAGTGGGCGACCGAGACCTACCACGTGCTCAACCGCATCCTTCAGGAGCGGGGCCTGGCCACCGCGGTCGGGGACGAGGGCGGCTTCGCCCCCGATCTCGGGCGTAACGAGGAAGCCGTCAAGCTCCTGTTGGAGGCCATGGAGCGGGCCGGGCGGGTACCCGGCGAAGAGATGACCATCGCCATCGACGCCGCCGCCAGCGAGCTGTACCGGGACGGCTCCTACAACCTGGCGGGTGAGGGGCGCACGATGTCCTCGGAGGATCTCGTGGGCTACTGGGTGGAGCTGTGTGACCGCTACCCCATCGTGTCCGTCGAGGACGGAATGGCGGAGGAGGACTGGGAGGGCTGGGCCACGCTGACCAAGGCTCTCGTCGACCGCGTCCAGCTGGTGGGGGACGATCTGTTCGTCACCAATGTCGACCGTCTCGAGCGTGGCATCAGGTCGGGGGTGGCCAACTCCATCCTCATCAAGGTCAACCAGATCGGTTCGCTAACCGAGACCCTCGACACCATGGGGTTGGCCACCCGCTTCGGCTACACGAGCGTGATGTCACACCGGTCGGGGGAGACGGAGGACGTCTCCATCGCCGACCTGGCGGTGGCCGCCAACTGCGGCCAGATCAAGACCGGCGCACCGGCCCGCACTGATCGAGTGGCCAAGTACAACCAACTCCTTCGCATCGAGGACCAACTCGGTGAGGGGGCGGCCTACTGGGGGGCGGTGGCGCTGGCGGGCCGGAGGACAGCCCAGCAGTGAGGCGGCCCCCAACCAGGAGACGGGCCTGGCCGCTGGTGGCGGCGGTCATCTTGGTGGGCGTGGTGTTCCTCGCCGTGTTCCCCACTCGCACCTACCTGTCGCAGCGGTGGGACTTGAGCAACACGGAGCGGCGCCTGGCCGTGCTCTCACGCCAGAACGCGGAGCTGAGCGCAAGGGTGGCTCGGCTCAACACCGACGCCGAGATCGAGCGGCTGGCTCGTGAGCAGTACAACCTCGTTCGTCCCGGCGAGGAGGCCTTCGCCATCCTTCCGCCCCAGGCCGGCGCCCCGGCCCCGGCGCGGGAGGAGGAGCCCCGCCCATCGGCGCCCGCCGGTCTGTGGGCCGAGCTATGGGACCGCGTCACCTTCTGGTCCTGATTCACCCACCGTTTCGGTCGGCGGTCCCGGGGGGCCGAGGGCGCCACTTTGGCACGATGCAACCCCCCATAGTCAGGTCGATCGTGCCAAAGTCGGTCGTGGCCGCCAACAAGGTGTGCGGTGGGATTCAAAATGCGGCGGGATTCAAAGTATGGAGAAGCGCTGCAGCTCCCACACCCACAGGAAGGCCACACCGGCCACGATGACCCATGTCGGGGGCAGGGAGAGGCGGGAGGGCCGGGTGATCAACAGCGCCACAACCGCCACCACGAGGAGGACGCCCCCAGGATTGGCCGCCAGGGCATCCCACAGGCGGAGCCGCATGGTTTCCTTGACGCTGGTGGTCATGCCGCAGAAAGGGCAGGGGATCCCGGTGAGGGTGCGCAAGGGGCAGGGCAGGCCCGGGCTGCCGGGCAGCGCCGGCAGGAGCGCACCGGTGGCCAGCATGGCGCCTCCCATCCAGCGCAGCGGGCGGGTGTCGAGGACCTGCACCTCCATGGGCGCAGCGTAGACGCCTACCGGCGTCTAGTGAGGGGCTGCCCTCAGCCCCGTGCCGACTTGGCTGCTGCCAGATCGGCCAGGAACACCTCTGGGTGGAGATCCTCGGGGGGGCCGGTCACCTTGGCCCGCAGGCGGGTGGCCAGCTCCAGGGCCAGGTGGCTGCGGGCCTCGGGCGTCAGGTAGGGCCGGCGTTCGAGGAACCGCCGCACCGTGCCCAGCTCCTCGGCGCTGACCGCGCTCAGGTCCCACGCCAGCCACTCCGAAGAGACCGGTCCCGACGCCGAGGCTTGCTCGACCGTGCTCGATCCGGCATCGAGGCCCGGGCGAGGGGCCCGTCGCTCGCGAATCACGAGTGTGCCGGCGGCCAGGTCACCGAGACGCTGGTTGCGCCCGTTGGCGAAGATGGTGACGAGGCCCACGCCGTAGGCCGAGGGAAGGAAGTCCACCAGGCGAAGGAGGTTGCGCACCGCGCTCGGGACGAAGCCCACGGGGGCGCCACCCACCCGCACCACCCGGAGGCCCGTCAACCGCTTGCCCGGTGTCCGCCCCGAGGCCCAGGTCTCGAAGGCCATGGGATAACCGACGAACACCAGGAAGAAGCCCACTATCAGCAGCGCCAGAGCGATTCCCGCCGCCAGCCCTCCCCCCAGCTCCTCGAAGCCTTCGCCGCCAGCCGACACCACGCCGGCGAGGATGGCCAGAGCGGCGAGGACCGCACCCTGGAAGCAGGCGTCTATGAGCGCGGCCACGAAGCGGGAGCCGATCCCGGCCAGGATCAGATCGAGGTCGACGCCCTCCGGAGTGGCGATCGAGATGCGATCCTCGTAGCGCACGAGCATGAACCTAGAGCGATTCCTTCGAGACCGGCAGCCGTACTGGACCGAGCTGGAGTCCATGGTGGGCGAGACCAGACGGCGGCCCGAGCGCCTCGGGGCTGCTGGCGTGCGCCGCATGGGGGAGCTGTACCGAAAGGCCGCAGCCGACCTGGCCGTCGGGCGCCGCCGCTTCCCGCTCGACCCCGTCGTGTCCACCCTCGAGGACCTCGTGGGCCGGGCCCGCAACCTGGTATACGACACCGACGCCCGCCGTGAGTCGCTCCTGGCGTTCTTCGCCACCGGGTACTGGCGGCGGGTGAGGGAGCGATCGGCTCTGTTGCTGGTGGCCACCGCGCTGTTCTTCGGCGCCGCCGGACTGAGCTTCGTGTGGGCGGCGAACGACCCCGGCTCGGCTGCGGGGCTGGTCCCCCCGGCGCTCCGCCTGGTCACCGAGCCCCGTCCCGAAGGGGGCCTCGATCTGCCGCCCGGCGCCGGCGCCGCCTTCTCGAGCGCCATCTTCACCAACAACATCCGGGTGTCCTTCCTCGCCTTCGCGGGCGGGATGGCCCTAGGGCTGGGGACGGCGGCACTGCTCGCCTACAACGGCATGATCCTCGGGGCCTTCGGGGGCTTGGCCCTCAGCTCGGGCAACGGGCCTGTGGTCCTCCAGCTGGTGGCGCCCCACGGCGTGCTGGAGCTGTCCTGCATCGTCGTGGCCGGCGCCGCCGGTCTGCGGCTGGGCTGGGCCATCGTCGAACCCGGCCACCGCAGCCGCAGGGATGCGGTAGTCACGGAGGCTCGCCGGGCCGTGGAGATCATCCTCGGGACGGTGCCGTGGTTCGTCGTGGCCGGTCTGGTGGAGGGCCTGGTGACGCCGGCGGGCCTGGAGACGGGTTACGCCCTGGGACTCGGCGTCCTCCTCGCCCTGGCCTACTGGACGCTCGTGCTCTGGCGGGGGAGCCGGCACCGGGCGCCTACAGGCGGCCTCGAACCTTCATCTTGAGGTAGGCGCCCACGCACGCCGCGCCCAGGCTCTTCGGGTCTGCCTCCACCACCTCGGCGCCGGCCCGGCGCAGCAGGCGGGCGACCCGAGCGCGTGCCTCCAACACTTCGACGGCGACGGCCGCGGTGTACACGTCGAGGGCTCGTTGCGGCGAAGCGGCGACGGCTGCCTGGAGATCGGGGTCGGTGGTACTGGCCACCACCACGACGTGCTTGCGAGCAAGCACCGGGACGGCCTCCACCAAGGGCCCGGCCGCGGCCTCCTCGAGAAGGTCGGTGAGCACCAGCACGAGGGCCCGTTTGGCGCCGCCCACGGTGCGGAAGGCCAGCTCGTAGTCGCTGTCGGTGCCGCTGGGCTCGAGCTCGAAGAGGGCGCGGACCACGGCGGGGCCACCGCTGCGCCGGGGCCGGAGGTGGCGGCTGACCTCGTGGTCGAAGGCCAGCGCGCCGCAGCGGTCGCCCACCTCGTCGGCCACCAGGGCCACGGCGACGGCGGCGTCGAGGGCAGCGTCGAGCCGGGTCATGGTGGTTCCCAGGGGGGCGGCCATCAGACGGCCGACGTCGACCACACACATGACCTCGCGGTCCTGCTCGACGCGGTACTGGTTGCTCATGGGACGGTCGAGGCGGGCCGTGGCCAGCCAGTTGACCTGGCGGATGTCGTCGTCTGGCGTGTACTCGCGGATCGACTCGAAGTCGGTGCCGAGGCCGAGCGGTCCCCGGCTGAGCCGGCCTGGATCCCGGAAGCGGCCGGTTCGCACGGCGAGGGCCAGGGCCCTGGCCGCGGGCAGGTCGGGGTAGACGAGGACGTCGGCCGCCTGGCCCTCGGAGTGATCACAGCGCCCGAGCCCGAGCGGGCCCACCAGACGGGTGGTGGGGAAGGGCAGGCGGTGGCGACCGCGGCGGCGGGGTACGAGCGTGGCCTCGAGGCGGCCTTCGGCCTCGGTGGGGTGGACGTCGACGTCGGGGGTGAGGGGTTGGCGGAGGAGCACCCTGCTAGAAGCCGGCGCCTCGGCGTCCACCTCGAGGGGGGTGGCCACGCCTCTGGACAGCGTGGTCGAAACCTGCCTGCCCACCACGGGCGGCCGGTGGGCGAAGCGGGCGTCGATGACCGCCGCGGTCACCACGGCCAGCGCCGCCAGCAGCGCCAGGGCGGGGGGGACGACCAGGGCGGCCAGCGCGCAGGCGGCGAGGGCCCAGGCGGTGCGGGGCGTCGGGCTCAACGGGGAACGGCCACGGCGCCAATGGCCGCGGCCACGGCGTCGTCGGGGCGGTAACGCTCGAGCTCGGCCTCGGCCCGGAGCAGGAGCCGGTGGCGCAGGACGGCGGGGGCCATGCCAACGACGTCGTCGGGGGTCACGAACCCCCGCCCGGCCAGGGCGGCGGCGGCCTTGGCCGCGGCCTGCAGGTGCACGGCCGCCCGGGGACTGGCCCCGAGGGCAACGCTGGGCAGCTCCCGGGTGTGCCGGACCACGGCGGCCACGTAGGCGGCCACCTCCTCGGTGACGGCGACGGCGTCGACCTCC
>JALZKD010000156.1 GCA_030859405.1 Actinomycetota bacterium | reverse complement strand
GTCTCGATCAGGGGACCCCCTGGCGCGGATCCGGGCATGCGAGTCGGGATCGAACTACCAGGCCCGCTCGCCCTCGGGGCGGTACGGCGGTGCCTACCAGATGGACCGGGCCACCTTTGCCAGCGTCGGTGGCACCGGCGATCCTGCGGCCGCGTCGCCCACTGAACAGGACCGCCGAGCTCGGATTCTCTACCAGCAGCGGGGCGGTCGGCCATGGCCTGCTTGCGCTGGGCGGACGTGAGCCACTGGCGCCGCTGCTGAGCCCGGGCTACGGCTGAGCCGCGGCCGCGGCCGCCTCGAGCTGAGCGGCAGTGGCGTCCACGTCGGCGGGGTTCTCCAGCCAGTCCTGGAGGATCTTCCACATGCCCTGGTCATCTGTGGCGCCGAATGAGGCAGGAACTAGGTCCGAAAGGTCGAAGCGCACCACCCCGGGATGGTTGAGTGCTCGGGCCAGCTGGCGGGTGGTCAGGTCCGGGTAGGCGGCGGGGTCCACCGACCTGTTGGGCGAGATGAAGCCGCCGGCCTCGGCCCAGGGCTCGGCAGCCTCGGGTGTGGCCAGGAACCTGATCAGCTCGCGGCTCGCCTCGTTGTCCTTCAGGAGCGCGGCCACGTCCCCGCCGAAGATCACCGATGGCTCAGACTCGTTGATGGAGGGAAACTCGAAGAACCGGGCGTCGGTGCCCACCTCGGCCCGCGTTTCCTTGGCGATGTTGGCGGCCACGAAGCTTCCTTCGAAGGTCATGGCGGCCATGGCCGGCTGGCCGAATGTCTGGACCACCGATCCCTCGAAGCTGGTGGCGAGGGCACCCTCGGCGCCGCCCAGGAGCCACTCGGGCCGGCCGAGGACCTGGCCCAGGGTGCGAAGGGCCTCCCTCACACTGTCATCGGTCCAGGGGATCCGGCGGTTGGCCAGCTGGTCGTACCTGGCCGGTCCCGCCGTTCGCAGGTACACGTTCTCGAACCAGTCGGTGAGGGTCCAGCCGTCCCCGGCGCCCACGGCCAGAGGCGTGATCCCCTTTTGGTCCAACCTACGTGACACGTCCTGGAGCTTCTGCCACGTCTTGGGCGGGGCCACGCCGACGTCGAAGAAAGCCTTGGTGCGGTACCAGACCGTGGACTTGTTGGCGGCCTTGAACCAGACCCCGTAGAGGATGCCGTCCACCGATCCCAGCTCTCGCCACACCGGGGCATAGTTCTCGTCCACCAGAGTCCCGGCCACCGCTTCCACGGGCTCGAGCTCCCTGCGGCTGACCAGCTCGCCCAGAAGACCGGGCTGGGGCAGTACGGCCACGTCGGGGGCGTCGCTGGCTCGGAGGCGCCGGTCGAGCTCGGTGGCGATGTTGCGGCCGGTCGAGGTGAAGCGCACCTTGGCCCCGGTCCGGTTCTCGAACCGGCGGAGGACCTGCTCGAAGCTGGCCTGCTCCTCGCCGCTCCAGACCGCCACCACCTCGATCTCCTGGCCGTGCAGCTGGGTGTTGAGTCCCTGGCCCTGGTCGGCGGCGCCGCTGCAGGCGCTCGCAACCATCGCCAGGGCGCCGAGCAGAGCCGTGACCCGAGCGCGCCCGCCCGTCAGCACACCTCCTCCAGGGGTGACGTCGGGGCCTCCTCCACCGACGACCACGCTCCGGCCGCAACGCCGGCCAGACAGGCCGCCCCGCGCACCACGGCGTCGGGCACCCTCGCCCGCAGCACGGCCAGGTCGGCCACCTTGGACTTGGCCTTCATCCACGGGACGCTACGGCTCCCACCCCCGAACACGATGAGGCGCTCCCCGGCCCCCAGGAGCTCGACCAGGCGTCCGACCGACTCGAACGTCCGCTCCGACAGCGCCCGCAAGAGCCCGTTCCATACCTCGCCCGGCGAGGCGTCGGGCAGCTCGGGGCGCTCACCGCCCTGGATGGCGCGGACCATGTCGTCGTCCACCTCGGCCTCCCCCGCCTGCTCGGCCAGGTGGTCCAGCTCACTCAGAGGCCTCCCCAGCGCCTCGGCGGTGGCATCGAGCACCAGTCCGGCGCGGGCGGCGCTGGCCAGCACGACCCACTCATCCCCTCCGGGCCGCACGGTGACCGCGGCCCACAGCTCCAGGGCCTTGCCCACGTCCGGAGGCCGGGCCGACCGGCGCATCACGGTCTCGGCCGTCCCCACCGAGTTCACCAGGTCGCCGGGGCCCGCTCCCACGCCCACGGCTCCAGCCAGGTGGTCGTGGCCGGCGATGGTGACCGGGACTCCCTCACGCAGGCCCGACCAGGCCGCGCCCGCGGCCGACACCCTCGCCATGGGGGCTCCGGCCCGCAGGACGGGCGGGAAGACCTCGGGATCCAAGCCGAGCACCTGGGCGACCTCGGCCATGTAGCTGCATTGCACCACGTCGTAGGCGCCGGTGCGGGCGGCCAGAGAGTGCTCGCTGACCTGGGCACCGCTCAGTTGGAAGAGGCACAGCTCGGGCACGCCCAGCCAGCGCCGGATGCCATGGGTGCCGTGGTCGAGCAGCCAGCCCAGCTTGGCCACCGAGGACACGGTCCGCAGCGGCTGGCCGATGCGCTCTGCCAGCCCCTCCCCGAGCTGTTGGTTCACCCGCTCAACCGCCTCCTGGCCCCGAGGGTCGTGCCAGGCGATGACCGACGCCAGCGAACGCCCGTCACCGTCGATCGGGGCCCCGCTCTCGGCCACCCCTGCCACGCCCACCGCCTCCACCTGCTCGAGCTCTTCCCCGAGCTCACCCATGAGACGCCCGAGAGCGCCCATCAAGGCCCCGACCGCCATCTCGGTGCCCCCGCCCCTTGTGGTGAACGGCGTGGGGAGCGCCGACGAGCGGTGCTCCTCGCCGTCGGGACCCATGAGGAGAGCCTTCATCCTGGTGGTTCCCACGTCGACGCCAAGAAAGAGCGACCCTTCGCTCATGGCACTCGATCAGGCGACGCCGAGCCACTCACGGACCGCAGCCCGCCCGTCGTCGATGCTCATGGCGGCCAGTTCCGGAAGCGGACGGTCGAGGCCCCGCACCACCTCGTCGGCAACGAAGTACCCCACCCGCCAGCGGCCCTCCACCAGGCCACCGCCGAAGAACGTGTCGGAGGCCTCCGGGTCGTCGAACGCCGCTTTGAACAGCTCGAAGACCTGCTCCCGGTGCTCCCGGCACCAAGGCAGCCAGTCCTCGAACCCGGCATGGCCGTACCAGAAGTAGTCGTCCTCCGGTCGACCGGCCACCACTGCTCTCGAGGCCTGGATGGCCAGGCCCTCCGAGAAGGCCATCCACGCAGGGTCCTCGGGAGGGGCCTCGTCCAGGGCGATCTCGTGCCAGGCATGGGCATCCTCGTGGGCCACCAGGACACGGGTTCCCTCCTTGGACTGGAACCACTCGAGGCAGTGGAAGAGCGCCACCTCGCCACCCAGCCGCCCGACCAGGGCGTTGGCGTTGAGCTGGCCCACCATGAGGACGTGCAAGGGGCTGGGTGACGGGGGTAGCCCAAGCGCTTCGGCGACCGCAGGCTCCACCTCCTCGATGACCTCCCTGGTCGCCGCCCCTCCCTCCGCCGCCTGCTGGCGGACCCGAGACAGCTCCCGCACGAGCGGGTTGGCCCGATCGGGCTGGCCCTGCTCGGCATAGAAAGCCTCGAACAAGTCGGGGTGGGCGCCCTCGTACTGCTCGACC
>JALZKD010000063.1 GCA_030859405.1 Actinomycetota bacterium | reverse complement strand
CGCCACCCCATGGTCACCGATGGTGCCGGACACGAGGACCTTGTCCCCGGGCCTCACGAGGTCGGTGCCGAGCCCCGCGGCCCGGACCACGCCCACGCCCGCGGTGTTGATGTACAGCCCGTCGGCGGCGCCCTTGTTGACGACCTTGGTGTCGCCGGTGACCACCTCGACACCAGCGGTGGCCGCGGCCTCGGCCATGTCGGCCACGATGGCCTTCAGCTCGGCAATGGGAAAGCCCTCCTCGATGACGAAGGCGGCCGAGATCCACGAGGGCTGAGCACCCATCATGGCCACGTCGTTCACGGTGCCGTGGACTGCCAGGTGGCCGATGGAGCCGCCGGGGAAGCGGAGCGGCTTCACCACGAACGAGTCGGTGCTGAACCCAAGGCGCTCGCCGGAGGGCAGCTCGAGCACGGCCCCGTCGGCCATGGTGGCCAGGGTGTCGTTGCGGAAGGCCTCGAGGAAGACGGCGTCGATGAGAGCGGCCGAGGCCTTGCCCCCGGCGCCATGGGCCGAGGTGATGTTCTCCTCGAGGAGACGAGGACGGCGACGACGGAAGGCTTCGATGCGGTCGAGCACCACCTCCTCGCGGGAGGGCTGCGGGGCCTGCGGGCTCGGCTCCCGAGTGATCGGCTCGGCCGCCTCGCTCATGAGCTGGTGCACTCCCTCGGAGCCCATGGCTGCACTAGGCCGACTTCACGGGAATGGCCGCCTCTACCGGGATGGTGGCCGAGCGGTTGTAGCGCCCGTAGTTGTAGTAAGCGGCGCAGGCGCCCTCGGAGGAGACCATGCAGGTGCCGATGGGTGTCTCGGGGGTGCACGCGGTGCCGAAGACCTTGCACTCCCACGGCTTGATGACCCCCTTCAGGACCTCACCGCATTGGCAGGCCTTGGGGTCGGCCACCCGCACGCCGGGGACCGAGAAGCGCAGCTCCGCATCCCACGGGGCGAAGGACTCGTTGAGCTTGAGCCCGCTCTGGGAGATGAAGCCCATCCCCCTCCACTCGAAGTGAGGCCGGACCTCGAACACCTCGCTCATGATTCGCAGAGCCCGGATGTTGCCCTCGTCCCGGACGGCGCGCGTGTACTGGTTCTCGACCTGGCAGCGGCCCTCCCGGATCTGGCGGAGCAGCATGACGATGCCCTGGAGGATGTCGAGGGGCTCGAAGCCCGAGGTCACCAGCGGCTTGCCGTACTGGGCGGGCACGAACCGGTAGGGATGGTTGCCGATCACCGTGCTCACGTGGCCGGGGCCGATGAAGCCGTCCAGGCGCAGGTCGGGCGACTCGAGGATGGCCTTCAGCGGCGGGACGATGGTGACGTGGTTGCAGAAGACGCTGAAGTTGGTGATGCCGGCGGCTCGGGCCTTGAGCAGTGTGACGGCCGTGGAGGGAGCGGTGGTCTCGAAGCCGATGGCGAAGAAGACGACCTCGCGGTCGGGGTTCTCCTTGGCGATGCGAAGGGCATCGAGGGGTGAGTACACCATCCGAAAGTCGGCACCGCGGGCCTTGGCGTCGAGCAGGCTGCCGTTGCTGCCCGGCACCCGCATCATGTCGCCGAAGGAGGTGAAGATGACGCCCGGTGTCTCGGCCACGGCGATGCCGTCGTCCACCCGTCCCATGGGGATGACGCAGACGGGGCACCCCGGGCCGTGGATGAGCTCGATGTTGGACGGCAGCACCCGCTCGATCCCGTGCTTGTAGATGGTGTGGGTGTGGCCACCACACACCTCCATGAACTTGAGGTGGCGGCCATCGGACAGGGCCTCGATCTGCTCCACCGCCGCTCGGGCGGCAGCGGGGTCGCGGTACTCGTCGACGAACTTCATGCGGTTACCTCTTCTCGGTCTTGGAGCTGGGTCTGGACGAGGCTCCACAGGGCGTGGGCCACGGACGTCTGGGACTCCTGGATTCGGTGCACGCTGTCGGAGCGGACCACGATGCAGTGCTCCAGGTCGTCGCTGGCGGCCATTCGACCGCCGTCGTAGCCGGCCAGACCGACCGTGAGCATGCCTCGCTTCTTGGCCTCGGCGAAGGCCATCAGCAGGTTCTCGGAGTTGCCGCTGGTGGATGTCCCGAAGGCCACGTCGCCGGCCCGCCCGTAGGCGATGAGCTGACGGGAGAACACCACGTCGAAGCCGATGTCGTTGGACAGGGCCGTGAGGATGGCCTGGTCGGCTGCGAGGGAGCGGGCGGGCAGCGGCAGGCCCCACGGGGGCTTGGTGAACAGTTGGGCAACCCCGTCGGCATCGGTGGCGCTGCCACCGTTGCCGAAGGTGAAGAGCTGGCCACCGCCGGCGAAGCGCTCGGCCATGGCCGTGGCCACCGATCGCAGCTGGTGGTCGCGCTCGGCGAGGGTGCGGGTCCGGAGGTCGGTGCTCTGGCTCCACTTGGCCTCTGCCGAGCGAGCCAGATCGGCCATGAGGGCGGTGGGGTCGCGCTCGTCGGCCTCGATGAACGGGTAGAGGAAGTCGGTCACGCCGGCTCCATCATCCCTTCTCCAGGGAGATGGCCGAGCCGGCGTGCACCAGGACCAGGTCACCCGGGACGGGAACGTCGATGAGGCTGGTGTCGATGCGCTCCCTGCCTTCGGCAGCGCGCACCACGGCCTCGTCGCCCTCCACCGTGACCACCTCGGCCAGGCGTCCCTCGTCCGAGCACGTGATGCACACCTCGTCGGTGCAGTCCTCCTCGAGGTCCGGAGGCTTCAGCAGGCCGGGGTGCTCGAAGCACACATGGGTCAGCTCCCAGAGCAGGTGGTAGATGCGCACCACCTGCTCGGAAGCCTCGAGCTCGTCGGTGGTCTCCAGCCAGAGAACATGGTTGGCAGCGCCGGCCGGGGGCCGGGGGCCGGCGCCGATCCAGACGGTCTCCACGCCCCATGCCGGCCCTCGGCGCATGGCGTCGGCCACCGCCGCCTCCCCGGCGTCGGCGATGGCCACGACGATGTCGCCAGAGCGGGTGGTGGCCCGCAGGGTGGCAACCAGGTCCTCGCCGGCGGGCACGGTCACCCCGGGTAGGGCCCGCTTGCCCACGATGACAGGGTGAACGAACTCCACGGCGACGTGGTTGGCATGGAAGGGCCAGGTGGGCGACGCGCACCACATGGTGCCGCCGGCGAAGAATCGCCGGGCCAGCGCCAGCGAGGCGGCAGCCAGATCGGTGGTCAGCCCCCCGATGTCCGAGGCAGGCGCACCGGACGCCGAGGCTCCGGTAGGGGCGGCGGGGTCGGCCAGGGTCACAGTGCTCGCCTCACAGGGGAGTGCTCTCGCGGAACTGGTCGATCTCGTCGTCGAAGAGCTCGCCCAGACCCCGCATGAAGTCGAGGGTGCTCGCCGCCTCCTCCTCGTCGATCACGCTCATGGCGAAGCCGACGTGGATGAGTACCCAGTCCCCGACGGACAGACCGCCCTCGTCACCCATCACCAGGCCGACGTTGATCTCCCGCCGGACGCCTTCGACATCGGCGATGGCCTTGTGCTCGGCGGGGTCCACGATCTGGACCACTTGGCCGGGGATTCCTAGGCACATGACAGACCTCCTGGTCCTCTGGTCGACTCAACCATTCTGCGAACGCCTTTGTTTCACTTCTGTTTCACCGGTTTCACCGGTGTCCGACCCGTTGGATGACCTCGCCAGGCTCTGGTCGCCGGTCTCGGGGCCCGGCGGTCCGGAACCGAGGGAGCCGAGGCCCGCGAGCGGGGCCGTGTTGGCCTTGACCTCGTCCAGCGCGGTCAGCACCGCCTGGGCCGTGGCCGCAGTGGTGGTCGCCGCCTTCACCACCTGTGCGAGCAGGATCACCAAACCGATGAGGCCGACCATTCCCACTATCAGTCCCACCGTCCATCCGTCCATGCTCATCGCCTTCCGGGTTCTTCGCCTTCGGGAGCCCTGGTCTCCCTGTCATTGGCTAAGTGCAGGCTACACCTAGCGGGAGGTCCTGCCCTACGCCGGGGCTCCGGAGGGCTGCAGCCCGTCCACGAGCCGGTCCGCGAGCCGGGACACCGCCTGCACCACCGGATCCTCCGGGTCGTAGTCGATCAGGGGGATGCCGGCCTTGTCGGCGTCGAGCGCACCGTCGCTCCACGGCAGTTGGCCGTCGAGAACCAGGCCCGAGCCGGCGCAGAAGCCGGCGATGGCCTCGGCGTCGGCGGTCGACCTGGCCTTGTTGCCCACCACGCCGACGTGGGGCACGGGCAGCTCGGCGGCGAGCTTGGACATTCGCCGGGCGGTCTCGAGCGAGCGCCAGTAGGGCTCAACCACCATGAAGAGCACATCGACGTGGCGGGTGGTCCCCCGGCTCAGGTGCTCGGGCGACGCTTCCAGGTCCACGATGGTGACGGTGTCCGGCAGGGCCGCAGCGTCGGCGAGCATCCCGCTCACGGTGGCATGGGCCGAGCACAAGCACCCCTCGTCGGCGTGAGCCGGCATGGCCATGTGCACCACCGACACCGAGTCGGGCCCCACCGCCCCGTAGCGCTCCACGACCGCCGGGACCGTGTCGGTCAGGGACGGTCCTCCGTCCAGTCGCCGGGAGACGAGGCCCGTGGGCAGCGGAGGTATGGCCGCAGCCCGGACCCGGTCACAACCAAGGGCCACGGCCACGTTGGGGTTGCTGTCGGCGTCGACCACCACCACCTGGCGTCCACGGCGAGCGAGCGTTCGAGCGAGGGTGGACGAGAGCGTGGTCTTCCCCGCTCCGCCCTTCCCCGCCACGGCCAGGCGCAAGGAGCTCACTGGGGCACCGTCCCCTGGACGGCGCGGCCATGAGCCATGGCGCTGTGTTCTCTGCTGAGCACGCCCGATGCCGTGCTCATGTCGGGATCTCGGTGCCCAGGGTGCCTGCGCCGACGGGGCCGCTGTCGTCGGAGCGGGCGATCTGGGCGATCTGGTCGTAGCGGTCGAGGTACGACGACAGGTAGCGCTGGGTCTCTCGAAGCGCGCCGGCCCAGGCGTGGAGCCATTCGCGGCCCTCGACCGTGAGGCTGTAGGTCCGCCGGGCCGGTCCTGACGCCGAGTGCTCCCAGCTGGAGTGCACCAGGCCTTCCCCCTCCATGACCCGCAGGGCGCGGTAGAGGCCACCGGCGTCGATGGTGTGCAGCCCCAGCCGGGCGCTCTGCTCCAGCAGGTCGTAGCCGTGGGCCGGCGCCTCGCCGATGAGGAGCAACAGCGTGGCCCGCAGGTAGTTGCGGGGCAGTCCACCCTGCGGTTCCTCACGCTTGGTCGTGGCCGCCTTCGAACCCCTCGAAGCCCCTGCGCCTGCTGCGTTCACTGAACCCACGACGAGCCCTCGGCCCTCACTGGTCGTGCCCGGCGTGCTCGTGGCCGGCACGCTCGGTGGCGCAGGCCGCGGCTTCCTCGGGGGAGTTGTGACACCAGCAGTCCGCGCTGCACTCCCCGTGGGTGGGACGCGTCAGCTCGTCGAAGGAGGCGGCGAACTCCAAAGCTCCCTCCTGGAGACCGGCTTCAGAGAGGGTGAAGCGCCCGTCGAGGCGGCGGAGGTAGCCCTCCTCCACCAATTGGTCCATGTACTGGACGCCGATGGCGGCGTCCACGCCGAGGAACCGCTCGAGCAGGGCCGCGTCCACCTGGTCGCCGAAGCCCTCGCCCCTGAGCCAGTACATGACCTGGAGGATCTCGCTGCGCCAGTAGAGTCCCCGCAGGGCCTCGGACTTCGGGGGATGTACCATCTCGTCCACGCTCATCACCTCTCGTACCCTCTCAGGCTCGGCGCCGCCCTGTGTTCGCCATGTCTGCTGCGGACCAACGACCTCGAGCTTTCGAAAATTCTTGACCGAAGTGTACGCTGCCGTGCACGATCCGGCCAGATAGGTGTAGGGTACATATACCCAACCGTACGAGTGGCCCGTTGTGGCCGGAGGAGAGGGAGTCTTCCAACATGGCAGCGAGCAAGGGAAGAGGCCAGGGCAGCGGGATCAGGACCAGTGGAGACCGGACGGAGGTCAGGACCACCGAGCTGGACGACCATGCGGCGGTTGCGCCCTACCAGGAGCCCAGGAACACCGGGATCGGCCTCATCGACGGCTTCGACCCGCTCGACCCCTTGGCGCCGATTGGCATCCGCAGCCGGGCCGTGCTTCCCGACCAGGACACGTTGCGCATCGGCCCCCTCGAGAAGATCTACCTGCTCTGGATGGTGGGCGCCTCCTGTGACGGGTGCACCGTCGCCGTGTCCGGTGGCACCCACCCCCGGGTGGAGCATCTCCTGATGGGCATCGTCCCCGGCCTGCCCCGGGTCGAGCTGGTTCACACCGTGGTGTCCATGGAGTCCGGTCCGGAGTGGGTGCACAACCTGTTCATGGCCGAGCGGGGCGAGCTCGACGCCCCCTACGTGCTGACCTGGGAGGGCTCCATCATGGACGAGTCCATCGCCGGCGACGGCCACTGGATGGGCCTCGGTGAGGACCCGCAGACGGGCCGCCAGATCACCAGCCTCGAATGGCTCGACCGCCTCGCTCCCGGCGCCGCCGCCATCATCGCCATCGGTACCTGCGCCAGCTGGGGGGGCATCCCCGCGGCCAAGGGCAACGTGACCAACGCCATGAGCGTCATGGACTACCTGGGCAAGGACTACCGGTCGGCCTTCGGGGTGCCGGTGGTCAACGTCCCCGGGTGCGCTCCCATCGGTGACAACTACCTGGAGACGGCAGCGGCCACGCTGCTCTTCCTCCAGGGCCTCGCCCCCCTGCCCGAGTTCGACGAGCTGGGCCGTCCGGCGTGGCTGTTCGGTGAGACCGTTCACCGCCACTGCCCCCGGGCCGGTTACTACGAGGAGGGCGTGTTCGCCAAGGAGTACGGCGACAAGGAGTGCCTCGTCGAGCTGGGCTGCTGGGGCCCGGTGGTGCAGTGCAACATCGCCGAGCGGGGAAACGTCGACGGCCACGGCGGCTGCATGCAGGCCGGAGGAATCTGCATCGGCTGCACCATGCCCGGATTCCCCGACAAGTTCTCGCCCATCTACGAGACGCCCCCCGGCTCACTGGTCTCCAGCACCACCAGCCGCATCGTCGGCTCCTTCATCCGGCGTACTCGCCGGGTGAGCCAGGCCGACAAGAACATGGAGCCCCGCTGGAAGAAGGACGCCCCCAGTGGGTGGGCCCGGTCCCGTGTCGGTCCCCGCGGAGCCCAGAAGGCCCTTCACAAGGTCTACTCCAAGTACCAGCACAGCCACGAGTCCTACAACTAGATAAGCCCGAACAGCCCGGAAAAGGATCATCACCCATGTGCTTCAAGAACCTCCCGATTGAGTTCGACGACAGCGGCAAGGCCCGCCTGAAGGAGGGGGCGGGGGACAACCCCTACGCCGTCTCGGTGGCCGAGAACACGAGCTTCGTCCGCCGCCAGGAGGGCCCCGGCGCCCAGCTGGCCGCACCGCCCCGCCTCCGTGACTGGAACATCGACCCGGTGACCCGGGTGGCCGGCGCCCTGGCCGTCCACACCGTGCTCGACCTCGAGAACCGCAAGGCGGTGGAGGCCCACTCCCAGGCCATGCTGTTCCGGGGCTACGAGGTCATCCTCCAGGGCCGTGACCCCCGCGACGCCATCGACATCAGCTCCCGAGCCTGTGGGGTGTGTGGCGGCGTTCACGCCACCGTGGCGTCCCTGGCCACCGAGCAGGCCTTCGGCATCCAGCCGCCCCCGCTGGGCGTTCTGTGCCGCAACCTGGGCGAGGTGGGCGAGATGTTCTACGACCGCCCGCTGCACCTGGGCCTCCTGGCCGGGCCCGACTACTCCACGTCGGTGGTGCAGGTCACCAACCCCGAGCTGGTCACCAGGGCCGAGAAGACCCTCGCCGCCGGCGTCGAGGTGCACGGGTACCGCACCGTCAAGGACATCATGGATGCCTTGAACCCGCTGACAGGGAAGATCTACCTCGAGGCTCTCGAGTACACCCGCATCGGGCGTGTCATGTGCCAGCTCATGTACGGCAAGTACCCGCACCCGTCCACGCTGGTGCCCGGTGGGCTCTCGACCACCATCTCCACCTCGACGTTCAACGAGTTCTACACCCAGCTGGGCAAGATCTTCGACTGCTCCAAGATCCTCGCTGCCATCTGGGACGACATCACCAACTTCTACTACGAGGCCAACCCCGCCTACATGTCAGTGGGCGAGCGACCCGTCAACATCGCCCAGACCGGGATCTACGACGACGTCGAGGCCTACGACGCCACCTACGCCAACTGCAACACGTGGGGCAACCGCCGCTACTCGATCCCGGGCATGATCATCGACGGTGAGCTGGTCACCACCAACCTCACCGACATCAACATGGGCTTGGAGGAGTTCGTCAACTCGTCCTTCTACGACGACTGGACGGAGGCGGCCGGCCCGCGGTTCCGCACCGACTCCCTCGGCAACCCCATCTCCGCCTACCACCCGTGGAACAAGACCACCCTGCCGAGGCCCCAGGCCAAGAACTTCAAGGAGAAGTACACCTGGGACACGGCTCCCCGCTGGGACCGCCAGTCCATCGAGACCGGTGCCTACGGGGCGCTCTGGACCACGGCTCTGGCCGGCAAGCTGGGCGACAACCCGTTCATCGAGTCCACCGGCGACGGTCTGCGCATGGTGCTTCCCCGCCACCAGCTGCCCGAGACGGAGCTGTTCTGGAAGGTCCCCGAGCGCATCAACGCCTTCGAGCGCAACCGGGGCCGGGCCTACGCCATGGCTTTCACCTCGGCCATCGGCATGGTCAACCTGCTGAAGGCCATGGAGTACTGGCGTCGGGGCGAGACCCGGGTCGCCACCCCGTACAAGGTGCCCAAGGACGAGCGGGTGGCCGTGGGGTTCTGGGAGGCCGGCCGCGGCTGGCTGGTCCACCACCTGCACACGGACAAGGGCAAGATCCTCAACTACCAGATCACCACGCCCTCCACGCTCAACGCCTCTCCTCGGGACCCCTTCGGCACGCCGGGCCCCTACGAGGAGGCCGTCGTCGGCACGCCTCTCCTGGAGAGCGTTCCCGACGATCAGGTGAAGGGCATCGACGTCCTGCGGGCCATCCGCAGCTTCGACCCGTGCATGCCCTGCACCACCCACATGGACACCGGCAAGGGCACCATCGTCCGAGAGATCAACTCCTGCGGCTGCACGCTGGAGTAGCCCAGGACCGCTGGTAACCAGAACCGAGGATCAACATGACCGATGCCGCCCCCGTTCTGGTGGGCGGCATCGGTCTTCCCTGGCTCCGGGACCTCGACTTCGGTACCCAGTTCATACGGCGGGTCGAGCATCTCGACTGGCCCGACGGCGTGGTGGTTGAGGATCTGTCCTACGCCGCCCACCGGGTGCTGCACTTTCTCCAGGAGCTGGACCCGGGCAAGGTGGTGCTGGTCGGGGCCATGCCCCGCGAGGTCGACCCGCCGGGGACCATCCGCCGTTACCCCCTCGACCTCACACCCCCCCCGGACGACGAGGTCCAGGAGCGGCTGGCGGAAGCGGCCGGAGGCATCATCGACCTCGACCACACCCTGGCCGTGGTCCGGTACTGGAAGGCGTTCCCAGCCGATACGGTGGTCATCGAGGTCGAGCCTGGCGATCGCTCGTTCGGGCTGGGCTTCAGCGAAGAGGTCGAGGCGACGGTTGACCCCATCCTCGCCATGGTGCGCGAGGAGGTGGGCTCCGCCGCGGAGGGGGCGAAGACGTGAGCATGAGTGAACAACCGGACGGCGGCGAGGAGCTGCCCTTCTCTCAGGTCCCGTACCGCATCAGCGAGTTGGCCGGTGGGCTGCTGAACCATCCCGACCAGGAGGTGGTGGCCCAGGTGACCGAGCTCCTCGAGTGGTACGACGCGTTCCACCGCGACGGGCTCGGCCAGCTGGTGGAGATGGTCCGCACGTGGAGAGGTGAGATCTTCCTCGAGTCAGTGGCCCGTGACGAGCTGGCGGGCACGCTCCTCGAGTTCTACGACCTCGGGGAGAGTCCCGATGTCGGGGGCGAAGCCGAGCAGGCGGTCGCCGCCGCCCTCGAGGAGGTCCGGCCCATCGTGGAGTCCCATGGCGGCGAGCTGGAGGTGGCCAGCATCGCCGACGGCGTGGTGAAGGTTCGCATGAAGGGCACCTGCGACGGCTGTCCCAGCTCATCGGCCACGCTCACCTACGGGGTGGAGGAGGCCTTGCGCAAGCACTGGCCTGGCTTCCGCCGCCTCGAGCAGGTGGATGCCGCCGAGGAGTTCGACGAGGCCAAAGCCGACCTCGACTGCGTTACCGCCCCCGGCGCTGCTCCCGACGCCCCAGGCACCCCCGCGCCCCAGGAGCCGCTGCTCCAGATCAAGGGCCACGAAGGGCGATGACCGGGTCCCGCCACCCTGGAGACGGGTCCTGTCCCTCCGGGGACCCTTCCCACCCCGTCCTCGCTGCGCTGCGGGCGAGGTGGGTCCCTTCCCCACGGGCCACCCGTCTCCTGGGTTCCTCCCGTTCAACGGGCTGGAGATAGAGGTGGCGCTGGGTGACGGGGGCCTTGTCTTCGAGGCACGGACCCTTGCTCAGGGCCACCCCCTCACCCCCCTGGCCAAGCGATACGTGGACCGGGCCGTCGCCGAGCAGCGGCTCTCCCAGCCCA
>JALZKD010000155.1 GCA_030859405.1 Actinomycetota bacterium | reverse complement strand
CGAGGTGGTGAGCCTTGACATGGGGACCAGGACGGTGCGGCGCTTCAGCCTCGACGGCGCCGCCCTGGGCTCGTTCAGCCTGGGCTTCCAGGTGGTGGTCCCGGCCGTGGTGGTCGACCCGGCCAAGAACATCTACGTGGCCCAGTACCCGGGCACCGTGGTCAAGCTCAGCCCCACGGGCCAGGTCATCTGGACCCGCACGGGCATGGTCGCCCAGCAGATCGACGGCCTGTTCTCCATCGGCACCGGCAGCGGCTTTCGCATCGGCGTGGTGGGCCGGGGCGAGGCCGACTCGGCCCTGTTCGACACCGCCGGGGTGGCGGCGGGCAGAAGCCCGGTGCGGGGTCTGACCTTCTCGCCCACCTCCGACGGCGGGGTCATGGCCACCGACACCGCCTACGTGCGCCGCTACGACGCCTCGGGGCGCCTGACCCAGGTCTTCGGCGACGCCAGAGTGGCCAACGACCCCTCGCCCACCGGCGGGCCCTTCCACTTCTACCAGCAGGGCGGGGCGGTGCTGGGCCCCGACGCCAGCGTCTACGTGGCCGACGCCACCCGGGGCATCCACGCCGCCACCCCCCAGGGCCTCTACCGGGGCCGGGTCGACGACGTCACCCTGGGCTCTTTGACCGAGCGCTCCTTCCTGGCCCTGGCCGGGGACCGCCTCTACTTCGCGGCCGGGGGCCGGTTCCAAGCCAACCAGCACATCTCATGGATCTCGCTTTCCGACGTGGGCGCCCTGGTGGCCGCCCCCAAGCCCCCCGACCCCGTGCTCGGCTTCGGGGCCGGGGTGGCGAGCGGGGTCACGGGCAACTACTTCGGTCCCGGGCGCGCCCCGGCGGTGGCGGCCAGCTTCGACCCCTGGTGGGCCACCCAGGCCTCCTCGCTGCGCCTGTCCTACTCCGTGCGCGACCGCCACCAGGTCCTGGCCGGGGCGGCCCCCGCCCCCACGGTCCTGCCCCTGCCCACCACCGCCGCCGCCCTGGCCAGCATCCCCCTGGCCCTGCCCCCGTCGCGCCCCGGCGCTTATGAGGTCGACGCCCGCCTGCTCAGCGCCGACGGCACCGTGGCCGGCGCCACCTGCATGCGCTACACGGTGGGCGCCCCCGGCCACGGCCTGGACTTTGCCACCCTGCCCCCCGGCGCCGACTACGGCGGCCCGGGCCCGGCCCGGGGCGTGGCCCTGGCCGATCAGCTGGGCACGGGGGGCATGCGGGCCAGGGTGGAGTGGTCCAAGCTGTTGCCCGACCCGGCCGGGCCCATGAACTTCTCGGCCTATGACGCCGATCTGGTCGCGGCAGCCGCCGAGGCCGCCAAGCGGGGGGTGGCCCTTTGGGTCCAGGTGGGCGAGGGCTTCCCCACCGAGAGGGCCCTGGTGCAGAACGGCACCTGGGAGAAGCGGGTGGGCGAGCTGGTGGCCCACTACCGCTCCACCATCCGCACCTGGGAGGCGTGGAACGAGCCCAACAACAGCTTCGGGCCGGCGTCGAGCTACGTCACCCAGGTGCTGGCCCCCTTCTCCCGGGCCGTGAAGGCCGCCGACCCCGGGGCCAACGTGGTGGGGGGCAGCGTGTTGGGTATGGACACGGGCTACTTCGAGGCCATCGGCTCCGCCGGCGGCTACGCCTCGATGGACGTGGTGGGCATCCACCCCTACACCGGCCACAACCGCTCCTTCGAGGAGCAGGCCACGCCGGCGGAGCTCACCAAGCTCAAGGAGATCATGGCCCGCTACGGGGCCGGGGCCAAGCCCATCTGGAACACCGAGTCGGCGTGGTGGGCCGACGGGCCCGGCAACTACCTGGCCCAGGCCGACAAGGTGGCCCGGGCCGCCATCTGGAACCGGGCTCTGGGCATCGAGCGCTGGGCCTACTTCCTGATCGAGGGCGGCTACGGCGACTTCGGGCTCAGCTACTCGCTCATCCAGAGCGCGGCCCAGGTCGACGACGAGGTCAAGCCCGCAGCCCTGGCCTCCATGACCGCCAAGGCCCAGACCTCGGGGCGGCCCTTCGTGGCCATGGCCGAGGTGGGCATCCCCCACGCCTACGCCGCCGCCTTCGGGCCCCGCCCCGGGACCGCCGACTCCATGCTGGCGGCGTGGACCAGTGACCTGGGCGTGGGCGCCAACCTGTTCGCCGACGGGATATCGGCCCCCGTCAACGTCAGCGTCACCGACGTGCTGGGCGCCACCACCACTGTGACGCTGTCACCGGGGGTCCCCGCCCCCCTGGCCCTGTCCGGCTCGCCCCAGTACGTGCTGGCCCCGGGCGGGGTGAGCCTGCGCCTGGCCCCCACCGCCGCCTACGGGCCCAACGTGGCCGCGGCCTCGGCCGGGGCCAGCGCCACGGCCACCTCGGCCACCTCGGACAACCCCGCCTCGGACGCCATCGACGGCAAGGCCGACGCCGCCAACAACGCCGACCTGGTCGGCCTGCCGGCGTGGGCCTCGGCGCCGGGTGACGACACCCCCACCCTCACCGTGCGCCTGGCCCAGGCCAAGAGCCTCGACCGGGTGGTGGTGTCCACCCACTCGGTGGCAAGCATCGTGCCCGGGCTTCGCAACTACGACGTGGCCGTGCAGGACCAAGGGGGCAACTGGGCCACCGTGGGCCAGGTGCGCGACCAGTTCTTCGCCCACCGCCAGGTGGTGGCCTTCGCCCCCCGAGTGGCCACCGCCGTGCGGGTCAGCGTGAGCAGCGTCAACTACGGCGGCCTGGCCGGAGGGCTCAAGCCGTGGTTCTGGACCTTCGAGGCTCCCGCGGTGGTCTACGAGCTGGCCGCCTACGAACCGGGCACCGGCTCCACCCCGCCCCCCCCGGCACCGACCACGACCACCACCCAGCCGCCGACGACGCCGGCGGTTCCTCCGCCGCCTCCACCGCCTTCGGCGGTGGGCGGGCAGCCGATCAGCGGCGACTTCGACGGTGACGGAAAGGCTGACATGGCGGTCTGGCGCCCGGTAGACGGCATATGGTTCGTGCGAACGTCGGCCAGCGGCTTCAACAGCGCCATCACCCGCCAGTGGGGGATCACTGGAGACATCCCCTTGAGCGACACCGACTTCGACGGTGACCGCAAGGCCGACATGGTTGTGTGGCGTCCATCCGACGCCACCTGGTGGGCGCGCACGTCCAGCACCGGCTTCGACGGCACCCTGGTCCGCCAGTGGGGCGCCTCCAACTCCATCCCCCTGGCCGACACCGACTTCGACGGCGACGGCAAGGACGACATGGCCATCTGGCACCCGACCGACGCCGTCTGGTACGTGCGCACCTCCAGCACCGGCTTCAACGGCACCCTCATCCGCCAGTGGGGCGCCTCCAACTCCATCCCTCTGGCCGACGCCGACTTCGACGGTGACGGCAAGGACGACATGGCCATCTGGCACCCGACCGACGCCGTCTGGTACGTGCGCACCTCCGGCACCGGCTTCGAGGGCACCCTCATCCGCCAGTGGGGCGCCTCCAACAGCACTCCCATGCCCAGCGTCGACCATGACGGTGACGGCAAGGACGACATGGTCATATGGCACCCGTCCAACGGCACCTGGTACGTGCGCACGTCGACGACGAAGTTCGACGGCTTCCTCATCCGGCAATAAGAAATCTGGCCGGGGTTTCCAGCAGCCAGCGACGCTTGACGGCGAAGGGTGCCCGGGTAGGGAGCTGGTGACCGGAGCCCAGAGCACCCCGGAACCGGGTTTCCCTCAAG
>JALZKD010000154.1 GCA_030859405.1 Actinomycetota bacterium | reverse complement strand
GTCCACCTTCACGGCGCCGCCCTCGGCGTAGGCGCCCTCGAGCAGGGCCAGGGCCAGCTTGTCGGCCACCTCCCGCTGGATCACCCGCTTCAGGGGACGGGCGCCGTAGAGGGGGTCGTATCCCCGTTGAGCCAGCCAGGCGCGGGCGTCGTCGCTGACCTCCAGCGCCAGTCGCCGTTCGGCCAGGCGCCGTTGCAGGTGCCCGAGCTGGATCTCCACGATGCGCCCAATGTCGTCCTGGCTGAGAGCCCGGAAGCGAATGATGTCGTCGATGCGGTTGACGAACTCGGGCTTGAAGAAGTCAGCCGGCTCGCCGGGCAGGTTCGAGGTCATCACCAGCACCACGTTGGTGAAGTCGACGGTGCGGCCCTGCCCGTCGGTGAGGCGGCCGTCGTCGAGCACCTGGAGCAGGACGTTGAACACGTCGGCGTGGGCCTTTTCGATCTCGTCCAGCAGCACCACGGCGTAGGGACGGCGCCGAACTGTCTCCGTGAGCTGGCCGCCCTCCTCGTAGCCCACGTAGCCGGGAGGTGCCCCGATGAGGCGGGCCACGTTGTGGCGCTCCTGGTACTCGCCCATGTCGATGCGGACCATGGCCCGCTCGTCGTCGAAGAGGAACCCGGCCAGTGCCCTGGCCAGCTCGGTCTTGCCCACGCCGGTGGGCCCCAGGAAGAGGAAGGACCCGATGGGGCGGTTCGGGTCGGACAGGCCGGCCCGGCTGCGACGGATGGCCGCCGCCACCGCGTGCACGGCGTGGTCCTGGCCCACCACCCGTTCGTGCAGCACGTCCTCCATGCGCACGAGCTTGTGGACCTCACCCTCCATGAGCCGGGAGACGGGGATGCCGGTGGCCTTGGAGACGACCTCGGCCACGTCCTCCTCGTCTACCTCCTCCTTCAGCATCTTCTGAGTGGCCTGGAGGCCGGCCAGGCGCTCGGAGGCCTCGGCCACCTCCCGCTCGATGTGGGGGAGCTCGCCGTAGCGGATCTCGGCCGCCTTGGCCAGGTCGCCGTCGCGCTCGAAGCGCAGGGCGTCCTCACGGCGGGCCTCGAGCCGCTCCTTCAACGACCGGATGTGGTCTATGGCCTCCTTCTCGGCCTGCCAGTGGGCCTTCATCGACGACGACTTCTCCCGAAGGTCGGCCAGCTCCCGCTCGAGCGCCTCTAGTCGCTCCCTGGACGCGGGGTCGGTCTCCTTGGCGAGCGCCACCCGCTCGATCTCGAGCTGGCGCATGCGCCGCTCCACGACGTCGATCTCCGTGGGCATGGAGTCGATCTCGATGCGCAGCCGGCTGGCGGCCTCGTCCACCAGGTCGATGGCCTTGTCGGGGAGGAACCGGGCCGTCACGTAGCGGTCGGAGAGGACGGCGGCGGCCACCAGGGCGGTGTCCTGGATGCGTACCCCGTGATGGACCTCGTAGCGCTCCTTCAGCCCACGCAGGATGGCGATGGTGTCCTCAACCGTCGGCTGGTCCACCAGGACCTGCTGGAAGCGGCGCTCGAGGGCCGGGTCCTTCTCTATGTGCTTGCGGAACTCGTCGAGGGTGGTGGCGCCGATCATCCGCAGCTCCCCCCGCGCCAACATGGGCTTGATCATGTTGCCGGCGTCCATGGACCCTTCGGCGTTGCCTGCTCCGACCACGGTGTGCAACTCGTCGATGAAGGTGACCACCTCGCCCTCGGAGTCGGCGATCTCCTTGAGCACGGCCTTCAGGCGCTCCTCGAACTCACCCCTGTACTTGGCCCCCGCCACCATGGAGGACAGGTCCAAGGCGACGAGGCGCTTGTCCCGAAGACTCTCGGGGACGTCGCCCTCCACGATGCGCCGGGCCAGGCCTTCGACGATGGCCGTCTTGCCCACGCCGGGCTCCCCGATGAGCACCGGGTTGTTCTTGGTGCGGCGCGATAGGACCTGGATCACCCGGCGGATCTCCTCGTCGCGGCCGATGACCGGGTCCAGCTTTCCCGCCCTGGCGGCCTCGGTGAGGTCCCTTCCGAAGCGCTGGAGGGCCTGGTAGGACTCCTCGGGGTTCTGGGACGTGACCCGGTGACTGCCCCGTACCTCGCGCAGAGCGGCGAGCAGCTGCTCTCGGCCCACGCTCAGGCGTTCGGCCATGGCCAGCAAGAGGTGTTCGGTGGACAGGTACTCGTCACCGAGCTCGCCCCGGGCGGCGTCGGCGGCGCCCATGGCCTCCCGCAGCCCCCGGCTCACCTGCGGCTCGGCCCCGTACGCCTTGGGCATGCGGTCGAGCGCCTCCTCCACCCGGTTGCGGGCCGCCAGCGGAGCCACGCCCACCTTCTCCAGGATGGGCAGCACCACGCCGTCCTCCTGTCCCACCAGCGCCGCCAGCAGGTGGTCGGGCGTCACCTCGGGGTGGTTGCGGGCCCGCGCCGCCTCCACGGCGGCCTGGAAGGCCTCTTGGGTCTTGAGTGTCCACCGATCAGGGCTGAAAGCGGTGCTCACGTCTCGATGTCCTCCTCCGTCAGGGCTACCTTCAAGATCTTATGGAATAAAGTTGAGTCGCCACTTGTAAACTAGTCTGCTACGGAGTACATTCCCAGAAAAAGCACCCAGAACAGTGAGTGACGAAAGGAGCACTTTCATGCTTATGCGTTTCGATCCCTTCCGGGAGCTGGACCGTCTGAGCGAGCAGCTGCCGGGAGCGAACCGCCAGATGCCCGCTGTCCTCCCGATGGACGCCTACCGCCGAGGCGAGAACTTCGTGGTCCATCTCGACCTGCCGGGGACCGACCCCGAATCGGTGGAGCTCACCGTGGAGCGCAACGTGCTCACCGTCAGGGCCGAGCGTTCGTGGGCCCCCGGTGAGGGCGACGAGGTCCTGATCTCCGAGCGGCCCCAGGGCGTGTTCACCCGCCAGCTCTTCCTCGGCGAGAGCCTCGACACCGAGGCCATCGACGCCAATTACGACCAGGGAGTGCTGACGCTCACCATCCCGGTGGCCGAGCAGGCCAAGCCCCGCCGGGTGGAGATCTCCAACCAGGCCGGCGGTCCCACCGCGGTGGAGGCCAGCTCCTCGGTGGCGCAGTAGTCCCGCCTTCGAGAGCGGACCAGAGCGGAGCCTGCTCCAGTTTGATCACTCGAACCCCCCCAAAGGGGGTCGAGTGATCAAACCGCGGGTGGAGCGGTTGGAGCCGGGCCGGTCGCTAGGTTGGCACCCATGAAGGCGACCATGTTGCTCTGTGACGCGGCCCAAGTGGCCGACGGCAAGCTCTACGTCCTCGGCGGAGGATGGAGCATCACCGGGCCGGAGGCGACCCCTTCGGCCGTCGCCATCAAGGTCGAGGTCGACTGGCACGAGGCGACCCAGGCCCATCACTGGGAGCTGTTCCTCATCGACGCCGACGGCCAACCGGTCGGTATCGAGACGCCCGAGGGCACGCAGCTGATCGAGGTGAGGGGCGACTTCGAGGTCGGCCAACCGGAAGGGATCCCCGTCGGCAGCCCTGTCGACCTGCCTCTGGCCATCAACATCGGGCCGCTGCCCCTGAACCCGGGCGGCCGCTACACCTGGCGGCTGAGCATCGACGGGGAGACCGACGCCTCATGGGTGCTGAGCTTCACCACCCGCCCCGCTGTCACTGTTTAGCCTGAATCCACCGATCGGCTCCGGGCGGATGGCTGACGAGCCCTGTGATGGCTGGGCGAGTGACCGGTTGTCCAAAGGGACGGTTTCACCGGGGTGAGGACGTGTCGACCCAGAGG
>JALZKD010000153.1 GCA_030859405.1 Actinomycetota bacterium | reverse complement strand
CACGTCGGCCCTGCCGTTGACCTACGTCGGCTGTGCCGCCGCCGGCAATGGCTGGCGGTTCGACAAGGGCAACGGCTGGTACGACGGCGATCACCGCAGCACCCTCTACTTCTACTGTCACAGTTAACTGAACCCCGGTCTTGGTCGTCGGGGCGGAAACGTCTTGGTCTTGGAGTACCAGTGGTAGATGCGCGCCTCCTCGCTACGCCGCAACACCCGACCGACTGCCTCGGCGATCTCCCGCGCTGTCGGAGGACGCTTGCGGAGCAGTTCGCTGAAGATCGCCCGCATCTGCGCCACCGTCACCGCCGGGGTTTTCCCCCCCCATCCGCCCGCGCTCCAGGACGAGGAACCACAAGGCCAGAAGCGCGAGCGTCACGTGGTGATGCCAGCCCACCCAGCTGCGGACCTCGTAGTGGGCCAGGCCCACCTCACCCTTGGCCTGCTGGAACACCTCCTCGACCCGGTGCCGGCTCGACCGCACCCGCACCAGTTCCGGCAGCGGAGTGCCCGGGGGCGCGTCGCTCATGGAGTACGTCCAGTCCGGCTGTGGGCCGACCGTGCGGATGACCAACACCCGCTCCTCCGGGCCGATCCGCCGGCTCAGCTTGGCGCACACCCGGGCCGACACCGCCTCGACCTCCAGCGGCCCCTTGGCCCCGTCGCGGATGGTCAATTGGGTCCAACGGTCGGCCGGCAGCTTCCGGGCCCAGGTATCGACCCGCACGAACGGCACCTTCCGCTTCGTGCCTTTAGGAGCCTTCTTGCGAGGCGGCCGGCGACCGTCAAGGTCCCGGATATTGGTGTTGCACGGCACGTCGAGCATGTAGCGCTCGCCGTCGGTGCGCAACGCCGCTCGGAACTCCGAGGCCCGGCCGAATTCGTCATCCCCCACGACCCATTGGTGGGGCACGTCCGGCCCGCTCCGGCGGAGCAAGTCGTGGGCGATCTCCCAGGTCTTGCGGTAAGTCACATCCCCGGGGACGTGGCACGCCTCGCGCCGCGCGGGGTCGGCGGTCCAGCCCTTGGGCAGGTAGAGGCGGCGGTCCAGGGGGGCGTGCCCCTTGGACGAGACGTAGGCCAGGAAGACGCCGATCTGGCAGTTCTCCTTCTTGCCCAGCCGGCCGCACCACTGTCGCGCCACCCCGCAGCTGTGGACTCCCTTCTTGGGGAAGGCACTGGGGTCGAGCACGATCACGCCGTCGTCTTCGGCCAACTCCTCGCGGACGTGACGCCGCACCTCGGCCATGACCTTCTCGTCGTCCCAGGCCCCGCCGCCGACGAAGTACTGGAGGTCCTTGCGGGGGATGTCGGCCTGGTAGGCGATCGGCTCGGCACTCTTCCGCTCCAGGCCGCTGAGGAGGCCGCGAACAAAGGCGGCGGCGTGCCCGCGGTGCTCTTGGCGGTAGAACAACGGGAGGTAGCGCCTCAGGAAGCGGGCGATGTGGTCGCGACAACCGCGGACGTCACCGGGGGAGACTTCGGCGTCGGCGAGAAGGGCTTGGGCCTCGGGGTGGTCGAGCAGCGACATGGCGGCGCCTCCGTACTACTGGGACACTCCACGAGGCCAATCATAACCCCGATGAACGGTAAAGCCTTACAGAATCTGTGACAGTAGAAGTAGAGTGGGCACTGCACACCGATCTTCCGCCGTGCCAGAGAGTTTGGTGAGCGGTGCCCACCCGACAAAGGTAAGGAATCAAAGCGATTCGGTATCACCCCTCATTCCAGCCTTGACCGGGGCAAGCATCGAGCGCGGCACGACGCATGGCCAATACGCGCTCTTCCAGGAGCTGGTGGGGCGAAGGGTTGGCGTTGTCGCGAGCCTGGACAACCCGGAATCAAAGGTCATGGTCGATGGCGTGGGGAGCGTGGAGATCGGCCTGGATCACGCATATGTCGGCCGCAACCGCCGAGAAAGTCGCAACGCGCGTCGCAAAATCCGGAGCCCCCGAATGAGTGACTATCTCGTCGTACCCGCGCCGTTCTCGCCCGGCGGCGGTCCCGGCTCACCAGTCCCGGACGCGGCCAGGATCGGCCGTCCCGACCTGACCCGCGAGTACGTGGCGTCCGGTGCAAGTTATCACGCGGCATCGGTCCCACTGGCGTTGCCGACGACGGTCGACGACGTGATGCGGGAGCGGGGGGCCCGCCACTACGAATGGATGATGACGGACCCCGTGGTGTCGGCGTCCGTCCACACCCTGAAGCTGGCCATCCTGGCGGGGGGCATGGACCTGAAGGCGACCGTCTCCGCCAAGCCCGGAACCGGGGCACAGGACCCGGACGAGGCCCTGGCGGCGGACGTGGTGAAATTCTGCTGGCGGTGCGTCGAACGGTGCAAGGGCTGGCATGCCTTCCTGATGGGCCTGCTCGGGGCGGCGGCCTTCGGCAACAAGATGGCGGAGAAGGTGTTCGAGGTGGCGGCCTCGGGCCCGGACCGGGGCAAGCTGGTCTGGAAGTCGATCAAGGTCAAGCCCCGCGACGCCTGGCAGTTCGTCGTCGACGACGCGATGAATGTGCTCGGCGTCCTCTTCCGGCGTCCGGCCGGGCCCACGCGGAGCGGGGAGGCGCGGGCCTTCCTGCCTCGCGAGAAGGTCGTCATCCTGACCTGGGACCCCGCCGACGCCGATCCCCGCGGCACGTCGGTCTTGCGCCCGGCCGTCGAGCCGTGCAACCTGAAGCGGCTCATCTGGCCCCAGCTCTACAAGCACGCCTGCCAATTCGGCTCGGCCTCGCTCCTGGGCAAGACGGCCCCCGGGGAAGTGGACCGGCATCCCGTGGACGAGGAGGGCGTCCCCATCCCCGGGGCCTCCCTGGTCAGCCCCCAGCAGTTCATGGCCGGCCAGCTCGTCAACTTCCAGAACGGATCCGTGCTGGTGGTGCCGTCCGGGGCCGAGGTGGTCCCGATCCAGCCGCAAGGGGACGGGGCGGTCTTCCACAAGGCGGTCGACCTCTTCAACCGCGAGATCGTGCAGGCGATCCTCTTGCAAACTCGGGCGACCCGAGAGGCCGAACACGGCAGCAGGGCGGACAGCGAGACGGGGCAGGACATCTTCGGCCTGCTGGTGGCGTCCGGCCGGGAGATGCTCGCCGCGACGTTGCGCGACGACGGCTTTCGCCAACTGGTGGCCCTCAACTACGGGCAGGACGTGGCGGACGAGTTCACGCCGCTCGTGACGTTCGGGACGCAGGACCAGGACCGGGCCGCACAATGGAACGCGGTGGCAAATCTGATGCGGGCCGGCTACCTCGGCGACAGCCAGCTCGAGGAGGTCGACTCCATGATGGGCCTCCCGATCCGGGACGCCCAGGCCGACGCGGATCGGGCCGAGGCGGCGGACGAGGCCGGGATCGGGAATGAGTCGGCAGGCGGCAAATAGGGGGAAATGAAGCCTAGTACCGAGAGCCAGGAATGACTAGCCAGAGGGAACCTCCTCCTTGAGCGGCCTGGGGGAGTAGAGCCACTTGATCGGCTTGGACATGGTCCGGTTGAAGTAGTCGATGAACTCCAGGATCCTCTGCCTGAGGTCTCCCAGCGACACGAAACTGGACCGGCGGAGGAGTTTGCGTACCAGGATGCTGAACCAGGTCTCGACCTGGTTCAGCCATGAACTGTGCTTGGGGGTGTACACGAACCGGATCCGATGGCCGGGGTCGGACAGGAACTTCGCCCGGCTCTCCTGGGACTTCAGCACTCCCCTCTTCTCCTTCTCCCCCAGGTCTCCCTCGATCCCGCACGCCTCCGCCACGTACATC
>JALZKD010000062.1 GCA_030859405.1 Actinomycetota bacterium | reverse complement strand
AAGGTGGTGAAGAGCAGGAACATGGCCACCATGAAGCCGAAGTCACCGATCCGGTTGACGACGAACGCCTTCTTGCCGGCCGTGGCGGCCACCTCCCGCTGGAACCAGAACGAGATCAGCAGGTACGAGCATGCTCCCACCCCCTCCCAACCGAGGAAGGTGAGGAGGAAGTTGTCGGAGAGGACCAGCACCAGCATCGACAGCGCGAACAGATTCAGGTAGGTGAAGAAGCGGGCGTAGCCGTCGTCCCCCTTCATGTAGCCGATCGAGTACAGATGGATGAGGCTGCCCACGCCTGTGACGAACATGGCCATGGTGATGGACAGGGGGTCCACCAGGAGGGCGGCCTTGACCTCGAACCCTCCGGCCGCCATCCAGGTGAAGAGTGGCTTGGTCACCGAGCGGCCGTGGGCATCGTGGCCGAGGAGCTCGAAGAAGGTGACCACGCTGGCCACGAACGAGAGCCCTACGGCCAGGGTGGCCAACCAGCCGGCGCCCGGGTCGCCGGCCCGACGACCCCAGACCACCAGGGCCACGAAGCCGAGGAGGGGAAAGGCGGGAATGAGGTAGGCGATGTCGGCCACGACCGCCCTAGCCCCGCAAGAGGTGGAGGTCGTCGGCGGTGGCGCCGGCCCGGCGCCGGAAGATGGCCACGATGATGCCGAGGCCCACCACTACCTCGGCCGCGGCCACGACCAGCACGAAGAAGACGAGGGCCTGGCCGCCGATGTCGTCGAGCATGCGGGCGAAGGTGACCAGGGTGAGGTTGACGGCGTTGAGCATGAGCTCCACGCACATGAACATCACCAATACGTTGCGGCGCACCAGCAGGCCCACGGTCCCCACCGTGAAGAGCGAGGCCGCCAGCCACAGGTACCACGACCCGTCGAGGCTCATGGGGAGCCGGCGCCCGAAGAGGCGGGCTGGGATTCGTCGGGCTGGGATTCGTCGGGCGGGGATTCGTCGGGCTGGGCCTGTTCGGAAAGGGGCTCGTCCGAGGCGCCCGACAGCGGTGCCTCCGACGCCGGCGACAACGCCTCCTCGGAGCGGGCTGCAGCCGGCGAGGCGGTGGGGGCGGCGTCGGACCGGCGGGCCAGGACGACGGCGCCCACCACGGCGATGACCAGAAGCACCGAAGTGACCTCGAAGGCCAGCAGGTAGCGGGTGAAGATGATGCGCGCCAGCTTCTCCACGTTGCTGCCCGGGCCGCCGGCGGGGCCCGCCACCGAACCGGCGCCTGTGGCCCACTTGGTCCCCTGAGCCAAGAGGAAGATCTCAGCGAGGGAGATCACGCCGAGGAGCAGGGCAATGGGCCGTTGCGCTCGCAGCGGCTCCGCCATCACGTTCTCCTCGCGGTCCACCCCCAGCAGCATGATGACGAACAAGAAGAGGACCACGATGGCGCCGGCGTAGACGATCACCTGCACCGCGGCCAGGAAGTGCGCCTCCTGGGCCACGAAGAGGACAGCCACACCGAAGAGGGTGAGGACGAGGAAGAGGGCGGCGTGGACCGGGTTCCGGGAGACCACCACGCCGATTGCTCCCGCCAGCACGATGACGGCGCAGGCGGCGAAGACACCGGCGTCTATCTTGGTGGCGGCGGCCAGGATCAGCGCCGACGCCGACAGTGCAGCCGTCACCGGACCAGCCAACGGCCGGTCAACGCCGCAGTCTCCGCTTGGGCGCGTGCTCGCCCTCCACAGTGGGCTCGCCGGTGTGGTCGGCCACCACGTCGACGGGGACGTCGAGGGACTGCCCCACCTCGGGTGGACGCACGCCGTAGCCGAGCTCCGCCGACCACTGGACCTTGCCTTCGTACTCGGCGGCGCCCGACGGCGAGGTGGCCCTCACCCACGCCGAGGTGTGACGGTCGTCGCCCTCCCTCCAGTCCTCCCATGGCAGCCGCTTGGGGTGGCCGTCGTCACCCACCAACAGCTCCTCCCGGGTGTAGATGGCGTCGCTGCGGTTGGTGAAGGAGAACTCGAAGACCTTGCTCTCGGTGATGGCTTCGGTGGGGCAGGCCTCCACACAGAGGTCGCAGTGGATGCAGCGCAGGTAGTTGATCTCGTAGACGTAGCCGTAGCGCTCCCCTGGCGAGACGGGGTCGTCGGGTGGGTTGTCGGCTCCCCGTACGTAGATGCACCGGGCCGGGCACACGCCGGCGCACAGCTCGCAGCCGATGCACTTCTCCATGCCGTCCTCGTAGCGACTGAGAACATGGCGCCCGTGGAAGCGCTGGGGCTTGGCCCGCTTCTCGTCGGGATAGGACGTGGTGACAGCGGGCTCGAAGATGGTCTTGAACGTCACCTTGAAACCGTCCAGGTAGCCCATCAGGCCTCACCAACGGAGGCTGCTCGCTCAAACACCGTGGTGCTCCCTCGTCATGGTGCCTCCCGATATGCCGGCGGCGCCGGGGTGTCGTACTCGCTGGCGTCTCGGCCCACTTGCATGGCTCGCCACAGCAGCGCCGCCATCACCAGCCCGCCGAGGGTGACGGCGATTCCGAGGCCCTGGTTCACCTGGAAGGCCGCGAGCACCAGCAGCCAGATCAGTGAGCCGGGGATGAGCTTCTTCCACCCGAGGTCCATGAGCTGGTCGTAGCGGAGGCGAGGAAGAGTGGCCCGGAGCCAGATGAACACGCACAGGAACCCGAAGACCTTCACCAGGAACCAGAACACGGGGAGGATGGCTCCGAGCACCCCGCTGTCGGGCCCGGGTCCGGTTGGGCCACCCAGGAACAGCGTGACCATCACCGCCGACATGGTGATGGTGTTCATGAACTCGGCGAGAAAGAAGAGGGCGAAGCGCAGCGACGAGTACTCGGTGTGGAAACCCCCCACCAGCTCCTGCTCCGCCTCCACCAGGTCGAACGGCGGGCGGTGGGCCTCCGCCGTGCCGGCGATGAAGAAGACGATGAAGGGGATGAAGCCGAGGCGCAACAGGTTCCAGTTGGGGAGGAAGGCGAAGCCACTGCCCGACTGTGCGGCCACGATGTCGCTGGTGAGCAGGGACCCCGTCACGAGGACAACGGCGACGGTGGACAGGCCGAGGGCTGCCTCGTAGGAGACCATCTGCGCCGACCCGCGTACGGCTCCGAGCAGCGGGTACTTGGATCCCGACGACCAGCCCGCCAACATCACCCCGTACACGGCCACCGACGACATGGCCAACAGGAACAGGATGCCGATCGGCGGATCCGCCAGCTGCAAGCGGGTCTGGCGCCCGGCAATGGTGACCATGCCCCCGACGGGGACGATGGCGAAGGACAAGAAGGCCGGCACCGTGGCCAGGTACGGCGCCAACTTGTAGACGCGGCGATCCGCCCCCGAGGGGAGCAGGTCCTCCTTGAAGAAGAGCTTGATGCCGTCGGCCAGGGTCTGGAGGACGCCGAAGGGGCCGGCCCGGGCGGGGCCGATGCGGTCCTGCATGTCGGCGACGAGCTTGCGCTCGAACCAGATCAGCAGCAGCACGGAGACGAGCATGGCGCCGAAGACCACCACGGCCTTGGCCAGCACGATGAGCACCACGGTGAGGTCGACGCCTCGGTCGAAGAGAGGGTCGCCGGCCGCGAGGATGTGGGTCATGGGGTCTCCAAGCGGACCTCGACGACGGGACGCCCGACGTCGATGAGCTCGCCCGCGTCCTGGCCGACGGCGTTGAAGGGCACCGAGATCGAACCCCGGGGTACACCCAAGTCGGCCACCACCTCGAGTACGAGCGCGGCCCGCCTGGAGCGCACCCGCAGCCGGGATCCCTGGCCGGCGCCCAGCCGGTCGAGGTCGTGGGGGTTGGCCCGGGCCTTGATGGGGGGCGCCAGCTCGGCCAACGAGGGGGAGTTCTGGATCAAGGTGCCCTTGCCGTACAGGGTGCGGTGGGAGATGAGACGAAGGGAGTAGGCGTCCAAGGGAGGCAGGTCGATGTCCTCCGGCGGCGAGAAGGTGAGCGGTGAAGGTGGGGTCTGTGCCGGCTGGGGTTGGCTCTGGTGCTGACGCTCTGACGGTGCCCGAGATCCCTCACCGAGATCCTCGGGCTCGGCGGCGACGGCCTCGGTGGCAGGGACGCCCTGCGTGGACGTCTCGAGCAGCCCGGGCGTTCCCATGGGGTCGATCAATGCCGGCCCCCCGGCGTCGGCTCCCACGTCGGTGTCGGTGGCGCCGGCCGGGCTCGGGGCCGTGACGTCGGGGCCGGCGCCGTTGGAGAGCGGCGCCACCACCCCGTCACGTTGGCGGCGGTCGGCCAGCACCGCTCGTGTGATCCCCGTGTGGGAGGGCGCCAGCCGCTCGATCTCGTCCCAGAGCTCCTCCAGGCTCTCGGCGCCGAGTCCCGGCCCCAGGCGCGAGGCCAGCTCCGTGGCGATCAGCCAGTCGGGCCTGGCCACACCGGGGGCCACCACCTTCTGGCCGAGGCGCGTGATCCGACCCTCGACGTTGGTGGTGGTTCCCGGCCGTTCGGCGTAGGAGGCGGCGGGGAGCACGACGTCGGCCTGCCGGGACGAAGAGGTGAGGAAGGTGTCGACGGCCACGACGAACCCGGCCCCGGCCAGCGCCTGGCGGGCCAGCTGGCGATCGGGGAAGTTCGAGACAGGGTCGGCGCCGAGGAGCACCAGAGCCTGGATACGACCTTGGGCGGCGGCAGCAAGGACTCCGGCGGCGTCGAGCCCTCGACCTTCGGGGAGGGTCCCCCAGTCCGGGGAGAACCACTGGCGACCCCCGGCCAGGCTCACCCGACCGGGCAGGATCCCGGGAGCCAGGCCCATGTCGAGGGCGCCCATGACGTTGGCCCGGCGGAGCGCGGGCAGGAACCGCACGCCTGGAAGCTCCGACAGCGCCCCGGCGGCAGCGGCAACGGACTCGGCCGACTCCGCCACCGAGGGCCGGCCCAGCACCACGACCGCGCCTTCTCCCGCCTCCTCCAGAAGCCGTCGGGCCTGGGCGATGGCGGTGGCGCTGACGCCGGCCACGTCTGACTGGCTGCCGTCAACCAAGGCCCGAGCCAGCGCCGGCGCCTCGCCGGGGCGGTATGCCAGCGTGGTCCTGCAGTAGCGGGACATCCCACTGCGCTGCGAGGCCAACTCGACGATGGGCATGTCGCGGTTGATGGCTGCGGCCCGGAGCCGGAGGAAGAGAACGGGCAGCTCTTCCTTGAGATCTGGAGCGAGGAGTACGACGGCTGGAGCGAGGCACGCATCGTCGATGGAGGCGCGGGGCAGGCCCAGGACCGCCTCGGCCGCCAAGCCGTCCCCGAGCTGGGCGTCGACGTTGTCGGTGCCGATGACGGACTTGGCCAGCTTGGCCCAGGCGTAGGCGTCCTCGTTGGGCAGCCGTGCGCCCCCCAGTACGGCGACGGCCCCGGGGCCGTGTACGGAGCGGGCCTGTTCTATGCCGTCGGCGGCGACCTTCAGGGCCTCGCCCCACGACGCCTCGGCCAGATGGGCCTCATCGGACTCCCCTCCCGATCTGCGCACCAGGGGCCGTCCGAGGCGGGCATCGCTGTTGACGGCCTCGAAGTCGAACCGGCCCATGTCGCAGAGCCAACCGTGGTTGACGGGATCGCTGTCAATGCCGATGTAGCGGGTGAGGGCGTTGGAGGACGACTGGACCGCCACCCGGCACCCGAAGGCGCACGAGGTGCACGTGCTCTCCACCTGCTCGAGGTCCCATGGGCGGGCCTTGAACCGATAGGGCCTGGCCAGGAGGGCGCCCACCGGGCAGATCTGCACGGTGTTGCCCGAGAAGTACGAGGCAAATGGATGGTCGGGGAAGGTGTTGACCTCGAGCTCGTCGGCCCGGCCCATGAACTCGATGAGGGGGTCCCCCGCCACCTCCTCGGCGAAGCGCGTGCAACGGTCGCACTGGATGCAGCGCTCCCGATCGAGGTCCACCAGGCTCGACAGGGGGATGGGCTTGGCGAAGTGGCGCTTCTCCTCCACGTACCGGGACTCACCGGGCCCGTAGGCCAGGGTCTGGTCCTGAAGGGGGCACTCGCCGCCCTTGTCACACACCGGGCAGTCGAGGGGGTGGTTCACGAGCAGGAACTCGAGCACGCCGTCCTGGGCCTTCTTCACCGCCGCCGACGTGGTGACCACCTCCATGTCGGGTGCCACGGGCACGTAGCACGCGGGCTGCAGCATGAAGCCCTTGGGTGTCTTCAGCTCCACCAGGCACATGCGGCACATGGCCACCGGGCGCATGCGTGGGTGGTAACAGAAACGGGGGATGTATACGCCCTGGCGCTCGGCTGCGGCGATGACAAGCTCGCCGGGCTTGGCCTCGACCGGCTGGCCGTCGACGGTGATGCTCACCGTCTCCTTCTCCTGCTCGGCGCCGTCGGTCTTCTGGTCAGTCAAAGGGACAGCCGCCCTCTTTGATGTGGACCAGGTACTCGTCACGGAACATGTTGAGGCTGGTGGCGATGCAAGGCGGGATCGAAGGGCCCAGCACACAGATCGTGGTCTGATTCGGGGGCCAGGTGAGCCCGGGGGAGATGTTGTCGGACACGTCGAGGAGGAGCTCGAGGTCCTCCTCCCGCCCCGAGCCCTGCTCGATGCGGATCATGATCTTCTCCAGCCAGCCGCTCCCCTCGCGACAGGGCGTGCACTGCCCGCACGACTCGCGGTGGAAGAACTTCACGATCCTCCAGGCGGCGCGCACCGCGCAGGTGGTGTCATCCATCACCACCACCGACCCCGACCCCAGCATGGAGCCCGCTTTCTGCACCTTGTCGTGCTGGAGGGGCATGTCGAGCTGGTCGGGGCCGAACCACGGCGCCGACACCCCGCCGGGAATCATGGCCTTGAACTGGTTGCCGTTGCGGATGCCGCCCCCCAGCCTCGGGTGCTCGATGAGATCCCTGAAGGTGGCCTTGGCCCACTCGAACTCGTAGTTGCCGGGCCGGTTCACGTGCCCCGACAGGGAGAAGAGGCGGGTGCCTGCGGACACTCCCTCACCGAGCTGGGAGAAAGCGGAGCCACCGTGGAGCAGGATCCACGGCAGATACGACAGGGTCTCCACGTTGTTGACCACGGTGGGGCACCCGTAGAGGCCGGCCACGGCCGGGAAGTTGGGTGGCTTGATACGGGGGAAGCCCCGCTTGCCCTCGAGGCTCTCCAGGAGCGCCGTCTCCTCCCCCACGATGTAGGCGCCCGCCCCGTAGTGCACCACGAGGTCGAGGTCGAAACCGGAACCGAAGATGTCGCGCCCGAGCGCCCCGTACTCGTAGGCCTCGTTGACGGCTGCGACCATGCGCTCGATACCCAGGGCGAACTCGCCCCGCACGTAGATGAAGGCCTGTGTCACCCCGTTGGCGTACGCGCAGATGATCGTGCCCTCCACGAGCTGGTGGGGGTCACCCTCGAGGAGCATGTGGTCCTTGAAGGTGCAGGGCTCGCTCTCGTCGGCGTTGACCACGAGGTACGAGGGCTGGCCCTTGGCCAACATGCTCCACTTCTTGCCCGCGTCGAAGCCGGCACCGCCCCGACCCAACAGGCTGGCGGCGAGCACGTCGTCAGCAATGGCGCCCGGCGACATGGACAGCGCCTTGCGCAGGGCGGCATAGCCTCCGTTGTCGACGTAGGTCTTGAGGGTCCAGGACTCAGGAAGGCCGAGCCGACGGGTGACGATGGGCTCGGCGTCGGTGACCGCCAATCAGGTGCCTCCTCCGGCTCGGGAGCCCCCTGCAGTGGGGGCGGTGTCGCTTCCCTCGGGCTCCAGGATCTCGGCCGCGCTCTCGCCCACCTGAGGGACCGACCCCTCGCGTGCCGGCTGCTGACCCTGCTCGACCCGCTCGCCCGGTGTGGGCTCCTCGGTAGGTGGGACGGAGGTATCCTCGGGGGCGGCTTGGCCACTGGCCTCCCCGACGACCGGCTTCTTCATGGGATCACCCTCTCGACCCGGGAACGGCACCCGGGCCGGCAGGCCCAGAGTGCGCTTCACCCGGCACAGCGTGCCGTGAGGCGGCACGTCCTCGGCCAGTCGGCCGGCTCGCAGGTCCTCGACCAAACGGTCGAGGTCTTCATGGCTGACGGGCCCGAAGAAGCGCCAGTTGACGGTGAGGCACGGCGCCTTGTCGCACAGGGCGATGCACTCGAACTCCTCGAGGGTGAACTCGCCGTCGGCGGTGGTGGTGTCGGCCTTGATGCCGAGGGTCTTCTCGGCGTGGTCGAGCAGCTCGTAGGCGCCGTTGATCATGCAGGCCACGTTGGTGCAGATGGAGATCAGATGACGTCCCACCGGCTCGCGGAACAACATGTCGTAGAAGCTGGCCGTGCCGTAGACCTCTGCGGCGGTGATGTCCAGCAACTCGGCGATGTGGACCATGGCGTCCTCGGTGAGCCACCCGTCCTGCTCCTGGGCGATGTGCAGCATCGGGATGATGGCCGAGCGGGGCCGCGGATAAAGGGCCATCATGTCCCTCGCCCGCTGCACATTCTCCGGGCTCAGACGGGCCATGGCCCGTTCTTCGCCCGTTTCGCCTCGCAACCAGAGGTTGCTCGGCGAGCCTGATAGTGCTTCGGCCGGCCGGCGAAGCCGGACCGCCCTTCGCCGACACCCACTTGCCGGCATCCGGAGGGGGCGCCTTCGGCGCCGCAGGCGGCCGCCGGTTCGGGAGGCCAAACCATCATCGGTCAACACCGCCCATCACTGGGTCAACGGACGAGATTATGGCCACGGCGTCGGCCACCAGGCCGCCCCGCATCATTGGGGGCAACGTCTGGATGTTGACGAAGCTTGGATCCCGGATGTGCAGCCGGTAGGGCTTGGCCGTGCCGTCGGAGACCAGGTAGCAGCCCAGCTCACCCCGGGGTGACTCGATGGCCACGTACACCTCGCCCTCGGGGACCTTGAAACCCTCGGTGAAGATCTTGAAGTGGTGGATGAGCGCTTCCATCGACTGGTCGATGCGGGCCCGGGGCGGGGGCGTGACCTTCTTGTCCTGGAGGCGATAGTCACCCGGAGGCATGAGCTCGACGATCTGACGGATGATGCCAATGGACTCCCGCATCTCGTTGAGGCGGATGGCGTAGCGGTCGAAAGCATCTCCGTACTTGCCCACCACGACATCGAAGTCCACCTGATCGTAGAACTGGTACGGCATGTCCCTACGCAGGTCCCAGACCACACCGGTGGAACGGAGGATGGGGCCGGTGGCTGCGAGGGCGATCGCCTCCTCGCCCGACATGGTGCCCACTCCCTCGGTGCGTAGACGGAACACCGGTTGGCCGGTGAGCAGCTCGTCGTACTGATCGATCCGCGGTGGGATCAGGTCGCAGATGGCGAGTACGTCGTCACGCCATCCGTCGGGCAGGTCGGCGGCTACCCCGCCCGGACGGATGTAGTTGTGGTTCATGCGCAGTCCGGTGACCTTCTCCAGGAACGACAGCACCGTCTCACGCTCACGCCACGCGTAGAGCATCATCGACAGGGCGGCCACGTCCAAGCCGTTGGTGGCCATGAACAGCAGATGCGAGGAGAGGCGGTTCAACTCGCACATGAGCATGCGGATCCATGTCGCCCGAGGAGGGACCTCGATCTCCAGCAGTTGCTCCACGGCCATGGAGAAGACGCACTCGTTGAACAACGGAGCGAGGTAGTCCATCCGGGTCACGTTGGTGGGACCCTGGAGGTAGGTGAGTTCCTCTCCGGTCTTCTCCATGCCCGTGTGCAGGTAGCCAACCACGGGCTTGGTGCGCAGGACGGTCTCACCGTCGAGCTCTATCATGATGCGTAGCACGCCATGGGTGGATGGGTGCTGGGGCCCGAGGTTGAGGATCATGGTCTCGTCCTCGGTGAACTCGGTGTTGAAGGCGCCCGGGTCGACGCTCACGCCCTCGGCCAGCCGCAGGACCGAGCCCTGCTGGCGGAGCAGCTCGATGGCGGTGGTCGACGAGCGCAGCTCCATCTCCTGGCTGCCCTCGGACGTGCCGACGATCCCTCTCTCCGCGTTCTCCTCCCGGTCGGTGGCAGTCATGAGCGCTGCGTCACCTCGTGGCTCGGGCCGCTTTGAACTGCACCGGCACCCGCCCCACGGAGTAATCCTTGCGCAAGGGGTGACCCTCCCAATCCTCGGGCATGAGGATGCGGGAGAGGTCGGGGTGGCCATCGAAGTGGATGCCCATGAGGTCGTAGGCCTCTCGCTCCATGGCCTCCGTGCCGGGGTAAAGGCCGAACATGGAGATGACCTGGGGATCCGATTCGGGCACCTGCACCCGCACGCGGGTTCGTCGCCGTTCCTGGAGCGACAGGAGGTCGACGACGACCTCGAAGCGCTCAGCGGCGATGCCCTCCGGCAGGGCCCGTCCCGGGTGGGCGAGGTAGTCAACGGCACACAGGTCCACGCACATGTCGAAGCCCTCGTTCCGCAGCGCCGTCATCACGTCCACGTAGGACTCCCGGGTGGGATGGAGCACCATCTGGCCTCGGGACGAGCTCACCGGTGCTCCGTGGACGAGCTCTGGCCCTGACGCAGGCTCCGCCTCCGCAGGGGCGGTGTCCTCGTCGCTCGCCGGCGCTTCGCTCACTTCGGCGTGCCCACGTACGAACGGCTGGGCTCCGAGGAGTGCCGCTCGGGGAGAGCCTCGTCGACGTGAACACCCGCCCCGGCTCCGGTGGCATGGCGGCGGCGGGTGATCTCCCCGGTGCGGATCTTCTCGTGCAGAGTGAGGATGGAGTGCATCAGGGTCTCGGGCCCCGGCGGGCATCCCGGGGCGTAGACGTCGACGGGGACGACCTGGTCCACACCCTGGATCAGGGCGTAGTTGTTGAACATGCCACCGGTGGAAGCGCACACGCCCATGGAGATGACCCACTTCGGCTCGACCATCTGGTCGTACACCTGGCGGAGCAC
>JALZKD010000152.1 GCA_030859405.1 Actinomycetota bacterium | reverse complement strand
TTGTCCTGCACCTCTTCGAGGGTGGGCACGTCCTGGCCCACCGTCTCCGACAGCGTGGCCATGGCCTTGTTCATCTGCTCCTGCATCTTGGCCTGGTCGAGCTGGGACAGGAGCTTCTGGCGCTGGCTGAGCTTCTTCTGGAGGGCCGAGGAGTTCTGGGCCACGGCCGCCTTGGCCTGATCCGAGGCCTGGGCCGTGGAGAGGCTGAGGGTCTTGAGCGACTCGACCTCCTTCTCGGTAGTGATGAGGCGGTTGGCGAAGGCCTCGGCCGCCCTCGTGTACTCCGCGGCCTTGACCGTGTCGCCCCGCTTGGCGGCCTCGTCGGCCATGGCGACGGCCTGGCGGGCGGCCCCGTTGACCTTCTCCAGCTCCTCCATGGCCCGGTTCAGGCGCATCTCCGTCTGCTTCTGGTTGGCCACCACGTTGGCCGCCTGCTCGGTGAGCCTGCGGTGCTGTTCCTGGGCTTCGCCGATGGCCTGCTCGAGCTGGATCTTCGGATCGGCGCTCTCATTGAACTTCCCGGTGAGGGCGGCGGTGATGTAGCGGCCCACTCGTTGCAGCAACTTGATCATGGACGAAAGGCTATGCCGTCCGGCCCGCCTCGGGCGGACCGCTGGTCTCCTCGAGGGCCTGACGTAGGGATTCCAGCTCGCCGACCACCGAGTCCACGTCGGCCGCCAAGGGGGTCAGCTGGCTGCTGTCGGCCGACGACACGGACAGCTCCACGGCCTGGGCCACGGCCTCGTCGAGTTGAGCGTCGAGGGCCCGCAGGCGGCTTCGTGCGTCTCGAGCCACCCGTTCCAGCCGCTCCACCGATGCCAGCTGGGCCTTCACCGCCTCCTCGGCCCGCTCCAGCGATGCCCGGGACTCTCCCTCGGCGCCTGCCCGCTCGGACCGGATCTCGGCCAGCTCGGCGCGCACCGCGTCGGGGCGGAGCTGACCCACGGCGCCCTCGAGCGAATCGCCCTGGCGGGCGATCCGCCAGCACTCCGTGACGGCCTGGTCGAGGCGTCGCTCGATGTCGCTCAGGCGGTCTCGGAGCGGTCCTGGCCTGGACCGGCGCACGGCCTGGGAGAAGCGGTCACGGGCCTTGAGGGCGTCACGGACGAAGTTGCGCCAGGGGGGCTTGACCGCCGAGGGGTCGATGCGGTCGCCCTTCGCTCGCCGAGGCACCGCCAGGGCGACCCGCGCCCCCCACGCCAGCGCTCCCACGGCGGCGGCGGCGGCGAGGGGAACCCCGGCCAGCACGGCGGCGGACATCCCCGCACCGGCCAGGAGGACGGCCGAGGGCGAGGTGACGGCACGGGCCACCGCCGGCGTGCGAACCCGCTCCGGAAGGCGCTCGATCACCCCGAACCGCGCTCTGGAGGACGGCAGGGGAGGGGCATCAGAAGTTGCTGACCACGGCGGTGAAGACGTCGCCGATGGTGGCGGGGTCACTGGCGTCGTAGGCGGCGGCGTTGGTGGCCTCGGCCAGGCGCTTGAGCACCCCCAGGTCGGCGCCGCTGCCGTAGGCGATGGTGAAGAGGCGGACCGGGTTGGTGGACACCCCCTCGCTGCCGGTGCGCAGGTCCCTCACCACGCCCTCGAGGTCGTTGTTGCGGGGATCCTCGTTCTGCCCGTCGGTGAGCAACAGCACGGCGTTGATGCGGGCGGGGTCGTAGGAAGCCTTGAGGTCGCGGAAGGAGTCTCGGGCCACGGTGTAGAGGGGAGTGGCCTCGGTTGGGACCAGGTTGCGGATCTTGGTGGCGATTTGCTCCCGGTTGGCGCCGGCAGGACCGATGGGCACCAGGTCGACGTAGTCGGGATGCTCCTTGGGGCCCACGTTGGTGGAGAACGTGCGCAGGCCCACGGTGTCGGTGTCCTTGAACTGGGACAGGGCGTCGACGGCTGCCCTCTTGGCCAGGTCCAGCTTGGTCTGGCCGTTGCCGGCGTCGTCACCCATGGAGCCCGACACGTCGATGACGAGGAGCACCCTGGCCTCCCGGCGCTGCTGACCCCACTTGTCGATAAGCCTCACCAGCACGGGAGGCGATGGGACGCCGAGGGCCGTCTGGGGTTGCTTGGGATCGACACCGTTGGCCGCCTCGACGGGCGGCCCCACGGGAACGGCGGGGTTCCCGGGGCGAAAACCGGCCTTTACCACCTCGGCCTGATGGTCGGGCGCCTGCACGAACTGCTCGAAGGCCCGGGCCGCCTCCTTCTCGGGAGCGCCCACCCAGGGGGCGTCGAGGACGTAGAAGGGGTTGTCGGAGAAGAGGGTCCCCTCTTTGGGGTAGATGGCCACCAGGGGGGTCTTCGGAGGGCGGGGCCGCTCACCGGGATCGGTGATGCCGTCGGGATTGCCGCTGTTGTAGTCGATCACCGACTTCTCCTCGACGGCGACGGCGGACACGTAGGTGAGGGCGGTGCCTCGGGCATCGTTGCGGAACCAGTTGTTCAGGAACGTGAGGGTGATGTCGCCGTAGTGCACGACGGAGGACTCCACGGCCCGGTTGAAGGCCTCGACGCTCGGCTTTTCTACGTCTTCGAGCGTGAGGTCGCGCACCTTGCCAGTGGCGGCGTAGTACTGGCCTACCGTGGCCGACAGGGCGCTGGTGGAGAAGTTGGGGTTGGTCTTGCCGAGCTTGAACGCCCCCCACTCCGGATGACCCTTGCTGGCCCAGCCCGCGGGGTCCTGCGCCAGCTTGATGAGATCGGCGTAGCCCACCGGAGTGGCGGGGTAGCCGAGGGCATCGGCCATGGGCTTGGGCATGGCGATCACCAGGGGCGTGAGCATGAAGGGGCGGGCGTCGGCGGGGGCCATGGGCGCCTGGCCCTTGGCCTCCAGCCGCTGGTTGAGGACACCTCCCCACGTGCTGGCCGACGGCGACCAGATCACCGGCCTCGGGCCCTCCGCCTTCTCGTCCCGCCAACCGTCGGCCAGGACGGCGGCAGCCTCTCCCGACGACTTCCTCTTGACCTGCACGAAGGCGCACTTCTCCCCCGCCCGGGCCTCCTTGGAGCGGTTGAAGCGGGTCCCGAGCATGGTGAGGAGCTCGAACTTCTCGGGCGAGCTGGTCACCGTGACCGTGGTGCACCCCTTGGGAGCGTCCCCGGTCGCACCGTCGCCATCGCCACCGGGGCTGCAGGCCGCCACCAGCAGGGACATGGCCACCAGCGCGGCCATAGCGGGACGGTTGGTCCTCACCGGGTGACCTCTTTGGAGAGGGTACGAAGGAAGTCGAGGACCCCGGCGTCCGGCAGCCCGTTGGTGGGAGGAAGCTCCGGCTGGGCAGGGACCCCGTCGGCCGGGCGACGGTTCGGGACGCGCCAGCCGCTACGGGCCAGGGCGTCGAGGCCGTCGTCGCCTACGGCTCGGGACAGCCTCCTGGACCGGCCGCCGGGCACGGTCGCCAGCACCACGTCGAGCGTCGCCACAGGCGAAGGGTAGATGACGTCGGGTTTGTCCGGTCGGGCCGCGGCGGCCACTTGGGGGCCGGCGTCGGCCTCGGTGGTGCCCACGGCGTCAAAGGCGGCTCTGCCCTTCAGGAGCATGTCCCGCACCGCCGTGCCGGGGGTGGGTGTAGGGGTGGGCAGGGCCCGCTCCAGGCCGGCGAGCCAGGGGCGGTACCCGTCGTTGGCCTCGATGTCGTTCCGGCTGAAGTCTGGGTGGCCGAAGAAGCCGGCGGTGGCGGCTCCGACCGTGGCCAGGCCCACCGCCTCGTCCACGCCGGCGTGACCCGGCTTGAGCTGTGACGCCGGCTGCCCGGCCACGTCACCCCAGCACCTCCAGGTGACCTGCCCGCTCC
>JALZKD010000061.1 GCA_030859405.1 Actinomycetota bacterium | reverse complement strand
CGGCGACCGGCCCACCCTCGATCGCGGTCGACAGTCCTGCGTCGCGGTTGTCGAAGCGCACCACGAAGAAGCCCCGGGCCGCGAGGTCGGCGCAGAACCTCTCCGGCCACCCCGTGAGCTGTCCCCCCAGGCCCGGGATCAGCAGCAGCGCCGGCTGGGCGCGGTCACCCAACGTCTGGTACTCGACGCGGATGCCGTTGGTGGAGGCGCTGGGAATGCGCCAGCGTAGGCGGTGGTCAGGCCAGCTTGTCGGCGATGGCGCCGGCCGATCGCAACGCCGATCCGTCGGCGCCGGCGGTGCTGTAGTGGAAGGCGGGCCGGCGCACCGCCTCGTCGAGGAGGTCGGCCAGGAGCCGGCTGAAGGGCACCTCGGGATTCACCCACAGGTACTTGGCCAGCGAACCGGGGATGGTGTTGACCTCGTTCACGAACAGCTCTCCCTCGGCGCCGAGGAAGTCGATGCGAGCTACCCCCCGCAAACCGGTGAGTCGCGCCACCGTGGTGGCCATCTCCCGGATGCTCCCAGCAACGTCGGCGGGGAGCTCCGCCGGGAGTTCCCTCGGGGCGCTCACCATGCCCTCGCCGCCCACGTACTTGTGGCTGTAGTCGAGGATGTCACCCGAGCCGGCGTGACGCACGGGTCGCTCGATGGCCGACAGCTGCAGCTCGGGCCACGACCGCACGGCCACGTTGAGGTCTGCGGCTCCGGCCCGGTAGGGCTCCACCACGGCTCCGGCGCGCAGGTGAGGCGCGGAGCGCAGCAGGGCCCGGGCGGTGCCGGCGTCGGCCACGACCTCGATGCCTATGGAAGAGCCCCCGAAGCGGGGCTTCACGATGTAGGGGCCGGCGAAAGGCGGCGCCGCGTCGTCGGTGAGCAGCACCCGCGGCAGCGACGGCAGGCCCGCGCCCCGGACCACGTGGCCAAAGGCCAGCTTGTCCATGCCCAGGGCGGCGCCGGCCACGGTTGGCCCGGTGTAGGCCATGCCGGCCAGGTCGAGGCAGGCCTGGATGGTGCCGTCCTCACCGGGGCCGCCGTGGCAGCAGTTCACCACCGCTGAGACGTCGAGAGGGCGCCTCTTGGCCACCAGCCCCTCACCGGCCACCAGCCGGAGCTGAGCGGACTTGCGGGGAACGCCCTCGGCGAAGTGGCGCGCCTCGAGGCTGGGGTCGACGTCCCAGAAGTCACCGGTCTTGGACCAGTAGACGGCCGTGACGTCGTCCAGCTCGCGCGTGGCCTGGAGCCCGGTGACGACGCTCACGTCGTGCTCGGGCGAGGGACCTCCGAAGAGTACGGCTGGCTTGGCCATGGGCTCCTCTAGCTCTGGGAGTCGCTCAGGACTCAGGGAAAGTGGTCGGGCAGGTCGTTCTCGTACAGGACAGCATCGCCCTCACCCACATGCTCCCGCACCCAGGCCACGGCCTGGTCCCGGGTGTCGACCACCACGACCTCGGCCGATCCTGCCTTCGCCCCTTCGAGGAGGGACTTGCGGTTGCTGCGGCCCACCACCACGAGGTGAGAGGCGGCCTCGGCCGCGGCGGAGGCGAAGGCTGCGTTCTCGTCGTGTTGACGGGGGCCGAGCTCGACCATGCCCGGAGTCACCACCACCCGCTTGCCGGTGGGGGACGCCCGAGCGGCCAGCGTGGCCAGGGCCCGGGCCGCGCCGGCGGGGTTGGCGTTGTAGGTGTCGTCCACCACCACAGCCCCGCTCGAGCCTCTGGCCACGCTGAGGCGGTGCTCTGCGGTGGGCAGTGACGCCAATCGAACGGCGATGACGTCCTGGGGCACGCCCAGCTCGAGGGCCACGGCCACGGCGCAGGCCACGTTGGTGGACGCCACATCTGCGTCCTCGACCCGGCCGATGAGGTGTCCGCCGGCGCACACCTCACCAGCGACAACGGTCACGTCGGCGTCGGCGGAGAGGGCCGAACACTGCACCACCCGGTGGTCCGCTGCTGCTCGCTCAGTTGCCAGGCGCTCCAGGAGGGGGTGGTCGACGTTGAGCACCGCCACCCCCGCTCGCTCCAGGATCTCGGCCTTGGCCTCGAGGATGGCCTCCTCGCTTCCCATGCGCTCGAGGTGCACGGGGCCGATGGCGGTGATGACGGCGATGTCGGGAGGACACCACGAGCACAGGTCGGAGATCTCGCCCTTGCCGTAGGTGCCCATCTCGGCCACGAAGACCTCCGTTCCCGGCATGAGGTGCTCGTTGACGGCCCGGGCCAGCCCGGCCCGGTTGTTGAAGCTTGCCGGTGTGGCCAGCACCGAACGGGTGGCCTCCACCAGGTGGGCAACGTGGACCTTGGTGCTGGTCTTTCCGTAGGAGCCGGTGATGGCCACGACGGTGGGACCCACCTGCTTCAGGCGGGCGGCGGCTCGGTGAACGAAGGGCCGGGCCAGCCCGCGTTCGAGCGGCGCGGTGATCAACAGGGCGAGGTCGATCAGCATCTCGGCCCCTGCCGCGGCCAGTACCGAGCCAGTGGCTAGGGAGCCGCCCAAGGCCACTAGGACAACGACCAGGAGGTGAAGTACGGCCCACACCCCGGCCAGGGTGCGGAGGCGGCGGGTCCACGCCAGCTTCGACGTCCGGCCCCGGAGCGAGAGCCCGATCGGCCCCACGACGAGGGCGGCGCTGGCCAGCAGTCCGAGCAGCGGCACAGCTTCGGTGGCCGCGACGGTGACGACGATGATGGCCAGCAGGACAAGGTTCGTTCCCCTCCCCCACCACCGCAGTGCGAAACGGGTCACCGACCCAGGTACGTAGTGCTCGCGCTGGGCCACCCGTAGCCAGCGGACCCCGGCCAAGGCCGCCACGATCTGCCCGGCGCCAAAGACGACCACCTCCACGGGCTCGATGTCCACGAGCTACAACCGGGAGCGCAGGTGCCGCTCCAACGCGGCCCGAAGCTCCCCTGGGGCGCTCCGAGGCACCATGTGGCCGGCGCCCGGCACCACGGTCAGGGAGGCGTCAGCCAGCAGGCCTGACGCGGCCTCGGCCACGGTCACCGGGACCTCGGCGTCGTCCTCGCCCCACACCAGCTCGACAGGGCAGGCGAGGGCCACCAACTGCTCCTCGTAGGTCTCGTTGACGACCCGCACCAGCACCTGGCGCATGATGGCCTTGGCGGCGCGATAGTCGGCCGAGCCGTACCGCTCACGGAGCGCATCCATGACCCTCTCCCCCACCAACCCCCGCCGGTGCAAGGCCCGGGCGGATCTGTAGGCCCACGCCGGCTTGGCTGGTGACGCGCCGGGGCGGCGCAGCAGTGGCACCCCGGTGAGGACCAGGGCCGCAACCCGCTCCGGGCGCAGGACAGCCAGGTGCACCGCCACCCGCCCACCAAAGGAATGGCCGACCAACACGGCAGGACGGGCCATCTCGTCCAGCACCGGCGCCACCGCCTGGGCGTAGCCTGCCGCTCCCCAGGCCTCGGGGGGCTCGGGACTGGCGCCGAAGCCGGGGAGGTCGAGGGCGATGGCGTCGAGACCTTGGAGGGTGGCGTCGAAATCCCGGTGGGTGCGCGCCCACCCCGGGAGGCCCAGCACCGACGCCGGCGTCCTGCCGTGGGCGGCGCCGAAGAGCTGGCCGTCGGCGAAGGACCTGAGCACGACGGCGAACCTATCCCGAACCCCGGAGTCATCTCTGGGACCTGTGGATGTCGTGGGGACAGCGCTGGGGACGGCGGGCACATGGGCGGGATTAGCTGGGGATTTCAGCGATGGCCCTTGACGCCCCGTGGCCCCCGCCCCATAGTGCCCTCCACTCCAGCACGACGCAGTCGGTCGAAGCCGAGGTGTGGGGGCCGCAGGGGCGCCCACCACGGTGGAGGCCGATGTGCAGTGCCGGGGAAGGGCCACAGCCGTTCGTGGGGTCTTCACTGAAGGCACCACATTGCGTCCGCCGGGTTGCCGCCCACCGGGCGACATGGCAGTGGTCCGAGGGCACGGCCCCGAGAAGCGCGGAAGGCTCCGGCCGACCGGCTACTCGGGGCCGTTCCGCTACTCGGGGCCGTCCCGCTCTTGGGGCCCGCGGCACCATCCACCGGCCTGTCACACCCCCCAGATACCGTGCGCACCATGTCGCTGCTCGAGGGCCTCGACCCCGCCCAGCAGAAGGCGATCCTCTCCGATGCCGCTCCTCTGTGCATCCTGGCCGGCGCAGGGTCGGGTAAGACGCGGGTGCTCACCCGGCGCATCGCCCACCGGGTCCTCACAGGCAGCGCCGAGGCCTCGCGTGCTCTGGTGCTCACCTTCACCCGCAAGGCGGCCGGCGAGCTGCGCAGTCGGCTCCAGGCGCTGGGCGTGCGGGGCCAAGTGGCGGCAGGGACCTTCCACGCCATCGCCTACACCGAGCTCCGGAGGCGCTGGGCAGACCGTGGTGAGCTGGCGCCCACCCTGCTGGAGAGCAAGGTGCGCCTGCTGGCGCCCCTCCTCCCGAGGGCCCGGGCCGGGTGCCGGAACCCGGGTCTGGTCAACCCCGCTGACCTGGCGGCCGAGATCGAATGGGCCAAGGCCCGCATGGTGGCGCCGTCGAGCTACGAGGAGGAGGCCGAGGCGTGCGGGCGTAGGCTCCATTTCCCGCTCGCCACCATGGCCGCCATCTACCAGCGCTACGAGGACGAAAAGGCCCGCAAGCGCCTGGTGGACTTCGACGACCTTCTGCTCCGTTGCGTCCACGCCCTGGAGAGGGACTCCGAGTTCGCCGCCGGCCAGCGATGGCGCTTCCGTCATTTCTTCGTCGACGAGTACCAGGACGTCAACCCGGTGCAGTTCCGCCTTCTCAGGGCCTGGCTAGGCGAGCGCTCGGACCTGTGCGTGGTGGGTGACCCTTTCCAGGCCATCTACGCCTGGAACGGGGCCGACCCGGCCCTGCTCACCCAGTTCGACCGGCACTTCCCCCGAGCCGAGGTCCTCCGCCTCGACCACAACCACCGCTCCACCCCCCAGGTAGTGTCGGTTGCCGCTGCGGTCCTTGCTCCCGGCGTCCCCGGAGTCCCCGGAGTCCCCGGAGTCCCCGGAGTCCCCGGAGTCCCCGGAGTCCCCGGAGTCAAAGCCACCCGCCCCGACGGGCCGCTTCCGGTCGTCCGCCGCTTCGAGACCGACGTGGCCGAGGCTCGGGGCATCGCCCACATCCTGCGCCGTGCGCACGGGCCGGCCGTGAGGTGGAGCCGTATGGCTGTCCTGGCCCGCACCAACGCCCAGTTGGCGGTGCTGGAGGAGCACCTCCGAGGCGCCGGCGTACCCTGCCGGCTCACCGGTGACGGAGCCCTGCTGCACCAGCCGGAGGTCAAGGCCGCCCTGGCCCAGGTGCGCAGAGGTGCCAACGGCTCGCGGCTCACGTCCCTGCTCTCCGATGTGGAGGCCATGGCCGCCGAGGCCAGTGACGACGAGCAGAGGTTGAACCTCGAGGCCCTCGTCCGCCTGGGACGCGACTACGCCGCCCTGGACCCTGCCGCCTCAGCCGATGGCTTCCTGGCTTGGCTCCGACCTGGTGGTCGCGGTGACCCCCCGGATGGGGCCGGCGACAGCGTGGAGCTCACCACCTTCCACAGGGCCAAGGGGCTGGAGTGGCCGGTGGTGGTCGTGGCCGGTCTGGAGAGCGGCCTGGTCCCGATCGGCCATGCCCGCAGCCCGGACGCCAAGGCCGAGGAGCGACGACTGCTGCACGTGGCCCTCACCCGAGCCCTCGACGAAGTGCACTGCACGTGGGCCGAGCGACGCACGTTCGGTTCCCGAGCCGTGGTCCGCAGCCCCTCGCCCTACCTGGAGCTGATCGAGGCCACCCTGGCCGCCATGGCCCAAGGCGACCAGCCTGCCCAGATCCCTCCTCACATCCGAGCCCAGCGAGACGAGCTGCGGCGGGGCCCCGGCCGGCACGGCCCCTGCTCGGATGGCGCCGTGCCGGGCGCCGCCGGCGGTGCGCTCGCCGCTCTCCGTGACTGGCGCTCGGCCATGGCCCGAGCCTCGGGGGTGCCGGCCTTCGTGATCTTCCACGACGCCACGCTGGGGGCCCTGGCCGAGGCCCGTCCCTCCACCCGGGCCGAACTGCTGGCACTGCCCGGCCTGGGGCCGGTGAAGGCCGAGCGTTACGGCGACACCCTCCTCGCCCTGCTGGCCGACGGGGGTTGACCGCTCCCAAGGGTTGACTCGCAGCCGCTCCGGCGCGACAACTTGGGAATGGCGACCTTCGTGTGGCCCGCCGAGGACGGCTGGCCCTATCCCGACGACATTGCTGAGGTCAACGACCCCAGCGCCGACGTGGACGACGATCTCATCTCACTGAGCGCCGACTCCACCCACCTCCTGGACGGGCTCGACGACACCGAGCGCCAGGTGGTCCTGGCTCACTACGGGCTGGACGGCCGGAGCCCTCGCACCATGAAGCAGCTCCGCAACGAGCTGGGGTTGCCCCGGGCCGAGGTGCGCCAGATCCTGGCCTCGGGCCTCGAGAAGCTCCGCACTCGTCTGCGGGACTGAACCCAGCTCGGGGTCTGGCCGGGCGGGAGCTCAATCCGCCACGTCGACCAACAGGGGGGCGTGGTCGGACGGGAGCTTGCCCTTCCGGGCGAAGCGATCGACGAGGGCATAGCTGATCTTCTCCGCCACGGGCTTGGTCACGAGTATCAGGTCGATGCGCATGCCCCGGTGCTCGTGAAAGTCGCCGGCCCGGTAGTCCCAGTAGGTGAAGAGCCCGTCCTCCTGATGGCGGATGCGAAAGGCGTCCTCGAGACCCCAAGCCTTCAGACGAGCCAGGGCCTCGCGCTCCCACTCGGTTACGTGGGTGGAGCCCACGAAGCGGGCTGGGTCCCACACGTCCCGGTCCTCAGGAGCCACGTTGAAGTCACCACACACGGCCACCGGGGCATCGGGGTCGCATGTGGCCTCCAGGTGGCGTCGTAACCGGTCCAACCAGGACAGCTTGTAGGTGAAGTGCTCGCTTCCCACGCTGCGCCCGTTGGGCACGTAGACGCTCGACACTCGGACATCTCCGCAGGTTGCTGAGACCAGACGGGCGTCCCGGTCGACCTCGAGGCCCTTACAGAACCCGTAGACGACATCGGTGATGGGCAGCCGGCTGAGGATGGCCACCCCGTTCCATCGGCCGCTGCCGTGGTGCACCGACTGGTAGCCGAGGGTCTCGAAGGCAACGGCGGGGAAGGCCGTGTCCGCCAACTTGGTCTCCTGGAGGCAGAGCACGTCGGGCGTGGCGTAGCCGAGCCAGTGCTCGACGCGCGGCAAGCGCACGTTCAGCGAGTTGACGTTCCAGGTCGCGATGCGCACGATCGCAGCTCCGGCTAGGTCTCGGTGGCTGGCACTTGTCGAGCCCGGGCTGGAGCTCTCCTTGTCACGGCGGTCTTGGCCGGCCCCCTACTGGCTTCAGTCTCGGTGGCCGCTTCCTTCTTGGCCGCCGTCTTGGTGGCCGCCTTCTTGGTGGCCGTCTTCTTGGTGGCCGCCGCCTTCTTGGTGGCCGCCTTCTTAGGCGCCCTCTTCTTGCCCGTCGTCACCTCCACCGGCATGTCCTCGACCGATGCATCCCTGCGAGCGCCCTCCCTTATCTCCTCCTCAACGGTCTCGGGCGTTGGCGTCCCGGAGACGTGGGCCAGGCCGGGCAGGGCCAACTCGATGCCGCGCCGGGCCGGGTCCAGCGCCTGTATCACGAAGGCCCGGCGCTCGCCCTTCTTCACCACCTCCCGCGCCGCCCGCGGCGGTGGTTCGCCGAGCCCGCTGAGGGGGACGTAACACTGGGCGCCATCGGCAGCCACGAAGGCCCCGTGCGAGGAAAAGCTGTCGACCTCACCTTCGACCTCGCTCCCCAGCGGGTACTTGGCCACGAACTCGATGAAGGCCAGCGGCTCGTTGACCGGCTCGGCCGGCGGAGCCGCTGTACGCCGGCGCCGGCGCTTGACCGACGGCGATTCGGGCTCCACGACCTCCTCGGTGGCCACGGCGATGGCCTGACGGACCTTGCGCTCCTCCGGTCGAGCCTTCTTCGTCGTCTTCTTGGCGGTGCGAAGCGCCTCGCGGCTCTTCGGGCCACGTACCGGAGTTCGGGGTGTGAACACCCACCCCACATCGGGGACGGGTTTCCCCCCGATGAGGCGACCGTTGTTGAACAACCAGTCGTGCTCGCCGTGAAACTCCTGAAAGGAGTCGTTGGACAGGACGGTGGCGCCCACCTTCTCGGCGATTCGGAGGAGGAAGGCGTCGCCCCTTCCTATGGCGCCGGCAGGGGGCGACACCACCTCGTTGTGGGCAACGGCCTCCTCGAACGGAGCCCGCTCCGGCTCTTCGATGCGGTGACCGAAGGTGGCGTCGACCACCACGGTGACCACGTCGTCGGGATACTCCCGTCTGTACTCGCGCACCGCTTCATCGAGTTGAGCGAGGCTCGGCATGGAACGACCCTCGGTGGCGATGTTGGAGCCGTCGACGACGATGTGGCGGCCAGACACTTCAGGGCAGAGGGTAAGCCATGACGCCCGCGCCTCGAGAACCCACCCAACCGGCGACCGCCCAGTCGATCACGGCCGGGCTTGGCCGGCGGCCGAGGCTACTTGGGGCTGCGGTCAGCCGAACTTCTGATCTTGTTGCTGATCGTGGAGCACTCGCTCAGGCCGAGCCGCCTGGCCTGCCGGTTGGCCTTGGCGAAAGGATCCTGGGCCTCAACCTGGCTGAGGCTGCCGACCGGATCCTGTTTGAGGTCGTCGTCGAGCGCCTTGCGGGTCTCGGAGAGGTAGTCCTCGAAGCTGACCTTCTCCTCCACGGGAACCTTCAATTCCTCCAGCCTGTCGACCATGGTGTCCATCTCGGGAACGACGATCTTGGTGGCGAAGTCCTCGAACTGCTGTGTGGAGCCGACGTTCTGGTCGTTGCCGAAGCGCGTCGCCGATTCCTGCTCGATCCGCTGAGCGGTGCCGGAGCAGATCTCGTTGGCCTGGCTGACCATCTGCTCCTCGGACAGCGTGTTCTCCTCGTCGCCGCCGCCGCAACTCGCCAGCACCAGCACTCCGATCAGCCCGATCACCACTGGTCTTGCGATGCGCACTCTCACCCGATCTGCCTCCCTTGGGTCCTGACGGGCTGAACGCTAGCAAGTGCGACCGCCGAAGGCCACAACTAACAGGGCGAAATCGGGGCTCCGATGCCTCGTGCACCTTGGCAATGGTTACTCCCGAAGCTGGCCAAAGGCTCTGTCCATGAGGTGCTCCTGCTCCATTTGGTGCAGCGAGGTGCTGCCCGCGGCTGGGCTTCCCGACTCGATGCGGCTGACATGGCGCAGCTCGTAGCGGTCTCGGAGGAGGCGGTGCAGGCGGCCGTGGACGAAGTTCCAGGCTCCCATGTTCTCGGGCTCCTCCTGCACCCAGAAGACCTGCGACGCGTGCGGGTAGCGGCTCAACACCGCAGCCAGCTGTTCGTCAGGCCACGGGTAGACCTGTTCCACCCGCACCACGGCCACGGGCAACTCCGCCTCGTCCCTGCGGGCCATGGAGTCGTAGGCCACCTTGCCGCTGACCAGGAGCACTCGCCGCACCGAAGCGGGGTCCAGGGGCGCCGGGTCGTCGATCACCTCGCGGAACCGGCCTTCGGCCAGGTCCTCGATTGGAGATCGGGACCGTCGAGACCGCAGCAGTGACTTCGGCGTCAGCAGAACCAGCGGCGTCCGTCGCCCTCGCAGCACCTGGCCCCGAAGAAGGTGAAAGTACTGGGCCGCGGTGGTGCAGTTCACGACCTGGATGTTGTGCTCCGCCGACTGGGTGAGGAAGCGCTCGAGGCGGGCCGAGGAGTGCTCGGGCCCCTGCCCCTCGTGGCCATGGGGCAGCAACAGCACCAGGCCCGAAGCCTGGCCCCACTTGTCCTCGGCTGCCACCAGGAACTGATCGATGACGACCTGGGCCCCGTTGACGAAGTCACCGAACTGGGCCTCCCATGCCACCAGGGCGTCGCCGTGCACGACGGAGTACCCGTACTCGAAGCCAAGGGCCGCGTACTCCGACAGCAGCGAGTCGTAGACGAAGAACCGGCCCTGTCGACCTGCTGGGGCCAACCCTGCCAGAGGCACGTGCTCGACCCCCGTCTGGTAGTCCACCAGCACGGCATGGCGCTGGGAGAAGGTGCCGCGCCGGGTGTCCTGACCAGCGAGGCGGACGTCTCGGCCCTCGAGCAGCAGCGACCCGAAGGCCAGCGCCTCGCTCAGGGACCAGTCGACCTCGCCATCGGCGTAGACCAGGGCACGCTGTTCGAGCTGCTTGGCCAGCTTGGGATGGACGGTGAAGCCCTCGGGAGCAGAGTGGAGGGCAGTGGACACGTGATCGAGCACCGGCCTCTCGACTCCCGTCTCAGGTGGCGGCGACCACTCCAACGACGGGGGGCTCACCAGGGAGGTGGGCCGGGGCGGAGCGGACTGGCGAGTCTCGTCCAGAGCGGCCTGGAACCGGGTCGAGAAGTCCTCGAAGGCGCTCTCGGCTTCCTCTCCCGTGAGGTCACCCCTGTTGATGAGGGACTCCGTGTAGAGCTTGCGGACGGAACGGCGCTTCTGGATGCGCTCGTACATCTGGGGCTGGGTGTAGCTCGGCTCGTCACCCTCGTTGTGCCCGAAACGGCGATAGCACACCATGTCGATGACCACGTCCTTGGCGAAGGCCTGACGGAAGGCGAAGGCCAGCCGAGCCACCCTTACGCACGCCTCGGGATCGTCGCCGTTGACGTGGAAGACGGGTGCCTGCACCATCTTGGCCACGTCGGTGGCGTAGACCGATGACCTCGCCGATGCCGGCTCCGTGGTGAAGCCAACCTGGTTGTTGATCACGAGGTGGACGGTGCCACCCGTGCGATACCCCCGCAGCGCCGACAGGTTCAACGTCTCCGCCACCACCCCCTGTCCGGCAAAGGCGGCGTCACCGTGCACCAGCAGCGAGA
>JALZKD010000060.1 GCA_030859405.1 Actinomycetota bacterium | reverse complement strand
ACCCCCGAGAAGCCCGTGCGCATGTCGAAAGCGGATACCGCGGCCAGCAGGAGAAGGCCCACTCCCACCACCAGGGCGGCCACGGGCCGGTGCATGACCCCCCGGGTCACCCGGTCCCAGAACCCGCCCGAGCGGGGTTCGCCGGCCCGACGGCGGACCCGAAGAGCATTCACGCGGTCGCCCAATAGGCCCAAGATGGCGGGAAGCACGGTGAGGGATGCCGCTACGGCAACGACAACGACGAAGATGGCCCCGGCGCCCAGCGAGCGGAAGATGGTGTTGGGGATGATGAGCATGCCGGCCAGGGCCAGGACCACGGTCATGCCGCTGAAGAACACGGCCCGGCTCGCGGTCCCGCCCGTGGCTTCGATGGCCTCGAGCTTCTCGCGCCCCCGCCGCCGCTCCTCCCGGTAGCGGGACACCACGAACAGCGAGTAGTCGATGCCCACAGCCAGGCCCATCATGGTGATGATGTTGGTGACGAAGAACGAGAAGTGGACGGCCTGGCCCACGACCGCCACCAGGGCCACGGCCACGGCGATAGAGACCAGGGCAACCAGGATGGGCACGAAGGCGGCCACCACCGCCCCGAACACGACCACGAGGATGATGAGCGCGGCCATGATGCCGAACCCCTCCCCGGTGCGTAGATCCTCCTCGGCCACGGTGTTGAAATCCTCGTTGAGCGTGGCCAGGCCGGACACCTGCACCCGGAACCCGGCATCCCGGTTGCCCGCGATCACCTCCCGGATGGCGGGGATGTGCTCGTTGGCCTCGAACTTGGACCCGGCCAGCACCACCGGGATCAGGGTGGTGTCCCGGTCCTTCGAAACCAGGCCCGCCTCGCCCGAGTCGTAGTAGCTCTGCGTGCCCATCACCACGCCGGGGCCGAGGGCGGTGAGCTGGCTGCGCACGCGATCCACGTAGCGACGGAAGGCCGGGTCCTCCACGGTTGCCGAGTCAGAGGCCACGATTACGATCTCGGTGTCACGCTCCGGCCCTCGCATGCGCTCCTCGAGCAGGGTCCGGGCCTGCTTGGCCTCGGGGCGATTGGTGAGGTCGACGTCCGTGGTCAGGGCGTCGGCCAGGAACCGGGAGGTGACCACTCCGGAGACCACCACGGCCAGAAGCCATATGGCGATGGTGAGCCATGGCCGGCGACTGCTGGTGCGGGCGAGTGAGCGAGGCGAGAGTCGCACCGGTTGTTGCTCCTGTGGGTCGGTTATTGGAGAGTATCGCTATCCGATAGTGCTACTATCGGTACTTGGCTGTCAACTCCCTCCCGGCGGCGCCAAGGGACTGGAGGTCGTGGTGCGCATCTCCGAGCTGAGCCGAGCCAGCGGGGTTCCGGTACCGACCATCAAGTACTACCTCCGGGAGGGCCTCCTGCCGGGTGGGCAGCCCACGGCACCCAACCAGGCCGACTACGACGAGACCCACCTGCACCGACTCCGATTGATCCGCGCCCTCGTCGGCGTCGGTGGTCTGGGCATCGCCGCAGCGCGGGCCGTGCTGGATGCCATCGCCGACGAGAACTTGTCAGCTCACGAGATGCTCGGTGTGGCTCACCACGCCCTCGGGCCGCCCCCCGACCGGGGACCAGTCCCCGAGGACGTGGCGCAGGCCCGCGCCGAGGTGGATGCATTCCTGACCGAGCTGGGGTGGAGGGTGAGCGCCGTCGCGCCGTCGCGCCGCAAGCTGGCTGATGCGCTGGTGGCCCTGCGCCGGCTCGGGCGCCCCGCGGATGCCACGGCCTTCGTGCCCTACGCCAAGGCCGCCGACGAGCTGGCGGCACGTGAGCTGTCGTGCCTGCCTGCCGATGCGGCCCGGGCCGATCTGGTGGAGGGAGCGGTCGTGGGCACCGTGGTGTTCGAGGCCGCGCTGGTGGCCCTACGCAAGCTGGCCCAGGAGCACCACTCCGCAAACCGCTTCGGTCAGAAGGGGGCGGGGCTGTGGGGCGGCAGGCCGCCACGACGGGGGAGCGGATGACCAACCCCGCATCGTCTTAACACCCCGAAACGGCCGAGAAAGGCCCCCCATACCTGGGTGTCCCACGATGGCGGTCGGTCACTCGGTCCGCCGGCCCAACCGGGGGGCCATGATGACCGAGCCACTCCGTGAACGGCTTCGGGCGGGTGGTCGCAGTGCCAGTTCAAGACGCTGGCCCGAGAGCGCACCCAGCGGTGACCTGAGACTTCGCCGCTAGATTCGCTGCTGCTGCCTACGCCGGGCGGGCGCTGAGCCAGACTTGGGCCCGTGCGCAGCGCGGTGATCGTGGACGCGGCCCGCACCGGAGCGGGGAAGCGCAACGGCAAGCTCCGGGGGTGGCACCCCGCCGACCTGGCCGGCCACGTCCTCGCAGCCCTGATGGCCCGCAACGACCTCGATCCCGCCATGGTGGACGACGTGATCATGGGCTGCGTCACCCAGGTTGGCGAGCAGGGCCTGAACGTCGGGCGCAGCGCGGTGCTGGCCGCCGGCTTCCCCGAGACGGTCCCGGCCACCACCGTCGATCGCCAGTGCGGCAGCTCCCAGCAGGCGCTGCACTTCGCCGCTCAAGGCGTGATGGCGGGGGCCTACGACATGGTGATCGCCGCCGGCGTGGAGACCATGACGAGGGTGCCACAGGGCGCGTCGATGCAGGTGGGTGGGCGGCCCTTCGGCCCCCGGGTGCTCGACCGCTACGCCGGCGGGGGAGGACTGGTGCCCCAGGGCATCTCGGCCGAGATCGTGGCCGACCGCTGGAGCCTGTCCCGGCAGGACCTCGACGCCTTCGGGGCCCGCAGCCAGCAGCGGGCGGCCCGGGCCCGCGCCGAGGGGCGCTTCGAGGAGGAGATCATGGCCGTGGCCGTCAAGGACGAGCGAGGCGGCGAGACAGGCGAGGCCCTCGATCACGACGAGAGCATCGACGCCGACACCACGGCTGAGACGCTGGCGGCCTTGAAGCCCGCGTTCAAGGCGGGCGGAAAGGTCACCGCCGGCAACTCCTCCCAGATCAGCGACGGCGCCGCCGCCGTGCTGGTGACCAGCGAGGAGAAGGCCGTCGAGCTGGGACTGGTCCCCCGGGCCCGGTTCCACGCCTTCGCCCTGGCCGGTGTGGATCCCGTCACCATGCTCACCGGCCCCATCCCGGCCACCGAGAAGGCCTTGGAACGGGCCGGCTTGACGGTGGAGGACATCGACGCTTTCGAGATCAATGAGGCCTTCGCCTCGGTGGTGCTGGCCTGGGGCGCCGAGCTTCACGCCGACATGGACCGAGTGAACGTGAACGGCGGGGCCATCGCCCTGGGTCACCCCCTCGGGTGCACAGGCGCCAGGCTCATGACCACGCTGGTCCACGAGCTGTCCCGCAGCGGTGGTCGCTACGGGCTGCAGGCCATGTGCGGGGGAGGCGGCTTGGCCAACGCCACCGTCATAGAACGGCTGTAGCGGCGGTGCTCCTCGAGCTCGTCGTCGCCGTGGTGGTGTTCCTGCTGATCATGCGGGTGGGCCTCTTCTTCCTCCGCACCATCGGCCAGCCCCCCCCCGCTCCGCCACCGACAGGTGAGATGCGCCGTGTCAGCCTGCGCTACCGCTGCACGTCGTGCGGAGTGGAGCTGAAGCTCACAGCCGCTCCCGACGAGAACCCCGAACCCCCCCGCCACTGCATGGACGAGATGGAGCTGGTGACTCCCGTCGACTGAGGACAGCCCCTCGTCCCCACCCTGTGGACGAAGCTGGGGAGAGTCACACCGATGTAACTCAGGTGAACACTTGGCGCTAAGGGGGAGGGCGCTCTCAGCGGTAGCGGGTGGCGACGAGGAAACCGACGGTGATGAGGCCCAGACCGGCGAAGAGGTACCCGTTGTTGGCCCCGCCGGGCAGCAGGCCCAGGTAGTTGCAGACGGTGACGAGCATTCCCGCCACCAGCAGGCTCAGCATGAGCACGGCCACCCACCAGGGGCTCGACTTCTGCGACTTGGGTATGGGGGGCGTGTACCTGGCGGAGGGAGCCGGGGTGGCTCTGCCCGACACCGCCTTGCCTTGGGGGGGCGTCCTGCGCCCTGAGCGTGCCATCTGGAGACGAGACTAGTGATGGGAGTCCGGCCTCGAAGGAAGCAACGGCGGATCCAACCGGTAGGTTCGTGGTCGATGCCCGCCCGCGTTCTGGTCGTCGACAACTACGACTCGTTCGTCTACAACCTGGTCCAGTACCTGGGCGAGCTCGGCGCCGAGCCCCTCGTCTACCGCAACGACGCCCTCAGCGTGAGTGAGGCGCGGGCCTTGCGACCCGACGCCGTGCTCGTGAGCCCCGGCCCTGGTCGCCCCGAGGACGCCGGGGTGAGCAACGCCTTGATCGGGGAGCTGGGCCCGGAGGTACCCACCCTGGGGGTGTGCCTCGGGCACCAGTGCATCGGTGAGGTCTTCGGGGGCCACGTGGTCCGAGCGCCGGTCGTCATGCACGGGAAGACCTCGGTGATCCGCCACCGCGGCCAGGGGGTGCTGAGCGGGCTGTCGAACCCGTTCGAGGCCACCCGTTACCACTCGCTGGTGGTGGAGCGGGAGTCGGTACCGGCCACACTGGAGGTGACGGCCGAGGCCGAGGATGGCACCGTGATGGGCCTTCGTCACCGGAGCCTGCCCATCGAGGGGGTGCAGTTCCATCCCGAGTCGATACTCACGCGGGCCGGAAAGGCCATCCTCGCCAACTTCCTGGCACGGTGATCAGAAGCGCCCGCGGCGCTGAACTCAGGGGCGGAGGAGTGTGCTGGCGGTGGTGGTGGGGGCCGGGGGGGCTTGGGTCGTCGTGGTCTGGGGCCCCGATGAGACCACCATGGTCACGGTGGAACCCCTGTCCAGCTCCCCGCCGGCACCCGGGTCCGTGCGGATCACCCGGTCCGTCGGGACCGTGGCTGACGGCTCGCGCACCGTGCGGACCCTGAAACCAGCGGCGCCGAGCTCGGCCGCGGCCGACGCCGAGTCCTGGCCCACCACACTCGGCACCTGCACCTTGGACCTGCCCCCGGACACGACCAGCCTGACCGTCGAGCCCTTGGGGACGTCGGCGCCCGACTTGGGGTCCTGGTCCACGACGCGGCCTTCCCGCTGAGTGTCACTGGGCTGGGTGCTGACCTGCGCCTGCAGGCCCAGGCGCTGGAGCTCGTTCCTGGCGTCGTCGACGTCGTCACCGATGACCGACGGCACCTTCACCGGTTGCGGGCCCTGGCTGACCCGGAGGGTGACGGAGGAGCCCTTGTCGACCTTGGTGTCGGGGGGCGGGTCCTGACCGATCACCGTGTTGGCCGCTTGGTCACTGGGCTCTGGCTGGCGGACCGGGTTCAAGCCGAGCCCGCGCAGGGTGCCTTCGGCGTCCTCCGCCGTCTTGGTGATGACGCTCGGCACCGTGACCTTGCCGCCTCCTCCCCCGAAGATGCCCAGCGTCTTGCCCAAGAGGAACAGGAGGAGCAGCAGCAGGGCCAGCATGCCCAGCAGCAGGCCGACGTAGACGCCCGTTCGGCTTCGACCCGGGGGGGGCGGGGACGTGGGGGCGTCCTCCACCTCTGTGGCCGGCGTGACGCGGGTGCCGTCGTCGGCGGTGCTGACAGCCCTGGTGACGGGGCCCTCGGCCACCGGTGCGGCCACGGTGGCGGCAGCCACGGTCTGGGTGGGCGCGCCAGCAGCCGGAACCGCGGCCAGCACCTTGCGGCCCTGCCGGTACCGGAGCAGGTCGGCCCGCAGCTCCTCGGCGTTGGCGTAGCGGTCGGCGGGGTCCTTGGCCATGGCCCGCAGGACGATGGCCTCGAAGGCGGGCGGGATGGCCGAGTTGATCCCGCGCGGCGCGGTGGGTTCCTCCCGCACGTGCTTGTAGGCGATGGCCACCGGGCTCTCACCACTGAAGGGAGGTTCGCCAGTGATCATCTCGTAGAGCACCACGCCGAGGGAGTAAACGTCGCTGCGGGCGTCGACGTCGTGGCCCTGGGCCTGCTCGGGGGAGAAGTACGTGGCCGTACCCATGACCGCCCCTGTCTGGGTGAGTTGCTCGTCGGTGTTGGCGGCCCGGGCGATCCCGAAGTCGGTGACCTTGACGCCGCCGTTGGAGTCGATGAGCACGTTCCCAGGCTTGACGTCGCGATGAATGACGCCGTTGCGATGGGCGAAGGCGAGGGCGCCGGCCACGGCGGCGCCGATGCCCGCGGCCCGGTCGGCCAGCAGGGTGCCCTCGGAGCGGATGACGGAGGACAGCGGCTTGCCGTCCACGTACTCCATGACGATGAAGTAGGTCTTGTCCGTCTCCGACTCGCCCCAGTCGTAGATGGGGACGATGTTGGGATGGCTGAGGCTGGCCGCGGCCTGAGCCTCCCGGCGGAATCGGGCCACGAAGGTGGCGTCCACGGAAAGCTCCGGGAACAGGACCTTGAGGGCTACGGGGCGATCGAGCAGCTGGTCGTGGGCCAGGTACACCTCGGCCATGCCACCGCGAGCCACGGGGCGGAGGATCTCGTAACGATCGCTGTACACCGTGGCCGGCTGCTGGGTCATGAGCCCTTCCAGCCTAGGTGACCGGTATCCTTCACCGGCTGCGAAGGGCCGCGGCGAGTACGGCCTGAGCGATCGGGGCGGCCACCCGGCCACCGGTGACGGTGTCCCCCAGGCCGGGCTGGCTCTCCACGATCACGGCGACGGCCACTCGGGGCGCCTCGGCGGGGGCGAAGGCCACGATCCAGGCGTGGGAGTTGTCACCCACGGTCTGGGCGGTGCCCGTCTTGGCCGCCACCTGCGCACCAGGGACGGCGGCACGGGTGGCGGTGCCGCCGTTCACCACGCTCACCATCATGTCCCTGAGGCTGGCGGCGTTGGCCGGGCTCATGGCTCGCTGCCACGGCTCGGAGGGGCCCGAACGAACCACCTGGCCCTCGCTGTCGCGGACCTCGGCCATGACGTGGGGTTTCATGATCACCCCGCCGTTGGCCACCCCGCCGGCGACCAGCGCCATCTCCAGGGACGTGGCCGACACGTCCTGCTGGCCGATGGCCGACTTGGCCAGCGCCGGCAGGTCCTTGCGGAACGCCGAGGCCTCGGGGAACTGGGAGGCGGCCACGGCGTTGAGGTCAAGGGGCGGGCGAGCGCCGAAGCCGAAGTCCCGCGCCTCGCCGGCCAGCCGGTCGGCGCCGAGGTCGAGGCCCATCTGGGCGAAGCCGGTGTTGCACGAGACCTTCAGCAGGTCGGGGAGGGCTCCGCCGCAGCTGCTCCCGCCGAAGTTGGGCAGGTTGGCCTGGGACTGGGGCAGGTCGAGCTCGCGAAGCCTGGGATAGGACTTGGACACGAGCTCGGGGGCCCGCTCAAGGGCGGCGGCGGCGGTGACCACCTTGAACGTGGAGCCGGGGGCGAAGCGCTCCCGATAGGAACGGGCCAGCAACGGCTTGGAGCCGTCGGCCTGCAGGGCCTTCCACGAGGACTGCACGGCTCGCTGGTCGTGGGCGGCCAGCGGGTTGGGGTCGAAGGAGGGAAAGCTCCACATGGCCAGCACCGCCCCGTTGGTGGGGTTCAGGGCCACCACCGCCCCCCGGCGGTTCCCGAGGGCGTCCTTGGCCACCTGCTGCAGGCCCTTGGAGAGGGTGAGGGTGACGTTGCCGGTCCGGACGCGGTCCGAGAGCACGTCGCGGACCTGCGTCACCGCCGCGCTGCGGCCGGCCAGGTCGTCGTTGTAGGTGTTCTCCACCCCGTCGCTGCCGAAGGTGAACGAGAAATACCCCCCCACATGGGCGAAGAGGGCGCCCTCGGGGTAGCGCCGGAGCCGCTTGAACTTGGCCCCGGGCGTGGGCACCGACTCGGCGACCACCACCCCGTCGGCCGTCTGGATGACGCCCCGCTCCCGGTTGAAGTCCCGGGTGGCCTTCCGCGAGTTGCCGGGGTCGTTGGCCAGCTTGTCGGCCCGCACGATCTGCAGGTAGTTGAGCTGGAGGAAGAGGAGGCAGATCAGCACCAGCAGCGCCACGCCCACGCGTCGGATCTGTCGCTCCACCGGCCGCTCCCTAGCTCGCCTGTCGGACGGTCTGGTCCCTCGCCGCAGCCATCTCGGCGGCCATGCGCTGGGCCCGGCGGGACGTGTCGTCGGAGACGCGGATCAAGAGGGCCAGCAGCACGTAGTTGGCCACCAGTGACGAGCCTCCGTAGGACATGAAGGGCAGCGTGAGGCCGGTCAGCGGGACGAGGCGGGTGACGCCGCCGATGATGATGAAGGTCTGGAGCCCGATGATGGTCGTCAGACCGGCCGCCAGCAGCTGCTCGAAGGCCTGGTCGGCCCGCAGGGCGATGCGCAGGCCGGCGGCCACCATGAGCACGAAGGCGACGATGACGGCGGTGGTGCCCAGCAGGCCCAGCTCCTCGCCCACGGCGGCGAAGATGAAGTCAGTGGCGACGGCGGGGATGGTGCCCGGCGCCCCGAGCCCCGGGCCCGAGCCCGCGAACCCGCCCGATCCGAAGGCGTAGGCCGCCTGCACGATCTGGTAGGCCTGCCCGGTGGCCTCGGGCCAGGGGTCGAGCCAGATGCTGATCCGGGACTGCACGTGGCCGAAGACGGAGTAGGCGAACATGGCGCCGGCGGCGAACAGGCCGAGGCCGATCCCGAGGTAGGCGCCCCGAGCGGTGGCCATCCAGACCATCACTATGAAGAAGGCGAAGAACAGCAGCGACGACCCGAGGTCGCGCTGGGCGGTCATGACCAACAACGACGCTCCCCAGGCCAGGAGGAGGGGTCCGACCACCCGCACGTCGGGAAGGCGCCCGCTGGTGAGGCGGAGCTCGGAGAGCAGCTCGCGCTTCTCGACCAGGTAGGCGGCGAAGAAGATGGCCAGGGCGATCTTGGCCAGCTCTCCGGGCTGGAAGGTGATGGCGCCCACTCGTACCCACAGGCGGGCCCCGTTGATGTTGCGGCCGACGACAGGCAGCAGTGGCATCAGCAGCAGCGCCACACCGAGGATGGCGAACGAGTAGCGGTAGTGCTCGAGGTCCCGGGCCCGGCGCACGAGGGCGAGGGTTCCGAGGAAGGCGCCGATGCCGAGGGCCGTCCACACGGCTTGGAGGCCGGCCAGGTCGGGGTCCAGTCGGGCGATGAACACGTAGCCGATGCCGTTGAGCATGGCGGCCAACCCGAGCAGCATGCCGTCGGCGTCGGGGGCGAGGACCCGGACTCCGATATGAGCTCCTCCGAACAGGATCAGGATCACGGCCAGGAAGGGCACGATGTTGGCCGGCAAGGACGCCGACCTCCCGAGGCTGGCCAGGGCGTAGAGAGCCCCCGTGAGGAGGACGGCCAGCACGATGAGGCCGAGCTCGGCGTTGCGACGGGGGGCGCGCCTCACGGGACGGTTGCCGGGGGAGGGGCGTTCAGGGGCGCTCGGGGCGTCGTCGTCGGCGGTGGCACGGCGGCCGCCCGCGCCTCCTCCTCGATGTTGCGGACGTAGCTGCGGGCCCGGTCCAGGGACGGCGCCTCCTTCCCACGGCGCAGCTCCTCGGCCCGGCTCGGGAGCACGTCTGCGAGGCGAAGGCCCGGTCGCTCCTCGAGCGTGGGCTGGAACCCGAGAAGTCCTCCGGGTTTGCCCTTGAAGATCACGACTTCGTCGCCCTGGACGCCCACGAAGTACGAGCCCCGGGCCGAGATAAGGATGGCTGCAGTCGCCGACGCCAGGAGCAGGGCCAGGACGAGGAGGAAGGCCACGGTGGCAATGTTGAGACGCCGACGCTTCTTGGGCGCCGGCGCCGGCGCGGGAGCTGCCGCTTCAGGCACCGGCTGTTGCGGGGCGGGAGGAGGCTCGGTCTCCGCCGGCACGGCCCTCGGCATCTGCGCGGTGTCGGGGGCCGTGTCCGAGACTCGGCGCGCGGACACGGGCTGGGGCTCGGCTGCGATCCAGCCGCTCTGCACCCTGGTAGACGCCCGTGCCGACCGGTCGTCGTCGGTGACGTCGATCACCACCACGGTGATGTTGTCGGCGCCGCCGGCGTCCTTGGCCATGGCCACCAGCTGCTGGGCCACCCGCTCGGGGTCGGATCGCCGGCGCAGGACGGCGGCGATCTCCTCGTCGGAGACGTCGCCGAAGAGCCCGTCGCTGGCCAGCAGCAGGCGGTCCCCTTGGTAGGGGATCACCTCGAAGGAGTCCACCTCGACGTCGGCGTCCACACCCAGCACCCGGGTGAGGACGTGTCGCCTGGGGTCGCTGGCCGCCTCCTCGGAGCTGAGCCGGCCCGCCCGCCGCAGCTCCTCGACCACACTGTGGTCGTCGGTGAGTTGGTCGAGCTCTCCGTCGCGGAGCAGGTAGGCGCGGGAGTCACCCACGTTGGCAATGGCGAGGATCTCGTCGTCGCCTTCCTCGACCAGGGCCACGGCCGTCATGGTGGTGCCCATCCCCCTCAGCTCGGAGGACTGGCGGCTCTGCTCCCACACCGCCCGGTTGGCGTCGCGGACGGCGCCCGCCAGGCCCGGGACCGTGCGGTTCCCGTCGAAGGACGCCTGCAGGGCGTCCATGGCGGTGGCCGACGCCACCTCGCCGGCGGCGTGTCCGCCCATCCCGTCGGCCACTGCGTAGAGGGGCTCGGCGAGGAGGTACTCGTCCTCGTTGCTGGTCCGCACCCGGCCCACATCGGTGGCGCCGGCGGCAACAAGGGTGGTCATCGATTCACCTCCAGTACCGTGCGCCCCACCTGGATCCGGTCGCCCCGGTGGAGCACCGTGGGCGCTGACACCGCGGTCGAGTTGAGGTAGGTGCCGTTGGTGGAGCCAAGGTCCTCGAGCCACACCCTCCCGTCCCTGCGGTAGATGCGGGCATGGGCCTGGGACACGAAGCTGTCCTCGGAGAGGGAGATGTGACAGTCACTGCTCCGGCCGAGCTTTAGCTCCTGGCCCAGATCGTACGAGCTACCCCTACGTTGAGCCGGTTCGATGATGGTGACTCG
>JALZKD010000151.1 GCA_030859405.1 Actinomycetota bacterium | reverse complement strand
GGTCCGGGTCCTCGGCCACCAGCTGGTGGTAGCCGTCAGCCACCCGACGGTGAAAAGCACGCTCCTCGAGCTCGAAGCGGTCGGAGCCGGCTCGCCGCCGGCGGGCCACGTCCTCGGGCACGTCCACCAGGACCACCACGTCCGGCCACAAGCCCCCGGCCGCCCACTCCGACACGCGGCTCACCTCGTCGACGGGCAGGCCTCGACCGTGACCCTGGTAGGCGAGAGATGAATGGGCGTAACGGTCGGTGACGACATGGCGGCCCGCCTCGAGGGCAGGTCCGATCACCTCGGCCACGTGCTGGGCGCGGTCGGCGGCCATGAGGAGGGCCTCGGCCTTGGCGTCGAGGCTCGTCACCTTGGCGTCGAGCAGCAGGGACCGGACGCGCTCGCCCACTGGCGTGCCGCCTGGCTCCCGGGTCAGCACGGCGTCCAACCGGCGGGCGAGGATGGCGGCCTGGGTGGTCTTGCCCGACGCCTCCCCACCCTCCAGGGCGATCAGCCGGCCCCTCACGCGGGACGGTGGTCACGCATCGAACGGCTCGCCAGCAGGCCGGCGGTCACGATGATGACGCCCCCCAACCACAGGGTCAGCCGTACGCCGGGAAGGGCGACGGAGACGCCTGCGATGGATATGGAGCCGTCGACCAGGGCCTCTGACACCTTGCCGAGCAGAGACGAGAGGAGCGGCGCCACCGCGAAAGCCAGGAGGAGGCAGAACCGGACCAGGGTGTACAGGGTGGCGAAGATGCGCCCCCGCAGCTCGTCCTCCACGTTGCTCTGCAAGATGGTGAAGCCGAGGATGTACACCGACCCGCCACACAACCCCAGGGCGGCGACGAACACCAGGGCGGGCGGAAGGCTGGCCATGGAGGCGCCGATCAGCTGGCACACCCCAGCGCCGAACACAGAGAAGACAAAGACTCGCTCGTGGGGGAGCCGGCTCTGGAAGATCGAGAGGATGATGATGCCGGCGGCCACCCCAACCCCCAGAGCGGTGAGGAGGAGGCCGAAACCTGCAGTTCCAGCGCCCAGCACCTCCTTGGACATGACCGGGCCCAGGGGGACGAGCATCCCACCACCCACCAGCCCGGTGCCGATCCCGAGGATGACGGCCCGCACCACGGCGCTCTGGCCGATGAAGCGGTATCCCTCGGCCAGGTCGCTCAGACTCCTTCGGAGGTCGACGCGGTCGTCTCCCTTGCGTTCCCGACGGCGATGTCGGGGCAAGGCCAACGTCGAGATCATGAAGGCGGAGACGAAGAACGTGCCCACGTCGAACCAGATGGCGACCGTCTCTTGGCTCACCCGCAGGCCAGCGAGGACGTCGTAGCGGGACAACCACGCCGCTACGCCGGCCAGAAGGGCGAAGAGCGCCGAGCCGATGGGAAAGGTCCCGTAGGCGGCCACCAGCGACAGTGAGTTGGCGTTGGCCAGGAACTCCTTTCGCACCAGGTTCGGAACCGAGGCCTCCTTCGCCGGCGACCACAGCAGGGTCAGGATCTCGAGCAGGAGGGAGGCCACGAACAGGCCGGGAACCGTATCCACGAAGGGCAGGGAGGCCAGCACCAGCCCCCGCCCCACGTCGCAGGAAACCATCACCCGCTTGCGGTCCCACCGGTCCACTATCACGCCCGCCGCCGGAGCGAGGAAGAACCCGGGGAGGAGCCGGGCGGAGAGCACCAGGCTGATGGCTGCCTCGGGTGAGGACCCCCCGATGCGGGCGGCCACGGCCGTGACGGCCACGAAGCCGAGCCAGTCACCGAGCGACGACACCACCTGAGCCAGCCACAGACGGAAGAACGAATGGGAACCGAACAGGCGCAGGAGGGACGGAGTGTCGGGTTCGGATGGCGCTGCGTGTCCCGGCCCTGTCCCCCTGGGGATCTCGGCGGTGGGCTGGCTGGCGGTGTCCTGGTCGTCGCCCCCGGCGCCGGCTCGAGGGGACGGGTCCGCCACGGACTCAGAGGCTAGGGGACTCGGCTCGTCCCGCGGGGCACAGAACCGCACGCTCGATGCTCAGGAGCGCCTCGGGGACGACGCCTCAGCCCGCTGGCGCCTTCTTGGCCTTGGTCGCCTTGGCCTTGGTCGCCTTGGCCTTGGTCGCCTTCTTGGCCTTGGCCTTGGTCGCCTTCTTCGCCTTGGCCTTGGTCGCCTTCTTGGCCTTGGTTCCCCTCGCCCGCTGCGGTCTTCCAGGCTCGGCGCCGGCCTTGGCCCGCTTCTCGGCCAGCAGCTCGGCGGCCCGCTCCGCGGTTATGGCCTCGGCCGCCTCCGACTTGGGGAGGCTGGCGTTCACCTCGCCATCGGTGACGTAGGCGCCGAAGCGACCGTGCTTGACCACCATCGGGCGCGAAGAGGCGGGGTCCGGTCCCAGCTCGCGGCCGGGAGCGGCCGACCCGCCGCGGCCCTGCCAGCGCTTGGGCTCCGAGAAGATGGCGAGGGCTTCTTCGAGGGTGAGGTCGAAGAGCTGCTCCTCGGACGCCAGGCTCCTGCTGTCGGAGCCCTTCTTGACGTAGGGCCCGTAGCGGCCGAGGTGAGCCACGACCTCCTCGCCCGAGCCGGGATCGGTCCCGAGCGACCGGGGGAGCGTGAGCAGGCGAAGGGCCTCGTCGAGCGTCACCGTCTCGGGCGTCATGGTCTTGAAGAGCGAGACCCGGGTCGGCTTGCGAGCCCGCTGCGAGCCGTTGCCCCGGGCCCCGCGAGCCGGGGCCGCGCTGGCTCCGCCCTCCTCCTGGCCCAGCTGCACGTAGGGCCCGTAACGACCGCTGCGCACGAGCACGACCAACCCGCTCTGGGGATCAGTGCCGAGGACTCGGTCGTCGGAGGGCGCCTCCAACAGCGCGGCCGCACGCTCGAGCGTCAGCTCATCGGGGGCCAGGTCCTCGGGAACCGACGCCCGGTCGTCGCCCCGCTCCACGTAGGGCCCGTAGCGGCCGACCCTGACCACCACGAGGCGGTCCTGGTCGTCAGTCCCCAGAGGAATGGAGTTGACCTCGCGGGCGTCGATCTCCCCCAGATGGTCGGACACCATGGGCCGGAGCCCGGGCGTTCCGTTCCCGAAGTAGAAGCGGGTCAACCAGGGAACGGCCTCCTCGTTGCCGGTGGCGATGGCGTCCAGGCCGTCCTCCATGCTGGCCGTGAAGCCGTAGTCCACCAGCTCGCCGAAGTGACGCTCGAGCAGCCCCACCACGGCGAAGGCCACGAACGACGGGATGAGGGCGCTGCCCTTCTTCCAGACGTAGCCACGGCTCTGGATGGTGCCGAGGATGGAGGCGTAGGTCGAGGGCCGGCCCACACCCATCTCCTCCAGGGCCTTGACCAGCGACGCCTCGGTGTAACGCGCCGGTGACTTGGTGGCGTGAGCCTGGGTCTCGAAGCCCAGCGCGTCGACGTCGTCGCCCTCGGCCAGAGCCGGCAGTCGACGCTCCTGCCCATCGCCGTCGGCGGTGGTCACCGTGGAGGCCTCCACATGGTCGGCGCCCTCCTCGTAGGCGCGGCGGAAGCCCAGGAACGTGATCACCGTGCCCCCGGTCGAGAGCTCGGCGTCCTCGCCCTCGGAGGAGGTGGCTCCCAGGCGAACGGTCACCGTGTGCCCCGTTGCGTCCTTCATCTGGGACGCGACGGTGCGGCGCCAGATCAGGTCGTAGAGACGGGCCTCGTCGGGACCCACCTCCCTCGCCACCTCCCGGGGGTGGCGGAAGGTGTCGCCGGCGGGCCGGATGGCCTCGTGAGCCTCCTGGGCGTTCTTCACCTTGCGTTGGTAGATACGAGGGGCGCCGGGAACGGAGTCGGCGCCGTAGAGCTGAGTGGCCTGGGCC
>JALZKD010000150.1 GCA_030859405.1 Actinomycetota bacterium | reverse complement strand
GACGGCTTGTTCCTGCTGTTCAAGGACCTCGAGAGGGCGCCTTTCGTCTGGGGAGAGGAGCAGAGCTCGACCGGCACCGTCACCATCGACCCCTCCCAGCGGTCGGGCCGGATCTCGCTTCGGGGGTGGGAGAACGGCGACAAGCTCCGTGTCGACGTGGAGGGCACCTTCAGGTGCGGGGACAGGAAGAACAAGCCCGAGTCCTGAACACCAGCCTCTACGGCACGTAGAGGGCGAGGAAGGTGAGGGTGGCGTAGGTCGTCATGGCCGCGCCGGAGGACACCAGGACCACACGGCGCACCCGGTCGCTGGCCGTGATCGACGCCAGGGCCAGGACCACCGGGAAGCAGGCGAACCCGTAGCGTTCGAGCGAGCCCAGCCGCTCGGTGCTGAGCGCCACCAGAAGCGTGGCCACGGCGAAGGCGCCGTAGGAGGGCGGCCACCGGCGGCAGACCACCACCACCAAGACGATCAGGACCACGGCCCAGGGCAGGTGGGGCACGTTCTTGGTGGCGAAGCGGCCGGCCACCAGATCTCCGGCCGTCTTGGCCAGGGTGACCAGAGGATTGGCGAACCCACCCCGGAAGGCCGGCGTCTGTTGCGAGCTGTAGGGCAGCAAGGGGTCGCCGAAGCGCAGGCCGACCCACGCCAGGTACGTGAGGCAGCCGGCGACCGGCGCCCCGACGGAGGCAATCCCGCCCAGGCGCTGCTGGAACGACCCGGCGCGCAATCGAGGGAGGGCCTCGATGGCCGCCGGTATGGACAGCAGCACCCCGAGCGGTCGGGCCAGGCCGGAGAGGAACCCTCCCAACGCGGCCCACCCCCAGCGTTGCCGCCTCAGAGCCGAGAAGGTGACCACGGCCAGAAGGATGGCCAGGGACTCGGTGTAGCCCATCACCAGGACGAACGACGGTGGTGCCAACGCCAGCAGCCAGGTCGCCCGGCGGGCCAGCCTCTCGTCGCCGCTCTCCCGCAGGGTCAGGCGGTAGAGCGCGGCTCCTGCCGCCAGAGCCAGCGCATTGGCCAGCACGATCAGGGACAGACCCACGTTGGCGAACAGGACCGTGGCCAACCCACGGCCGAGCGCTGGGAACAGGGGGAAGTAGCGCAGGCCCGCCCGCGGCAAGGCGCCGTAGCCCTCGGTGGCGATGCGGTAGAACCACTCGCCGTCCCACGCCAGCAGGCCCTGGCCCAGGCGTAGGGCCGAGGACTCGATGGGCCTGAAGTTGGTGTGGAGAGGATGGGCGGCGGCCAAGGCGGCCAGCACCAGCGCCCGAGCCGTGAGCCAGGCGGGAAGGGCCGCGGCCAGGTCATGGCCCAGCTCTCGTCTCCAGGCCCGCCTCGACGTCGAGGAGAGCGGGCCTACGCCCTCCGGGGAGCGCCACCGCTCGAGGCGGGTGGTCACCCCGCCAGCGCCTAGGACGACGAGGAAGGCGTGGCGCTGCTCTTGTCGCCGGCCTCTTCGCGCTCCTCGTGGTAGGCGGCCTCCACGTTCACGGTCCAGGTGTCGTGGTTGGCGCCGAAGATGTTCTCCACCGAGAGCATGGCGGTGTACATCGAGTGGTCCTGGTTGTTGTACTTGTGCATGCCGTTGCGGCCGACGGGATACACGTTCGGAGCATTGGCCTCGAGCCATTGCCGCATGACCTGGATGTTCTTCTTGTAGGTGGCGTCGTACATGGGGTAGGCCTTCGGCATCCGCACCACGTAGCCCGCTTCCACCTTCGCCGGGTCATCCAACAGGCCGAGCTGGGCCAGCTCCCGCTTGCCCTGCTCGACCAGGTCGCCGTCGGCCATGGACCAGAGCTCGTCGCCCTCGAAGGCGAAGTACTCGAGGCCCAAGCACGTGCGGCCGCCCTTCACCAGGTAAGGCGACCAGGAACCGAAGTTCTGGATGCGGCCGAGCTTGACGTCGGGCGAGTGGATGTAGATCCAGTTGTCGGGGAACCCTGCCTCCTCGGGCACCACCAGCGCCACCGTGAAGAAGTCGCGGTACTTGAGGCCCTCGGCCGCGGCCAGCACCTCGGGCGGAGGAGGCGGCTCCATGGCCCGGATCAGGTCTCGAAAGGGCATGGAGGAGATCACGTGGGTGGCCTCGTAGCGGCTGGGTAGGCCGTTGTTCTCCGCCGTCACCGCCACCGCCCTGCCCCCTTCGTGGTGCACAGCGGTGACCGGGGCCTCGAAGATCACCTTGCAGCCAGCGGCGGTTACCAGCTCGGTGGCCCGCTCCCACATCATGCCGGGCCCGTATTTCGGGTAACGAAACTCCTCGATGAGGCTGGTGATCTGCTTCTGGTTGCGCTTGGGCATGATGGCGTTCATCACCGCCTTGAACAGCGAGAGGTTCTTGATGCGCTGCGCCGCCCAGTCGGCCTGGATGGACGTGGCGGGCACGCCCCAGAGCTTCTCGGTGTAGGTCTTGAAGAAGATGCGGTAGAGGCGGTAGCCGAACTTGGCCGAGACCCATCCCTCGAAGTTGCTCTGGTCCTTGGGCGGCCGGACACGGGCCCAGCCGTAGGACAGCATGCACAGAGCGGCCTCGGCCAGACCCAGGCCCTTCAGGGCGTTCATGGCCTTCAGGGGGTAGTCGAAGAACTTGTTGTTGTAGTAGATGCGCGACATGCGGGGCCGCATCAAGAAGTCGTCCTCGCCCAGGATCTCCAGCCAAAGGTCCTCCACCGGCTTCACCTTGGTGAAGAAGCGATGACCGCCGATGTCGAAGCGCCACCCGTCGCGCTCGGCGGTGCGACTGATCCCCCCCACCACGGTGTCGGCCTCGAGGATGGTGGCCACCTTCCCCCGCTTGGTGAGCTGGTAGGCGGCAGTGAGGCCGGCCGGGCCCGCCCCGATGATGACCACGTTGGGATCGGTGTTGGAGGCGGGCGGTTGGTCGCGCTGGTCGGTCAAGGTCACCTCTGTGGGCTGGCTTCTGGAAGCACGAGCGGTCCCTGGGACCCGCCGGATGTTATCGAACTGGACCTGAAGCGAAGGAGACCGGGATGCTCGGGAAAGCGCAGCCTCACCCGAACCAGCCGGCTCGTGTGCGGCCGCTGAACCTCCAGAGCGGCGATGACGGCCTCGCAGTTGGAGCCGAAGGTGCGGTAGCCGGGAGCCCACACCATCCAGATGTCGTTGGCTCCCGCCCTTTGGTGCACCATCTCGGCGAAGGGGCGGGCCTCAGCGGCTTGGTTGACCTTCTTGTAGTCCACCCACTCCACCCGCTCGGGGCCGATCCCTCGGGGGAAGGTCAGCTGCACGAAATGGTCGGGGAGGTATCGACTCACCGCCGGGCCCAGCTGGTCGGGACAGTAGGCCACCACGTCGCCTGGAGATCCTCGCTCTTCGATGGCTGTGGCCACCTCCCGCGCCGTCGTCCTCTGGTACAGCGAAGTGGTGGCACCGGTCCACAATCCGAAAAGGGCCACCACGGCCAGCACCCGCCGGCGCACCTTGGGGTCCGACAGGGCGTCGGTCCCGAGGGCGGCGAGGAGGACGAAGGGAGGGAGGGCCACCGACGCGTAGCGAACGGCGAAGGCCGCGCCCGTGAGGATCCCGAGGACCACCCCGATGGCCACAGGGCCGACCGCGGCCAGGGCGAGGGCTCGGCCCTGGGGTCGCGTCCGCACGTCCAGCTCCAACCGCCGCAGGTCCAGCGATCGGGCGAAGAGTCCCAGAGCAGCCAGCCCCAGCAGGAAGAGCGAGGAGATGGGAGCCGCTCCCCCTCGGCCTCCACCGAACTCCTGAAGGACCCCGACGACGGCACCCAAAGAAGGTCTGGTGGCCCACGGCGTGCCTGTGTGGCGCAGCTGGAAGAGAAACGA
>JALZKD010000001.1 GCA_030859405.1 Actinomycetota bacterium | reverse complement strand
GGGGGCAGGCACCTCCACCATCGAGGTCGAGGGGGTGGAGGAGCTGAGCCCCGTCGAGCACGAGGTCATCCCCGATCGCGTCGAGTCAGCCACCTTTCTCGCCGCCGTCGGCCTCGCCGGCGGGGAGGTCACCCTCGAAGGGGCCCGGCCGGATCACATGGACATGCTCATGCTGAAGCTGGGGGAGATGGGCGTGCGGACCTCGCCCACGGGCACGGGGATCTGGGCTTCGGCGCCCGGTCGGTTGCGCTCGACCGACGTCTCCACATTGCCCTACCCGGGCATCGCCACCGACTACAAGCCCCTGCTGGTGGCCATGCTGTCCGTGGCTGACGGGGTGGGTATCGTCACCGAGAACCTGTACGGGGCCAACCGCTTTCGCTACGTCAACGAGCTGGTGCGCATGGGCGCCGACGTGCGGATTCAGGGACACCATGCCGTGATTCGTGGCGTCGAGCGGCTGTCGGGGGCTCCGGTGCGGGCCCCCGACCTCAGGGCTGGCGCGGCCCTGGTCCTGGCCGGGTTGGCCGCTGAGGGGGAGACGGTGGTGGCCGACGCCTCCCACGTGGCGCGGGGCTATGACGACCTGGCCGGAAAGCTCGCTTCCCTGGGGGCCGACGTCGAGCTTCGCTGAGGAATCAGCGATGCCGTCGCTCGGTTGTACGGTGAAGACATGGAAAGCCAGCTTCTCGAGGCCATCGACGCCATCCGCCCCGCCCTCCAGTCGGACGGCGGCGACATGCGCGTCCTCGAGCTGGACCAGGAGACCGGCGTGGTCGACATCGAGCTCCTGGGTGCCTGCGGAGGGTGCCCGATGTCCACCATGACCCTCAAGGCGGGCATCGAGCGGATCCTGCTTGATCGAGTGCCCGGTCTGAACGAGGTTCGGGCCAAGGGCATCGACTTCGACGTCGTGGACCAGCCGGAGTACTGAGGACGCCTCAGCGGGCTCCGATCCACGGGCGGGCCCGCGAGGACCTCAGGCCCAAGCCACCAAACCCATCTCGGCCGGATTGATGAGGTCGGGGTGAGCGGGGACCACTCTGGCGTTGTAGCCGTAGCGACCGGCTCGCTCGCAGGTGAACCGGCCGGCGTAGCGGTAACGGCCCGGGCCATCAGCTGGACCCACCAGCTCCATGGGCACCGTGGAGGACGCCATCTCGCCGTCGGCACCCAGCGGGCCGTGAATCAGCTCCACGGTCACCTCGTCGGTCGTGAGTGGGCCCAGATCGACCGCGGCTTCCACGGTGCGCTCGGCACCGAGGTCGGCGGGCCCGGAGTCACCGTTCAGCCCACCCACTCGCACGAGGGGCCACGCCGAGCGCACCCGTTGCTTCCAGGCGCTGAGGGCCTTGGTCCGGGCGTGACCGGATTGGCGCATCGCCACCTCCCGCCGGGCCATGGGCTCATAGAGCTGCTCGACGTAGTCATGGAGCATGCGGCCGGCCACGACCCGCGGTCCGAGTGAGACCAGAGCCGCCCTGACCCGTTGCGCCCACGGGTTCGATCCGTATCCCTTGCCCTCGTAGAAGAGGGGGACGATCTGGCGTTCGAGGATGTCGTAGAGGCTGTGGGCCTCGATCTCGTCCCGCGTGGCGAGGTCCTCGGAGGCCTCGGCCGAGTAGATGGCCCAACCGTTCTCACCATCGAACATCTCCGCCCACCAACCGTCGAGTATGGAGCAGTTGAGGGCGCCGTTGAGCGCTGCCTTCTCCCCGCTGGTGCCACACGCCTCCAGAGGACGCCGGGGGTTGTTGAGCCAGACGTCGCAGCCGCGGTAGAGGCTACGGGCAATGGCAATGTCGTAGTCGTCCACGAAGACCATCCGATGGCGGACCGCCGGGCGCCGGGAGAACTGCACGACCTGGCGAATCATGTCCTTGCCCAGGTCGTCGGCGGGATGGGCCTTGCCGGCGAAGACCAACTGCACGGGCCGCTCGGGCGAGAGCAGAAGGGCCTCCAGGCGCTCGGGCTGGGACAGGAGAAGCGTCGCTCGCTTGTAGGCGGCGAAGCGGCGAGCGAACCCGATGGTGAGGACCTCCGGATCGAGGACCTCGTCGCACCACGAGGCCTCCGGGGGAGAGGCACCCCTGGCCAGCGCCGCTGAGCGGAGCCGCCGGCGCACATCCGCGACCATGTGCTGACGCCCCTCGTCGCGTACCCGCCGGAGCTCCTCGTCTGACGCTTGATGCAGTCCGGCCCAGGCACCCGGCTCGGCTTCGGGCCACGTAGGCGAGACGTGGCGGGACAGCAGGTCGTCCATCTCCGGCGACACCCAGCTCGGTGCGTGAACCCCATTGGTCACCGAGGTGATGGGCACCTCATCCCGCGTCAGCGCCGGCCAGAGAGGTTGGTACATGGCCCGGCTCACCTCGCCGTGGAGCCGGGACACGCCGTTGGACGCCCCCGCCAGGCGCATCCCCATGACGGCCATGTTGAACGGTGCGTCCGGCGGTTCGCCGGGCATCTGGCCGAGGGCCATCAGGTCGTCGAAGGAGATCTCACACTCGTCGACCAGCGACTTGAAGTACCGCTCCATCAGCTCCCTGGGGAAGCGGTCGATGCCGGCGGGGACGGGGGTATGGGTCGTGAAGATGGTGGCCGAGCGAACTGCCTCCACGGCCTCGGCCAGGCTCATGGCGTCCTCGGTCATCAGGCGCCGGATGCGTTCCAACCCGAGGAAGCCGGCGTGACCCTCGTTGGTATGGAAGATCTGGCCGTTCTCACCCACGGCGTCGAGGGCCCGCACTCCGCCGATGCCGAGCAGGATCTCTTGGCGGAGGCGGTGCTCGGTACCCCCCCCGTAGAGACGGTCGGTGACGAGGCGCACCTCGGGTTCGTTCTCGTCGGCCTCGGAGTCGAGCAGGAGGAGCCGCACCCGGCCCACGTCCACCCGCCACACGTGGGCGGTGAGGGGTACCCCGGCCAGGTCCACGTGGACCTGCGCCTCCTCCACCTGGCGGAGAGCCATGGCATGGGGGTCGAGGGTCGGGTAGCGCTCCACCTGCCAACCGTCGGTGTCGAGTCCCTGGCGAAAGTACCCCTGGCGGTATAGCAGGCCCACACCGGTGAGCGGCACCCCAAGGTCGCTGGCGGCCTTCAGGTGGTCTCCGGCCAGGGCCCCCAGGCCACCCGAGTACTGGGGCAGGGCCTCGGAGAGCCCGAACTCGGGCGAGAAGTAGGCGATCGATCGCACGCCGGTCCCGGGTCGGTGCTGGAACCATCGGGGCTCACTCTGGTAGCGCCCGAGGTCACCCTGGACATCGGCCAGCTCGGCGAGGAAGCCGGAGTCCTGCGCCAGGGCATCGAGGCGGCTCAGCGGGGTGAGGGCAAAGAGCCCGCGGGGATCTCCTTCACTGGCCTCCCACGCCTCGGGGTCGATGCTGCGGAGCAGCTCCCGAGTTCGGCGGTCCCATGACCAGCGGAGGTTCGTCGTCAGCTCATCGAGGGCCGCCAGGGGCTCGGGTAGCTTCGGTCGCACGGTGAATGTGCGCAGTGCCTTCATGGCGCCGACGCTAGCGGTGTCCGCCGTTGCGCTCCGAGTCCGGATCGAGGGGTGGCGCTGCAATGTAGGAAGTACCCTGGCGCCAGAAGCGAGGTCCTCGATCGAGTTGAACCGCTGGGCTCTGGCCACGACCACGATCTGCGAGCGGGACCCGGCCATGGCCGCGGCGGTGGCGACCATCGGGGCCTGCACGCTGAGCCCCCGCCGTCACCGTGGCGGTTCCTTCGCTGCGCTGGCCAGGTCGATCGTGTACCAGCAGCTGGCCGGACGGGCGGCCGCCGCCATCCACGCCCGTTTCGTTGCCCTCTACGGTGGACGGCCCACGCCAGAGGCGGTGCTGACCACACCGGACGAGACCCTGCGGGGGGCGGGGTTGTCGGCAGCCAAGGGAGCCAGCATCAAGGATCTGGCCGCCCGAGTGCTCGACGGTAGGCTGCGGTTGGGCGGGCTCGGGCGCCTCGCCGACCAGGAGGTCATCACCCGCCTGTCCACCGTGCGGGGAATCGGGCCATGGACGGCGGAGATGTTCCTGATCTTCCAGCTCCTCCGCCCAGACGTGTGGCCGGTGGGTGACCTCGGCGTCCGCATGGGCTACGCCCGCGTCCACGGTCTGGATGCTCCTCCGACGCCCCCGGAGCTGTCTTCACTCGGCGAGCGCTACCGGCCCCACCGCACGGTGGCAGCCTGGTACTGCTGGCGCGAGCGCGAGCGTGCTGCCACCACCAGGGCATCAGTTTCCCCACCGCCGGCTACGTGGTAGCCAGGGAGGAATGCTCGAGCAGCCGGGCCGCATCGTCATCGATGACATCCGCCCGCGCGCGCCGCGCCGCCACCCGGCCAAGGCGGTGGTGAGCGAGGCCGTGCGAGTATCGGCGGACATCTACAAGGACGGCCACGACGTTCTGGCCGCCCAGGTGCACTTTTCGGCGCCGGACGCAAAGTGGACCACTTCAGCCTTGAGCGAGGTTGGTAACGACCGCTGGGAGGGAGTGATCGAGCCCACCGCCCTCGGGCGCCACGAACTGGTGGTGGAGGCGTGGACCGACGTATACGCCACCTGGCGGCACAAGGTCGACGTGAAGATGGCGGCCGGGCAGGACGTCAGAGTGGAGCTCGAGGAGGCCGCCTCCCTGTTCGAGGCTCGGCGCCAAGACGGGGACGAGCACGAAGGAAAGCTCGTGGCAGAGGTGGTGCGCTCCTTGCGGGACCAAGGCGCCAGCCCCAGCGATCGTCTGTCGCCGGCCCTCGACCCCGCCGCCGGCGAGCTGTTGAGCGGGCCCTCCGTCGCCGCCGATCGCACGAGGTCGGAGTCACTGCCTCTTTGGATCGATCGCGAGCGCGCCCTCGTAGGCGCCTGGTACGAGCTGTTCCCTCGCTCCTACGGAGGCTTCGCCGGCACAACGCGCCGCCTCGATGCCGTCGCAGCCATGGGCTTCGACGTCGTCTACCTGCCTCCCGTTCATCCGATCGGCCGGCAGTACCGCAAGGGGCCGGGCAACACCTTGGCCGCCGGGCCCGACGACGTGGGCAGCCCGTGGGCCATAGGGGGGCCCGAGGGTGGCCACACCGCCGTCCATCCCGATCTGGGCACCATCGAGGATTTCGATCGGATGCTCGACAGGGCTCGACAGCTGAGCATGGAGGTGGCCCTCGACTACGCCTTACAGTGCTCGCCCGACCATCCCTGGGTGTCAGAGCATCCCGAGTGGTTCCACCACCGTCCGGACGGCTCCATCGCCTATGCCGAGAACCCGCCCAAGAAGTACCAGGACATCTACCCCATCAACTTCTGGCCCGAGGACGATGACGATCGTGTCGCCCTTTGGACCGAGTGCAAGGGCATCCTCGACTTCTGGATCGACCGGGGCGTCCTGATCTTTCGCGTCGACAACCCCCACACCAAGCCCATCGCCCTCTGGGAATGGCTCATCCCCGCCATCCAGGAGGAGCACCCCGAGGTGGTGTTCCTGGCCGAGGCCTTCACCCGGCCCAAGATGATGGCCAAGCTGGCCGAAGTCGGCTTCAGCCAGAGCTACACGTACTTCACGTGGCGGAACTCCAAGCCCGAGCTCGAGGAGTACCTGGTGGAGCTGGCAAGAGGCCCCACCGCTGATTACATGCGCCCCAGCTTCTGGCCCAACACCCCGGACATCCTGAGCGGCCCGTTGCGCGGCGGCCCGCCCGCGGCGTTCAAGCAACGCCTGGTGCTGGCTGCCACCATGGCGCCGTCGTACGGCATCTACAGCGGCTACGAGCTCTGTGAGAACCAGGCACTCTCCGAGGACAACGAGGAGTACCGCCACTCGGAGAAGTACGAGGTCAAGAGCCGCGAGTGGGGCCAGTCCCACTCCCTCGCCCCGTTCATCACCCGCCTCAACGACGCTCGTCACCGTCACCCGGCCCTGCACCGGTTGCGCACCATCCGCTTCCAAGACGCAGACAACCCCGCCGTCATCGCCTACTCGAAGCACAGCGATGACCGCTCCGACGTGGTGCTCGTGGTCGTGAGCCTCGATCCCCACAACGTCCAGGAGTGCACCCTCACGCTGGACCTGGATAACCTCGGCATCGGCTGGGACGAGCCCTTCGAGGCCTACGACGAGCTGGCGCAGGAATCGTTCACCTGGCACGGTGCCAGGCCCTATGTCCGCCTGGCCCCGGACCAGGCCGCCCACGTCCTGCACCTGCGAAGCAACCTGTCGGGCCCTCGGACATGACCACCGACCAGACCAGTTTGGACCCCCGGTGGTTCCAGCGGGCCGTGTTCTACGAGGTGTTGGTGCGCGGGTTCTACGACTCCAACCACGACGGCACCGGGGACCTGCAGGGCCTCACCGAGAAGCTGGACTACCTCGAGTGGCTGGGTGTCGACTGCATCTGGCTGCTCCCCTTCTACCAGTCACCCCTACGCGACGGCGGCTACGACATCGCCGACTTCTTCACCATCCTGCCCGAGTACGGGGACCTGGCCGACGCCGTGCACCTGGTGGAGGAGGCACACCGGCGCGACATCCGCATCATCGCCGACCTGGTGATGAACCACACCAGCGACCAGCACCCGTGGTTCCAGGAGTCCAAGCAGGACCGCACCAACCCCAGGACCGATTGGTACGTGTGGAACGACGACGACCTGCGCTGGTCGGAGGCCCGCATCATCTTCACCGACACCGAGCGGTCGAACTGGGCGTGGGACGCGCAGCGAGGCCAGTACTACTGGCATCGGTTCTTCGGCCACCAGCCGGACCTCAACTACGATAACCCCGAGGTCCAGAACGCGATGTTGGACGTCGTCAAGTTCTGGCTGGACGTCGGCCTCGACGGCTTCCGCCTCGACGCCGTCCCCTATCTGTTCGAGCGCGACGGCACCAATGGCGAGAACCTGCCCGAGACGCACGAGTACATGAAGCGGTTGCGCAAGGAGGTCGACTCCATCTTCTCCGGCAAGGTGCTCCTGGCCGAGGCCAACCAATGGCCGGCCGACGTCGTTGACTACTTCGGCGATGGCGACGAGTGCCACATGTGCTTCCACTTCCCCCTCATGCCCCGCATGTTCATGGCCATCCGCCGAGAGCAGCGCACGCCCATCACCGAGATCCTGGCCCAGACCCCCGAGATCCCGGACGGGTGCCAGTGGGGCACGTTCCTTCGCAACCATGACGAGCTCACGTTGGAGATGGTCACCGACGAGGAGCGCGACTACATGTGGGACGAGTACGCCAAGGACCCCCGCATGCGCCGCAACATCGGCATCGGCCGGCGCCTGGCCCCCCTGGTGGACAACGACCGACGGGTGGCCGAGCTGTTGCACGCCATGCTCTTCTCCATGCCGGGGAGCCCGGTGCTGTACTACGGCGACGAGATCGGAATGGGCGACAACATCTACCTGGGTGACCGGGACGGCGTGCGCACGCCCATGCAGTGGTCACCTGACCGCAACGCCGGCTTCAGCAGGGCTGACTTCGCCCGCCTCTACCTGCCCCCGCTCATGGATCCCGTGCACGGCTTCCAGGCCGTCAACGTTGAGGCCCAGATGAGGGACCGCAGCTCCATGCTGTACTGGATGCGACGGATGCTGGCCGTGCGCCGCCAGCACCCCGTGCTCGGCACCGGTACCTTCGAGGTCATCCCCAGCGAGAACCCCTCAGTCCTGGCCTACGTGCGCCAGCAAGGCACCGACATCGTGTTGTGCGTCTACAACCTGTCCCGGTTCGCCCAGCCCGCCGAGCTGCCGCTTCAGCGCTTCGACGGTAAGGTGCCCATCGAGCTGCTCGGACGGGTGCCGTTTCCCCGGATCGGCGAGTTGGCGTACTTCGTGACCCTCGGCCCCTACGACACCTACTGGTTCGAGTTGGTGGACCCATCCTGATGAACCTCGATGACCTGCTCCCCGAATACCTCGGCCGCCAGCGCTGGTTCGGCGGTGACGCACCCGAGAGGGTGGTGGTCGTCGAACAGCAGGAGCTGGAAGAGGGCTTCCGATGGATGATCGTCGACGCCGACGGCGCCAGGTACCAGGTGCTGGTGGGCCTGCGCCCTGTGCACGAGCCGCCTGAGTTCCTCCACGGGAACGAGAACGCCGTGCTCGGCGCCTTCGACGGCTTGCTGGCCTTCGATGCCGTTCTGGACACAGACCTGGCCCGGAGCCTGCTGGCCCGGGTCGCCCCTGGCGAGGAGGCCGAGCTGGTGCGACCCATCGGAGTGGAGCAGTCGCACACGTCGCTCATCTACGACGACCGCCTGCTGCTCAAGATCTTCCGGCGCCTTCACGAAGGCCCCAATCCCGAGATCGAGATCACCGAGGCCTTGGCCGCCACCGGGTTCTCCCACGTGGCCGCTCCTCTGGCCACCTGGACCTTCGACGACTCTCATCTGGCTGTCGTGCAGCCCTACCTCTCCGGCGGGACCGAGGGCTGGGCCCTGGCCCTCACGTCGCTCCGGGACTTGTACGCCGCCGACTGCGACGACCCCGCCGAGTGCGGCGGGGACTTCGCGGGCGAGGCGTGGCGGCTGGGTGAGGTCACCGCCGGCATGCACCTGGCCCTGGCCGAGGTGTTCGGGTCACAGCAGGGGAACCCGGCGGCGTGGGCGTCGGCGGCAGAGAGCCAGCTCGCTCGGCTGGAGGAGGACGACGCCGAGCGGGAGGCGGTCGAGGAGTTCCTGGGTCGCCTGCGGGCTGTCGCCGATCCCGGCTGTGCCATCCGCATCCACGGCGACTACCATCTCGGCCAGGTGCTTCGCACCGACGCCGGTTGGTTCGTGCTCGACTTCGAAGGCGAACCGGCCCGGCCGCCGGAGGAGCGCCTGCTGTTCTCGTCGCCGCTCCAGGACGTGGCCAACATGATGCGCTCCCTTCAGTACGCTGCCGCGGTGGCGCTGGCGGAGAGGGACATGGGCGAGCACGACGAGCTGGTTCCAATGGCCGCGGCTTGGGAGGGACGCAACCGACGGTCCTTCCTCGAGGGTTACCTCCGCACCGACGGCATCGGTGACCTCCTGCCCAGCGTCGACGACCGCCCCACCGTGCTGACCGCCTTCGAGCTCGACAAGGCCGTCTACGAGATCCTCTACGAGCGGGCCTACCGGCCCGACTGGGTGGACATTCCAAGAGCAGCCATCGGGGGGCTCCTCGAGCCCCGAGACCACAGCTCTGAGCGGGGACCGCTGTCCCTTGGTTGACGCCGGCGACGTCACCCGTCTGGTCGAGGGCACTCACGCCAGTCCTCATGACGTGCTCGGCTTCCACGAGGGGGTGGTACGTGCCTTTCGTCCCGGCGCGACCTCCATGAGCGTCCTGCTCCACGACGGGGAACCGGTGACCATGGAGGCGCTCGACGCGACCGGACTGTTCGAGGCCACGGCCCCGGGCGCCTCGCACGGTTACCGGCTACAGGCCGAGTACGACGGCGACGGCGCCAGGTCCTACACGTATGAGGACCCCTACCGGTTCTGGCCCACGTTGGGAGACATCGACCTACACCTGCTGGGAGAGGGTCGGCACCGGCGCCTGTGGAAGGTGCTGGGCGCCCACGTGCGCACCCACGAGGGCACACCTGGAACCTCGTTCACGGTGTGGGCTCCCAACGCCAGAGCGGTGCGGGTGGTGGGTGACTTCAACTACTGGGACGGCCGGGCTCATCAGATGCGCTCGCTCGGCGCTTCGGGCATCTGGGAGCTGTTCATCCCCGCAGTGGAGGCGGGCGCCAGGTACAAGTACGGAATCATCGACCAGGGCGGCCACCTGGCCCTCAAGGCCGACCCGGTGGCCTTCGGAGCCGAGGAGCCGCCCGGCACGTCGAGCGTGGTCAGCGACCTGAGCTACGTGTGGGCCGACGACGACTGGACCGCGGCCCGTGACAGCCAGGACCCGCCCATACACCGGCCCATGTCGGTCTACGAGGTGCACCTCGGCTCGTGGCGGCGCAGTCCCGACGAAGGCGACCGGCCGCTCACCTATCTGGAGCTGGCCGAACAGCTCCCCGAGTACGTCGCCGACATGGGCTTCACCCACGTGGAGATGATGCCGGTAGCCGAGCACCCCTTCACCGGATCGTGGGGGTACCAGGTGACGTCGTTCTTCGCTCCCATGGCTCGCCACGGTCGCCCCGAGGACTTCAAGGCGCTGGTGGACGCCTTCCACCAGCGGGGCATCGGCGTGATCGTGGACTGGGTCCCGGGCCACTTCCCCAAGGACGACTGGGCGCTGGCCCGCTTCGACGGCACCCCGCTGTACGAGCACGAGGACCCGCGGCGGGGCCTCCAACCCGACTGGGGCACCCTCGTGTTCAACTTCGGCCGCCACGAGGTTCGCAACTTCCTCATCGCCAACGTCTTGTACTGGCTGGAGGAGTTCCACCTCGACGGCGTGCGGGTGGACGCCGTCGCCTCCATGCTCTATCTCGATTACTCCCGCGAGGAAGGAGAGTGGCTGCCCAACGAGTTCGGTGGCAGGGAGAACCTGGATGCCATCACCTTCCTGAAGGAGATGAACGAGGCTGCCTATGGCGATCACCCGGGCGTGGTCATGGTGGCCGAGGAGTCCACGGCGTGGCCGTCGGTGTCCCGTCCCACCTACCTGGGCGGGCTCGGGTTCGGGTTCAAGTGGAACATGGGCTGGATGCACGACACCCTCGAGTATTTCTCCAAGGACCCCATCCATCGCCGCCACCACCACAACGACCTGACCTTCGGGCTGCTCTACGCCTTCACCGAGAACTTCGTGCTGCCCCTGAGCCACGACGAGGTGGTGCACGGCAAGGGCTCCCTGCTCTCCAAGATGCCCGGGGACCGCTGGCAGCAGCTGGCCAACCTGCGGGCTCTGCTGGCGTGGATGTGGGCCCATCCCGGCAAGCAGCTGCTGTTCATGGGGGCCGAGCTGGCCCAGGAGGCCGAGTGGTCCCACGAGGAGAGCCTCGATTGGAGCCTGTTGGAGCACGAGGGTCACCAAGGTGTCAAGGACCTGGTGAGAACGCTCAACCGGGTGGCGGCCACCCAGCCGGCGCTCTGGGAGCGCGACACCGAAGCCGAGGGCTTCCGTTGGATCGACGCCAGCGACGAGGAGAGCAATGTGCTGTCGTTCCTGCGGCTGAGCGCCAGTGGCAGCCCCCTGGCGTGCGTGGCCAACCTCTCCCCGGTGCCCCGCCAGCCATATCGCGTCGGCCTACCGGTGAGTGGGCCCTGGCAGGAGCTGCTCAACACCGACGCCAGGGCGTTCGGGGGCAGCGGGGTGGGCAACGGCCAGATCGACGTCGGCGGCGACAGCTGGCACGGTCAGCCCTTCTCGGTCGAGCTGGCCCTGCCGCCGCTGGGCGTGCTGTGGCTCGTACCCGCCAGCTGAACTCGTGACAGAAACGGCTCAGGGCCAACGGCTGGCCGACTCGACCTGGCGCTTGAGGTTGTCGAGGTTGCGGCGCCACACCAGCTTCAGCACCTGACTGGCGACAGTCGCTCCGACGGGCCCACCCGTCCACCACGGAAAGGTGAGCTCCTCCTCCCAGGCGAAGCGGGTGCTCCCGTCGTCGTTCGGGTCCAGGCTGAACCGACCGGTCCCGGTGACCACCCCGCCGTGGCGGATGCCGATCGAGCGACCCTCCTCCCACACCGTGACCTCCATGGGATCGCTGAGGCGCAAGGGCCCGACCTTGGTGTCGGCCACGAATCTCGTGCCCACGCCGTGACGTTGCTCCGAAGTGAACCGGATGGCCTCGGCGTCTTGCATCCACGCCGTGTGTGAGGCGATGTCGCGCACCTGCTCCCACACCTTCGCGGGCGGAGCATGGATCACCGTGCTGACCCGGACGCGAGCGATCCGGTCAGCGTAATGGTGGCGGACCTCAGGTCTTGCGCAGAGGCCGGCCTTCGGAATCGGGCAGCCTGTTCTGGGCGATGGCGACGATGTCGATGATTGCCCAGATGACCCCTCCGATGCCACAGGTGAAGATGGTGACGGCCAGCTTGGCGAACCCGAGGCCCGTGTATCCGAGATAGAAGCGGTCCGCGCCCAAGCTGCCGAGGAAGATGGCGAGGAGCAGGGCGGTGAGCCATTCCTTGTCCGACACCGGCACCCCGTAGGGACCGTGGGCGGGCACCATGTACGGGCCCTGTGGCTGTGCTCCGTAGGCGCCTGGAGGCGGTTGTCCATAACCTCCCTGCGGCTGCGGGCCGTAGGCGCCCGGGGGCGGAGGTTGGCCGTACTCACCCGGACCCGCCGCCGGTTCGGAGCCGGTCTCAGAGCCGATGCCGATGGTGGACGTCTCCCGGGCCACCGTGCTCCATGCCGAACCGCTCTCCTGGATGATCTGGCTGTCACCGCCGAGCGTCCCGTCCTCGACGAGCTGGCGCAGCTCGTCGTCCTCCACCGGGCCCCTGGTCTGGTTGTCATGTCGGTACCACCATCGCATTCAGCCGATGCTAGGGAACCTCTAGCCTTTGTGCCGAGATGACCGCCTACCTGGACCACGCTGCCACCACGCCGCTTCGGCCCGAGGCCCTCGAGGCCATGTTGCCCTACCTCACCGAGCACTACGGCAATCCCTCGGGTGCCCACCGGGTCTCCGGCCTGGCTCGCTCGGCGGTGGACGAGGCCCGCGAGACCGCCGCCGAGTGCCTCGGGTGCCAGCCCGGCGAGGTGGTCTTCACGGGCGGGGGCACCGAGTCCGACAACCTGGCTCTCTCCGGCGTCCGGGCGAAGCGCGCGGGGGCAGTGGTGTGCACAGCCGTCGAGCACCACGCCGTGCTTCACACCACCGAGGCGCTGGGCGGAAGGGTGGTCCCCGTGGACGGCGACGGAGTGGTGGACCTCGACCGCCTTTGCCACAGCCTCGACGACGGCGTCTCGGTGGTCTCCGTCATGCTGGCCAACAACGAGGTGGGCGTCATCGAGCCCCTCGACGAGGTGGCGTCCATCGTCCGCCGCAAGGCCCCGGGGGCGACCCTGCACACAGACGCCGTGCAGGCGTTCCTGTGGCTCGACGTGGCCGCCCTCGCCGCTCCGGTCGACCTGATGGCGGTCAGCGCCCACAAGTTCGGCGGGCCTAAGGGCGTGGGAGCCCTGGTGGTACGCGACGGCACGGCGGTGGGGCCCATCATCCATGGCGGCGGCCAGGAGCGGGACCGGCGGAGCGGCACCCACAACGTGGCCGGCATCGTGGGCATGGCCGCGGCCATGAGGGCCGCCGTTGCCGAGCGGACGGCGATGGTGGAGCGCGTGCGGGCCCTCCGGGACCGCCTGGCCGATGGCCTGACCGACGCCATACCCGGCACCACCGAGACCGTGCCCCGCCACCGCAAGGTGGCCGGAAGCTGCCACCTCCGCTTCGAGGGGGTGGAGAGCGAGGCCCTCCTGGTTCTCCTGGACGACGCCGGGATCTGCGCCTCGGCCGGCTCGGCCTGCGCCAGCGGCGCCATGGAGCCCTCTCATGTGCTGACGGCCATGGGCGTTGACCGGGTGGACTCGCTGTCCAGCCTCCGGCTGTCGTTGGGCTCCACCACCACCGACGAGGACGTCGACCTGGCCCTCAAGGCGGTGCCCGACGTTGTGGCCCGTCTGCGGGAGGGTTAGCGGCCATGCGGGTGCTCGTGGCCATGTCCGGAGGCGTGGACTCCTCCGTCGCCGCCGCCCTCCTGGTGGAGCAGGGCCACGAGGTGGTGGGCGCCACCATGAAGCTGTGGGGAGGGCCCAGCGACTCGGGGTGCTGCTCGGTGGCCGATGTGGACGACGCCCGGCGCGTGGCCCAACAGCTCGGGATCGTCCACCACGTGTTCAACTTCGGCGAGGAGTTCGAGGCCCGGGTGGTCGAACCCTACGTGACCGCTCACGCCAACGGACGCACGCCGAACCCTTGCGTGGAGTGCAACCGCCACCTCAAGTTCGACCGCCTCCTGCGTCGCGCCCGCCAGCTCGGCTTCGACGCCATGGCCACCGGTCACCACGCCAGGGTGGTGCGTCACGGCGGCCGCTGGCAGCTGTGGCGCGGGGTCGACGGGGCCAAGGATCAGTCCTACGTGCTTTCCATGCTGGGCCAGCAGCAGCTGGAGCGGATCGTGCTCCCGGTTGGTGAGCTGACCAAGACAGAGGTACGGGAGAAGGCGGCGGCCCTGGCCCTTCGCACCGCGGTCAAGCCCGACAGCCAGGACGTGTGCTTCATCACCGCCACGGGCGGACGCCGAGCTTTCCTCGGCGAGCGCATCGGTCTGCGCCCCGGACGCCTGGTGGACTCGTCCACTTGTGACGACGTGGGCAGAGTGGCTGCCGTGGAGCTGGTCACCGTGGGCCAACGACGGGGCCTTGGCCAGGGGCTGGGCGGCTCGCGGCGCTATGCCCTGTCGGTCGACGTCGACTCGGCCACGGTGGTGGTGGGATCGCTCGACGATCTGGCCGCCGAGGAGGTGGCCATGACCGGCATGTGCTGGGTTGACGAGCCCGTGGAGGCCGGGTCCGAGGTGGAGGTCCAGACCAGTGCCCACGGGCGCCCGCAGCCGGCGGTCCTGGTTGGCGACGCTGTCCGCTATCACGAGGCCCAGCGTCGGGTGGCGCCCGGCCAGACGGTGGTTCTCTACAGGGGTGACCGGGTCCTCGGCGGCGGCATCGCCGCCTGATCTCGAACCGCGGGCGGCGACGCGTACGTGACTGCGCCCTAGCCGGTCGGCACCCGCCGGGCGCCGGCCTCCCGCAGCACGGCGCCCGGCCTGGTGGGGGTGAACAAGAGGCGGTCGACGGTGACGCTTCTGCCGGGGCGATTGCGGGGTTGGGCGAGCATCAGGGTCGCCTCTTCCCGAAGCACCAGCTCCAGAGCCAGGCCGGGGGCGCCCTGGCTGAGGTCCAGGGACTCGCTCCCCGCCGGTGCGGGACGGAGGGCCTCGATCTCCTGGCGGTGGAACAGGACGGGGTCGGTGAGGGCCAAGGGGTCGTGGAGCACCATCCCCGCGGGCACGAACACCACCCACCGGCGGGACAGCGCGTGCAGAGAGCGGTAGAGCGCGGCCGCAACCGGTATCCCCAGAGCCAGCACGATGGCGCCGGGAACCCACTGGCCAGCCGCCAACAACAGGAGGCCCGCCGCCGGGGCGCCCACGGCCAGCGCCCACGCTCCGGGCACGATGCCGACCACGAGGGGTCCCGGGACCCGCAGCGGTAGGCGCCGCTCGTTGGGATAGGCGGGCCCGTTTACGAACAGAGCCCCGGTCTCGGGTAGGAAGACCACCACCGTCGCCAGACCAGCCGTCGCCAGGGAGATGGCCATGGGCAAGGAAGAGCCGTGCCCGCCGCCGGCGGCCACCCCCGCCGCCACCAGCGCCGCCGGGGCGGCACTGCGGAGGGCGGTGAGCCCGAGGGGGTGGGGGGCCAGGGTGGCCAGCAACACCAGGGCCCAGACGCCCCAGAGAGCGACCGAGGCCACGATCTGCACCGGTCGGCTGCGGTCGTCGAGAGCCGCGGCCAGCACCGGACCCACGGTGAAGGGCAGCACGCCCCAGGCTGCTCGCACGAGCCAGGGAAGCAGGCGCTCGAGAGTCGAGTACATAGGGTGCGGGCGCGAATCTAAGGCCCTAGTCCCTAAGGGACGAGCGACGAACTACTTGCATGCTTCTGTGGCTCCCAGCCGGGGTTGATGCTTCAGTTCGCCCAAGTAGTTCGTCGCCAGTCCCTAAGGTCGCATCGATGCCGTGCAGTGAGAACCCTGCTCGCCGAGCCGACGAGCTCCGACACCAGATCCAGCGTCACAACGTCCGCTACCACCAGCTGGACGAGCCCGAGGTCACCGACGCCGAGTACGACGCCCTCGTTCGGGAGCTGGCGTTGATCGAGGAGGCTCACCCCGACCTCCGCACTGCCGACTCACCCACGCAGACGGTCGGCGCCGCCCCCTCTCCCCTCTTTGCCGAGGTCGAGCACCTGGTGCCCATGATGTCGCTCGACAACGCCGTGTCGTTGGAGGAGCTGCTGGCATGGGGCAAGCGGATGGAGCGGTTCATCTCGGGCGACGTGGACTACGTGTGCGAGCTCAAGATCGACGGTGTGGCCATCTCGCTCCTGTACGAGGACGGGCGCTACGTGCGGGCGGCCACCAGAGGTGACGGGCGGCGAGGTGAGGACATCACCGCCAACGTGGCCACCGTCGCCGCCATACCGCAGACGCTGGGCGCCGGCCACCCCGGGGTCCTGGAGGTGCGCGGTGAGGTGTACATGCCCCTCTCCGCCTTCGAGCATCTCAACAAGGCTCAGGCAGAGGAGGGTGGTCGCCTCTTCGCCAACCCCCGTAACGCCGGCGCGGGGTCGCTCCGCCAGAAGGACGCCCGCATCACCGCCTCTCGCCGGCTCGGGTTCTGGGCCTACCAGGCGGGCACGGTCCAGGGTGCCCCCGCTCTCTCACGCCACTCGGAGACACTCGGCTACTTGAAGGAGCTGGGCCTGCCCGTCAACCCCGAGGTCACCACCCTTCCCAGCCTCGACGAGGTCTACGGGTTCTGTCGTCACTGGCTCGAGCACCGCCACGACCTCGACTACGAGATCGACGGCGTGGTGGTCAAGGTCGACGACCTTGCTCAACGCCAGGAGCTGGGAGCCACGTCCAAAGCGCCCAGGTGGGCCATCGCCTTCAAGTTTCCGCCCGAGGAGCGCACCACCCTCCTCCGGAACATCATGGTGTCGATAGGCCGGACCGGCAAGGCCACGCCGTTCGCCGAGCTCGAACCCGTCTTCGTGGGTGGCTCCACCGTGGGGCTGTCCACGCTGCACAACGAGGACCAGGTGCGGAAGAAGGACGTCCGCCCCGGCGACACCGTCATCGTCCGCAAGGCCGGCGACGTCATCCCGGAGGTGGTGGGCCCCGTGCTCTCCCTTCGCCCGGAGGGCCTCCCCGAGTGGGCGTTCCCGACCGAATGTGCCGTATGCAGGGCGCCGTTGGTGCGCCTACCCGGCGTGAGCGACACCTTCTGCACCAACGTCGAGTGCCCGGCCCAGCGTCAGGGCAGGATCGAGCACTTCGCCTCACGTGGCGCCATGGACATCGAGGGACTCGGGGAGCGCACGGTACGCCTGTTCGTGGAGTTGGGCCTGGTTGACGACGTGGCCGACATCTACACCCTCGACTTCGACCGAGTCCGCCAGCTCGACGGCTTCGGCGACATCTCGGTCCGCAACCTGCGAGAGGCAGTGGAGCGTTCCAAGCAACGCCCTCTCGCCAACCTGCTGGCCGGTCTGAACATCGCCCATCTCGGCGTCACGGGGTCCCAGGTCCTGGCTCGCTCCATGGGCAACCTCGACCGCATCATGGGAGCCTGGGCGGAGGAGCTGGCCGCCGTGGAGGGGGTGGGCCCCACCATCGCCGCCAGCGTCCGGCAGTTCTTCGACAACGAGCGCAACAGGGCCGTGATCGAGAAGCTGCGGGCAGCCGGCGTAAACTTCGAGGGCCCGGGCGCCCCTGACATCCCCCAGACCCTGGCCGGTGCTTCCCTGGTGGTGACCGGTACCCTCGAGCGCTGGTCTCGGGAGGCGGCCGAGGAGGCCATCAAGGCTCATGGCGGCAAGGCTCCGGGCGCGGTGTCCAAGAAGACTGCGGCGGTGGTTATCGGAGAGTCGCCGGGGGCGGCCAAGCTGGCCAAGGCCAGCGAGCTCGGCGTGCGGCTGCTGGACGAGGACGGCTTCGAACGGGCCCTGGAGGAAGGCTTGGAGGAAGACCTGAAGGAAGGCGAGGAACGCCTGGAGACCGGCCCGCGGTGACTCTTCGCCGGCCCCACCGCTTCTGGCTGGCGGGGCTCCTGATCGCCACAGGCGTGACTCACTTCGTGGCCCCCCGTCTGTACGAACGGATCATCCCTCGTGTGCCCGGCGGGGTGGGCTTCTGGGTCTCGGCCAGTGGCGCCGCCCAGCTGGTCGGCGGCTTGCTGCTGGCTCACCCCCGAAGCCGCAGGCTGGGGGCGTGGTGGGTCGCCTGTGTGCTGGTGCTCGTGTTCCCGGCCAACGTGAAGATGGCCATGGACGGTGGTCTGGAGGGCGAACGCTGGCCCCTCAGCTCGCCGGTCGCAGCGTGGCTCCGCCTTCCCCTCCAGGTCCCCCTCGTGGTCTGGGCTGTGCAGGAGGCTAGGGCTCAGCCGGTGCCCAGAGGCAGGGTCCGCACCACGTCGAGCACGGCGTCGGCCCAGAGCCCGTAGCCGGCCTCGTTGGGGTGGTAACGATCGAGGGCGAAGTAGCGGTCGGGCTGGCGACGCATGGCAGGACCGGTCTGGCCGGCGATGTCCACGTAGCGCACCTCGTCGCGCCCAGCCGCCGCCTCCCTGAGCCCGTGGTCCAGCGCTCGGCCCCGCCACCCGACGACCGCTCGCAGGGGCTGGGGGAACCTTGGAGGAGCGCCCATGTCGGGGATGCCCAGCACGACCACGCTGCGCCCCGTCACCGAGGGGCGGAGTTGCTCCAGGAGGCGGCGGTAGCGGCTGGTGAAGCGGCTCTTGGTGGTGAGGTGCACCACGTCGTTGGCGCCGACGCTGACGATCAGGACATCGGGGTCGAGGGCGGCGACCCTGGGGAGTTGCTCCTCGAGCACCTCATCGATCCGGGCCCCGGACCTAGCCAGCACCACGAGCTCCACCGGGCGGCCGAGCCCGGCGGCCACCCGGCGCGGCAAGGAGCCGTCAGGGTCGCTCGCTCCCACTCCGGCGGCGGTCGAGTCGCCCAGCCAGACCATCCGCAGCGCGCTGCCCGGGAGGGACTCGCCGATGCTGGCGTCCAGCGCCGTCGGAAGCGGCATGGGCAGACGCGGTCCGGAGCGCGCCAGCTGGGCCTCCGCGGCCAGCACCGCGCTACTCACGAGGACCAGCGCGACGAGGGCTCCCGCAGCCTTGGCGGCGGCAGATGGCTTCAGCGCACCACGCGCTGGGTGGGCCCGGTGAGGCGAAGGTGAAGCCTGGCGTCCACGTCGCTCACCTCGAGGGCCTGGCAGAAGCGAGTCAGGGCGTGCTCCTCGATCCTCCCTCGCAGCGCCGGGACGTCGGCATCGTCGTTGACGTCGACCCGGAGGTCGACCTCAGGTCGGGCGCCGTCCTGGACCAGCCGGGCTGACGCCGAGCTCACGCCGAAGTAGTCCTCGATGTCGGTGGCCAGGGCCTGCGATGCCCCCGAGGCCCGCATGTGGGTGGTCCCCCGTGAGCCGTCCTCAGTGAGGTCGAGCTCGGTGAGCCTGGGCGAGCGGAACTGGGCCAGGATCCAGCGCACGGCGATGAGGGCGACGATCAAGCAGACCACGAAAACGACGGCCCAGAACACGTTCTCGTTGCGCCCCACGAAGTCGCGGACGGGCTCCGCCAGCAGGGCTTCGTCGCCGGCCTCGGCCCCCAATGCGTCGTAACCCCTGGCCAGTCCATACCCGCCGGCACCGAGGAGTACGAGGGACACCACCACCAGCGCCCACCGGTTCAGCCGGTCGGGTCCCCGCCTCATCGCCGGCCCCGGTTGCTCAGTCTCACGGTCAGGGGCGGCGGGCTCTCCAGCTTCAGGGCCGACAGGCGTTGATCGGCGGCTTTGGTGACCCGGTCCTCGATGTTACCGGGCAGGCGCCGGTTGCTGGTGGCCGTGATGTGAGCCTTGGTCTTCGAGAGCCTGGCCTTGGCCGAGGCCACGCCGTCCAGCCGCGTCACCGCCCGCACCAGGGACCTCTCGATCCCTCGACGTTGGAGGGTTGCCGGGTGCTTCGAGCCCCTCGTCTCCATGGCCAGCTCCGTGGGGCGCCGCTTGGCCAGCTGGAGGAGCAGCAGGACCAACCCCGCCGCCGCCAGCAGGAGGAAGAGCAGTCGGGCGTCGGGCGATGACCAGGCGTTGATCCGGGCGCTCTGGTACCACTCGTCATGGGGGATCACCCATGGCTCACGTCCCACCTCGGCGACAACTATCTCCACGGCCACGATCACGCAGGCGGCCACGACGGCCAGGGCCACGGCCAGGGCTATGAGGCGGCTCAGGATCCGCATCCGTCGTCTACTCCACCCTGCGGCGGGTCCGGCGACGCTCGACGACGAGCTCGTCCACGGTGATGTTGACCTCGGTCGTGGTCAAACCCGTGAGAGCGGCCAGGCGTTGGGCCACGTGGTCCCGGACGTTGCCGGTGACCTTGGTCACCGGCTCCGGGTAGACGACGTTGACGGTGAGGTCGACGGCGACGGTGTCACGGTGGACGTCTGCCGCCGCCTGGGCCGGTCCGTCGCCGGAGACCCAGGGCAGCAGGCGCCCCAAGCCGGTCTGCACCACGCCGCCCACGCCGTCGACCTCCGTCGCAGCCTTGGAGGCGATCTTCTCCACCACCGCCGGCGCGATCAAGGTCTCACCGCGAGGGGTGAGCAGCCCTTCGGTCGTCGCTGGCAGGTGCTGCGTGTCAGCCGGCGTGTCCGGAGCCTTGCTGGTCACCCCTGCTTACGGTTCCTTCCTCCACCCAGGTAGTCGGTGAGGTCGATCTCGCCCTCCACCACCTTCATGGCCAGGAAACCGAAGGCGCCGAACAAGGCGACGCCGAGCATGGGGAAGAAGCCCTCGAGCACGAGGGCCAAGCCGAGGATGAGCCCGACGAACAGTCCGACGACAGTGGGTTGCATGTTGTTCTCCTCCTTGATCTACGTGACCCGAGGGCGACGGTGGCGTCGGGCCCGCCTGGCGCGCCAGGGGGCGGTGAAGACCTCCAACCCGCGAGGTCGCCGGTAAAAGACGACCTCGGGGGAACCGGACGACGGCCCTGCCAGGCCGAGGAGCCGACGGTAGGCCTCGACACCCGCCCGGAACTTGGGCGCGTCGCCACCGCGGTCGGGATGGTGGAGCCGGGCGAAGCGCCGGAAGGCGGCCCGCACCTCGTCGGGGTTGGCGCCGGGACGGACCCCGAGCACCTCATGGGCCAGCGCCACCGCCGGCTCCTTCCTCGATGGGGGCCGCGAGCTCACCGGGCACGTCGATGTCCTCCACATGGACCGAGGTGGCCAAACTCCCGGTGACCGGTGCCACCGCCCGGCGCACGGCGGCCGCCACCTCCGGAAGGGTGGGGCCCCAGCGGGCGACGATGTGGATCTCGACCTCGTCCTCGGTGAGGCGCACCCCAGTCACCTGCCGCCCGGGCAGGTAGGTCGCCGCCTCGCCCACCAGGCCACCCGACATTCCCGCCACCTCCGGGCAGGAGAGAGCCGCGCTGACCACGGCGTCGGGATCGACCTCCATCACTGCACGCGCGCCGGCTCCGGCTCTTCCTCTTCGTCCTCGCCCCCCAGATAGACATCGCCCACGGCGATGTTGACCTCCGTGACCTCCAGACCCGTCATGCGCTCCACGCGCTGGATGACGTTGCGGCGCACCGCCTGGGAGACGTCGGGGATGGACACGCCGTACTCGACGACCACGTCGATGTCGATGGCGGCTTGACGCTCGCCGACCTCCACGCTCACACCCTGGCTGGGGCTCCCGCCGCCACCGCCGGGAAGGCGTTCCTTGAGAGCGCCGAAGGCCCGGGCCCCGCCCGTGCCCATGGCATGCACGCCGGCGACCTCGCGGGCGGCTACGCCGGCGATCTTCAGCACCACCGAGTCGGCAATCGACGTCCGGCCCTGCTCGGTCATCAGGGCCTTCCCGCCGGCTGCCTCGACGTCGGAAGCTTTGGTTTGGCTCATAGGTAGTTCCTCCGGAGGCTCACTTGGGGGCACACGCTGTTCGGGTGTTCTTCAACTCCTATTTCTACCTCATCCGGTGGAGGGAACCACGACGGCGTCGGTGCCCGCTGCTCACTGGACGCTGAAGCACCACCGGTAGCTGCCGGGTTGGCCAGTCGAGCCCGCCACGGGCCGGAACCGGACCACGGCGCAGTTGTGCCCGGCCGGCAGCACCTCGACCTCGCGGCCGGCTCGAGGGGTGTAGGTGATGCGATTCAGACCCTGGACGATGGACAGCTGGTCGTCGGGGATGAGCGTGCCGTTGATCAACAGCTCGCCGCTGTAGCCGCTGTCCAGCTCGACCAGGATCTCGGTCTGGCGAAGCTGGATGCTGCCGGGCCTGGGCGAGACCGTCTTCACGACCCGGGATCGCGCCCCACCCGTGAGCGAATCATCGTGCAGAGCGGACGCCAGATAGAGCGAAGCGCCGGCCACGGCCAGCAGCACCAGCGTCACCACGCGGCGGAGAGTGATGGGGCCGAAGCCCACAGTGCGCTTCTCGTGGCCGGAGCGGGTCCTCGGGAGCTCCATCTACGGGGCCAATCTTGGCCCAGGCGGGCCCGGTCGGCTTGGCGCGGGTCCCCGGATCGAGCAGTGCCAGCCGCTACCCTCGGCGCCCGTGGCCACGTCGCGCATGGCCGATCAGGTAGGCAGGGTCCTGGGGGGTCGGTACCAGCTGGTGGCGGCCATCGGGAGAGGAGGCTCGGCCAACGTCCTCCTCGCCGAGGACGTCACCTTGCGCCGGCGCGTGGCCGTTAAGGTGTTGCATCCCGGTCTGGCCGAGGACGAGGTGTTCCTGCGCCGTTTCCGGGCCGAGGCCCAGCAGGCGGCGGCCCTCAACCACCCGAACATCATGCGGGTGTACGACTGGGGGGAGTCCGAGGACGGCCCCTATCTGGTTCTCGAGCACCTCGGCGGCGGCAGCCTTCGAGACCTGCTGGACCAGGGGCACCGTCTGTCGCCCTCCCAGGCCCGGGTCGTGGGCCTGGAAGCGGCCCGGGGCCTCGACCACGCCCACCGCCGGGGCCTCGTTCACCGGGACATCAAGCCCGCCAACCTGCTGTTCGACGACGAGGGCCGTCTGGCCATCGCCGACTTCGGAATCGCCCGGGCCCTGGCCGAGGCGGCGTGGACGGAACCAGCGGGAGCGATGCTGGGAACGGCCCGCTACGCCTCGCCCGAGCAGGCCCAGGGCTCGGACCTCGACGGCAAGGCCGACGTCTACGCCCTGGCCCTCGTGCTGGTCGAGGCCGTCACCGGCCGGGTGCCGTTCGGGGCCGACACCGCCATCTCCACGCTCATGGCCCGGGTGGGAGCCACCATCGACGTCCCGGCCGAGCTGGGGCCGCTGGCTTCCGTCGTCGAGCGGTCGGCCACGCCGGACGCCGGGCCGCGCCTCGATGCCCGCCAGTTGGCTCAGGCCCTTGAACAGGCCGCTGACAGGTTGCCCCCCCCGGCCCCCATTCCTCTGGCGCCCAAGAGGCGGGTCCCCGGCCTCCCCGACGCCGGCGGCGACACCGCCGCCGGCGCAGTGGGGACCGAGACGACCGACCTGGCCGAGTCCCACACCCGGCCCGTCCCCTATGACCTGGAAGCCGACGCCGACGCCACGGTCGCGGCCGGTCCCGAGGGGGGCCCGGAGGCCTCAGCATGGTGGCGTCGCGTCCGCCCCCTATGGGCCGCGGCCGTGGTTCTCGCCGTCCTGGCCGTCGCCGGAGCGGCCTATGCCGTCGCTCGCTCCCAGGTTCCCACTCATCCGGTGCCGGATCTTCGGGCCAAGCCACTCGACGAGGCTCGAACCATCGCCTCCCAGACCGAATTCAAGGTGAGGGTCGGCGCCGAGCGCTTCGACGAGACCGCCCCAGGCGGGACCATCCTCGACCAGGACCCGGCACTCGGGGACATGCGGGAGGGCAGCACCATCAAGGTCGTCCTGTCCCGGGGGCCGCCTCCCCGTCCCGTCCCCGACCTGGCCGGCCTCGACCAGCCGGGCGCCGAGGAGCGGCTGCGCCAGAGCGGCTTCGTCCCCAAAGCGGCGCGCCAGTTCAGCGAGGACCAGCGCGCCGGCGCCGTGCTCGACTGGTCTCCAAAGGGTGAGCAACCCAAGGGCGCCGAGGTGACTCTCACGGTGTCCGGCGGGCCGAGGCCCCGGAAGATCCCCGATGTCTCCGGGCGTACGTTCGAGGAGGCCGCCAAGGCGCTGGCCGCTGCCGGCCTGAAGTCGTCCAGGATCGAGGCCTTCAGCGAAACGGTGGCGCCGGGCAAGGCCATCGGCACCAGGCCGGCGTCGGGCAACGAGGTGGCTAGGGACTCGGCGGTGGCAGTGGTGGTGTCCAAAGGGCCGGACGTGGTAGCCGTCCCGAACGTGGCAGGGAAGGCGGTTCCCGAGGCCCAGGCCATCCTCGGCCAGGCTGGCTTGCCCGTGGTCAACGTCTACGGGCCTCTCAACCGGCCGGTGTTCACCACCGATCCCGCCGCCGGCGCCACCGTGAAGCGGGGCGCGGCCGTGAGCCTCTACACCAAGTAAGCACCGGCGCCGGTCCTCAGGTCTCCCTCCGGCGGGGACCGCCTCAGGGCTCGTGACCGGGCGTCATGTCCTGGGCGGCCTGGAAGCCGAGCTGGCCCTCCTCGGTCCCGGCCGAGGCGGCGAAGGGCTGGATGAGGAAGCTGGTGTGGTCACCGGCGTCCACCCGCTCGAGGACGTGCCCGGCGAACCAGCGGCCACAGTGTGGCAGAAGCGGGGTCATCCCGTCCGGCCCCGGCTTCCAATCCGTGAGGGTGAACTTGTCCACCTCGTCGCCCGTCTCCTCCCCGAACAGCTCGGCCAACGCCCGCTCATCGGCGCTCGGCACGTGGACCACCATGGCGTCGGCTTTCATCGCCACCCGCCAGGTGTGGTTGGTCTTCGAGATGCAGACCCAGTACCGGGGCGGATGGATGCTGCATTGAGTGGTGAAGCCGACCAGGCACCCCGACCGCTCGCCGTCAGCGGCAACGGTGACGATGACGAGCGGGTAGTCGAGGCTGGCCACGATCCGCTGAAAGTCCTGCTCGGCATCCATGCCACCATTCTGGCGGCAGGGTCGAGGTCCTAGGCGGTGATGCCCTGAATCCGGTGGTGGAGCTCCGTGGCCCGAGGGTCCGGGGTGATCTGGTCCTGCTGCATGGCCAGGAGGAGCTTGGTCATGTCGCCCTGGACCACCACCCTGCCGGCCATGAACGCCTGCATGCCGGCCTCCCGGTTTCCCTCGATGAAGATGGACCTGGCCGTCTCGTAGTCGAGGGTGACGGTCACGTCGGGGTCTTCGATGTGACCGATCTCCATCTCCATGGTCCCCGAGGAGCTGTCGATGTGGGTGTGGACGGTACCGTCGGCGAAGGGAACCTCGGTGATGATCTGGTTCATCCTGATGAGGTACGGACCGGCGTCGACCTGGCCCCGGTACTCCTCGCCAATGCGCCGGGCTTCCTCGAGCCACTCGTCGCTCAGAAAGGGATGGGTGGTGGCCACGCCCTCGTCGTCCACGCTCCCGGCGTCCACCCCGGCGTCCATGCCCCGGTCCTCAGCGCCTGGGTCCTCCACCGGCTGGTCCTTTCGACGCGGGCTCCGAGAAACCTAGTACAGGCTTCTCGGCGCTCGATGGGCCCCGGCCCCGGTCCGCGTAGGCTCATCGTGTGCCCGAACGGATCACCTCATCCGACGTCGCCTACGTGGCCCGGTTGGCCTGCCTGAGCCTCACCGACGACGAGATCGAGCGCTTCACCGAGCAGCTCGGCTCCGTGCTCGACTATGCCGCTGAGGTGTCCGCCATCGACACCACCGGCGTCGAGCCCACCGCCCATCCGGTCGCACTCACCAACGTCCTGCGCGAGGACGTTCCCCGGCCCGGTCTCGACCGTGACGAGGTCCTGGCCATGGCCCCCGAGACCGAGCAGGGTCGTTTTCGCGTCCCGCCCATCTTGGGCGAGGCCCCGTGACGGCCCTGCCGGCGGTGAAGGTGGCCGCATCCATCCGCCGGGGTGAGCGTTCGGCTCGCCAAGTGGTAGAGGAGAGCCTCTCGGCCATCGCCGCCCGAGAGCCCGAGATCCACGCCTTCAACGTGGTGCTGGACGACGAAGCCCTGGCAGCCGCCGACGCTATCGACCACCGCCTGGCCGCAGGTGAGGACCCGGGTCCGCTCGCGGGAGTCCCGGTGGCGGTCAAGGACAACCTGTGTACGCGCGGGGTGCCCACCACGTGCAGCAGTCGGATGCTCGAGGGCTGGCGGCCCCCCTACGACGCCACCGTCATCGAGCGCATCACCGGAGCCGGGGGCATCGTGATCGGCAAGACCAATCTCGACGAGTTCGCCATGGGCTCGTCCACCGAGAACTCGGCCTTCGGGCCCACTCACAACCCGCTCGACACCAGCCGGGTGCCGGGGGGCTCCAGCGGCGGCAGCGCGGCTGCCGTGGCGGCCGGCTTCGCGCTTCTGGCCATCGGGTCTGACACCGGCGGCTCGGTGCGCCAGCCCGCCGCCTTCTGCGGAGTGGTCGGGGTCAAGCCCACCTACGGCCTGGTGAGTCGCTATGGCCTCGTGGCCTTCGCCTCTTCCCTGGACCAGGTGGGCCCCATCGGCGCCACTGTCGCCGACGCCGCCCTTCTCCTCGAGGTCCTGGCCGGCCATGACCAGCGGGACTCCACCTCCATCCCCGACCCACCACCGTCGTTGGTCGAGCACCTGTCCCAGGGAGTGGAAGGTGTTCGCGTCGGTATCCTGCGCGAGCTCACCCAGGGCGTCGCCGATTCCGACGTCGGCCGTCGGATCCACGCCGCCGCCGACGCCCTGGCCGACGCCGGCGCCAAGGTGGACGAGGTCTCGGTGCCCACCGCCGTGCACAGCGTGTCCGCCTACTACCTGATCGCCCCCGCCGAGTGCTCCAGCAATCTGGCTCGCTACGACGGCGTGCGTTACGGGCTGCGGGTGAACGGTACGGACATGGTGTCCACGTACGGTTCCAGCCGCGCTGCCGGCTTCGGACCCGAGGCCAAGCGGAGGATCATGCTCGGCACCTACGCCCTGTCGGCCGGCTACTACGAGGCGTACTACGGACAGGCCCAACGAGTGCGCACGCTCATCATTGGTGACTTCGAATCCGCCTACCGGGACTTCGACGTCCTGCTGTCACCCACCGCCCCCACCACGGCCTTCGAGCTGAGTGCCAAGGTGCACGACCCGTTGTCCATGTACCTCTCCGACGTGTGCACCATCCCGTCCAACCTCACGGGCGACCCGGCCATGAGCGTGCCCTTCGGATCGGGGGACGACGGCCTGCCCGTAGGTGTGCAGGTCATGGCTCCTGCCCTCGGTGAGCCCCTCATGTTCCGGGTGGCCGCCGTCCTGGAGGCGGCCCGTGGCTGAGCGCGGCCCTTCGCCGCTGGCTGAGCGGGGGTGGGAGACGGTCATCGGCCTCGAGGTCCACTGCGAGCTGCGCACGTCCACCAAGCTCTTCTGTGGCTGTCGCAACGCCTTCGGGGACGAACCCAACACCAACATCTGCCCCGTGTGCCTGGGCCTGCCCGGCTCACTGCCGGTCCTCAACCGCCAGGCCGTGGAGCTGGCCATGCGCATCGGCGAAGCTCTCCACTGCGAGGTGCGCCCGAGCATCTTTCACCGGAAGAACTACTTCTATCCCGACATGCCGAAGGACTACCAGGTAAGCCAGTACGACGAGCCGATCAACGTCGACGGTTGGTTGGAGCTGCCCGACGCCACCCGGGTGGGGATCGTGCGAGCCCACCTGGAGGAGGACACGGGCAAGAGCACCCACGTGGGTGGCGGTGGGCGCATCCACGAGGCGGCCTACTCCCTGGTCGACTACAACCGCGCCGGCGTCCCTCTGGTGGAGACGGTGAGCCACCCGGAGATCCGGGGCGCCGAGCAGGCCCGCAGCTACGTGAGCGAGCTGCGGGCCATCCTGATCGGCACCGGCGCCTCCGACGGCAAGATGGAGGAGGGATCGCTCCGGGTGGACGCCAACGTCTCGGTGCGCCCGCTGGGCAGCGACGCCTACGGCACCCGCTGCGAGATCAAGAACCTCAACTCGTTGCGATCGCTGGGCCGGGCCATCGAGCACGAGGCCGCTCGCCAGGTCGCGGTGTGGGAGGCGGGGGAGGTCGTCGAGCAGGAGACCCGCCACTGGGACGAGGCCAGCGACCGCACCATCTCGGGCCGGTCCAAGGAGGAGGCCAACGACTACCGCTACTTCCCCGAGCCCGATCTGGTGCCGCTGGCACCGCCCGATGACTGGAAGGAAAGGGTGCGAAGCTCCCTGCCCCCCATGCCGGCGGCCCGCCGGGCTCGCCTGGCCGAGGCGGCAGGGACCAGTCCGGCGGCGGTGGCCACGGTGGTGGACCTCGGTCTCGATCACCTGGTGCTGGCCGCGGCCGACGCCGGCGCCGACGCCAGGCTGGCCGTCAACCGCGTGGCCAACGAGGTGGCCGCTCAACCGGCGAGGGCTCGCCAGCTCGACGTCGCCGCCTTCGCCAAGCTCATAGTCCTCGAGGACAGCGGCGCTCTGAGCCCCACGCAGGCCAAGCAGGTGCTGGTGCAGATGCTCGAACAGGGCGGTGACCCCGAAGCCATCGCCCGGGAGAAGGGCTACGAGGCCATGGACGCCGGCGCTCTGGCCGCTGTGGTGGACGAGGTCATCGCCGCCCACCCCGACGAGTGGGAGCGCCTTCGTGGGGGTGACAAGAAGCTCATGGGATTCTTCGTGGGCCTTGTGATGAAGGCTACGCGAGGCCAGGCCGACGGCAAGGCCGCCAGCACTCTGTTGCTGAAACGGGCGGGCTGAAGCGGAGGCGGGTAAGGGAGCGAGCCGCCTTCCCGCCGGCGGGCCCTATCCTCATCTCCATGGCCAATGACACCAAGCCTCGTTCCTCGGAGGTCACCGAAGGCTTCCAGAGGGCTCCGGCACGGGCCATGTTGCGAGCCGTCGGGATGGGAGACGACGACTGGGACAAGCCCCAGGTGGGCGTGGCGTCCTCCTGGAACGAGGTCACGCCGTGCAACCTCTCGCTCGACCGCCTGGCCAAGCAGGCCAAGGAGGGCGTGCGTCAGGCCGGCGGCTTTCCCTTCGAGTTCATGACCATCGCCGTGAGCGACGGCATCTCCATGGGCCACGAGGGCATGCGGGCCTCCCTGGTGAGCCGAGAGGTGATCACCGATTCGGTGGAGACCATGGTGCACGCCGAGCGCTTCGATGCTCTGGTCACCTTCGCCGGCTGCGACAAGTCGCTCCCCGGGATGCTCATGGCCGCCGCGCGGCTCGATCTCCCCTCGGTCTTCCTGTACGGCGGCACCATCTTCCCTGGGCACATTCCAGGCGACGACCGCCCCCTCGACATCGTGAGCGTGTTCGAGGCCGTGGGTGCCCACGCCGCCGGCGCCCTCACCGACGAGGAGCTGGCCCTCATCGAGCGTCATGCCTGCCCCGCCGAGGGCAGCTGCGCCGGCATGTTCACGGCCAACACCATGGCCGCGGCGGGGGAGGCCCTCGGCATGTCGCTGCCGGGAAGTGCCTCCGTACCTGCCGTCGACCCTCGCCTCGACGAGCTCGCCCGCCAGTCCGGTGAGGCCGTGGTCGGCCTCCTGCGTTCGGGGATCCGGCCCCGCCAGATCCTCACCAAGGAGGCGTTCGAGAACGCCATCGCCGTGGTGATGGCCCTCGGTGGCTCCACCAATGCCGTACTGCACCTGCTGGCCATCGCCACCGAGGCTCGAGTGGACCTGACGCTGGCCGACTTCGACCGGGTGGGCCGGCGGGTGCCCCACGTGGCCGACACCAGGCCCCACGGCCGCTACCACATGGTCGACATCGACCGAGTGGGCGGCGTTCCCATGGTGATGCGGGAGCTGCTGGAGGCCGGCTTGATCGACGGCGACTGCCTCACCGTCACCGGGGCGACGGTGGCCGACAACCTGGCCGCCCTCGACCCACCGCGTCCAGACGGCTCGGTGGTGCACCCGCTGTCGGAGCCCATCCATGCCGACGGCGGCATCGCCGTGCTCACCGGCTCGCTGGCGCCCCTTGGCGCGGTGGTCAAGGTGGCCGGCATCGACACCCTCCACTTCGAGGGCCCGGCCCGGGTCTTCGACGGCGAGGACGGGGCCATGGACGCCATCCTGGCCGGCACCGTGGAGCCCGGGACGGTGGTGGTCATCCGCTACGAGGGTCCCAAGGGTGGGCCCGGCATGCGCGAGATGCTGGCCGTCACCGGTGCCATGAAGGGGGCGGGACGGGGCGGTGACTGTGCCCTGCTCACCGACGGGCGCTTCTCGGGCGGGACACACGGCTTCTGCATCGGCCATGTGGCTCCTGAGGCCGTGGACGGTGGCCCCATCGCGCTGGTGGCCGACGGTGACCGCATCGTCATCCACGTGGGCACCCGGTCCGTGGACCTGCTCGTCGACGAGGCGGAGCTCGCCCGCCGCCGTGAGGACTGGAAGTTGCCCCCGCCCCGCTACACCACCGGGGTCCTGGCCAAGTACGCCAGGCTCGCCGCCGGCGCTGACCGTGGCGCCATCACGGAGGCATGAGCGTAGAACCGACCGGAGTTTGCCAAGTGCCGGCCGCCCCTGCCACACTTGATCCGGCCATGTCCCGTCGTCGCATCCTCGTACTCGTCACCTAGCGCACGCCGACCCCTCGCGCGTGCCCACGACCTCCCAACCGGGAGGTCGTTTCATTTCCCGAACCATCCTTTCGAACTAGGAACGCCCATGAAGCTGACCGGGGCCCAGGCCCTCATCAAGAGCCTCGAGATGGAAGATACCGAGGTCATGTTCGGTCTTCCGGGTGGGGCCATCCTTCCCGTCTACGACCCGATCATCGACTCGAGCATCCGCCACATCCTCGTGCGCCACGAGCAAGGGGCCGGCCACATGGCCGAGGGGTACGCCCACGTCACCGGGCGGCCTGGCGTGGCCATGGTCACCAGCGGGCCGGCGGCCACAAACATCGTCACACCGCTGTGTGACGCCTACATGGACTCCATCCCCATCGTGGTCATCACCGGCCAGGTGGCCTACTCCTCCATTGGCAGCGACGCCTTCCAGGAATGCGATACCACCGGCATCACCATGCCCGTCACCAAGCACAACTGGCTCGTCACCGACGCTCAGGACATCCCCCAGATCGTGCGGGAGGCGTTCCACGTGGCCACCACCGGCCGCCCCGGACCGGTGCTGATCGACGTCCCCAAGGACATCTCCAACCACACCATGGACTGGTACTGGCCCCAGTCCGTCGACCTGCCCGGCTATGAGCCGACCACCAGAGGCGACCCTCGGATGATCCGCGAGGCGGCCTGCCTCATCGGGGAGAGCAGGCGGCCGGTGATCTACGCCGGGGGCGGGATACTGAAGGCCCGCGCCGCCGAGGCGCTGCGAACCCTGGCCGAGCTCACCGGCATACCCGTGGTGACCACGCTCATGGCTCGCGGCGCGTTCCCCGACAGCCACGAGCTCTGCCTGGGCATGCCGGGCATGCACGGCAACTACACGGCCGTCACCGCCATGCAGAAGGCGGATCTGCTGATCGCCCTCGGCTCCCGCTTCGACGACCGGGTCACGGGCAAGGTGTCGGCCTTCGCCCCCGATGCCAAGATCATCCATGTCGACGTCGATCCTGCTGAGTTGGGCAAGGTGCGCCGGCCCGACGTGCCCATCGTCGGCGACTGCCGCGCCGTCATCGAGGAGATGGTGGCTGCCATCGAGGCCGCTGGCGGCGTGGACGCCCAGGCTGACCGGAGCGAGTGGGTGGCCCAGGTCCAGGGCTGGCAGCGGGACTTCCCCCTGCACTACGAGCAGTCGTTCGACGTGGACAGCGCCTTGAAGCCTCAGTACGTCCTCGAGCAGCTACGGGACTCCACGCCCGACGACACCATCGTGGTGTCGGGTGTGGGCCAGCACCAGATGTGGGCCTCGCAGCACTGGAGGTTCGACCACCCGTACACGTGGGTGAACTCCGGAGGCCTCGGCACCATGGGCTTTGCCGTCCCCGCCGCCATCGGAGCCAAGGTGGGCCGCCCCGATCGCATGGTGTGGGCCGTGGACGGCGACGGCTGCTTCCAGATGACGGCCCAGGAGCTCGTCACCGCCGCTTCGGAGCGCATCCCGGTCAAGGTGGCCATCCTCAACAACGCCTACCTGGGCATGGTCCGCCAGTGGCAGGAGCTGTTCTACGAGGAGCGCTACTCCGAGGTCTACCTCTCGCCCGACCTTCCCGACTACAAGATGTGGGCCGAGGCCATGGGCTGTGTCGGCCTGCGCGTCGAGCATCCCGAGGAGGTGCAGCCGGCCATCGACAAGGCCAACGAGATCGACGACCGTCCGGTCGTGATCGACTTTCGCACGGACTCGACCGAGAAGGTCTACCCGATGGTCCCCGCCGGCGGGCCCAACGACGCCATCATCCTCGACCCATCGCAGGGCGAAGGGGGCCGGTAGCAGTGGCGTCGCCGGCGGCCAAGCACCACACCCTGTCGGTCCTGGTGGAGAACAAGGCCGGCGTTCTCACCCGAGTGGCCGGTCTCTTCGCCCGCCGGGGCTTCAACATCTACTCGCTGGCCGTGGCCCCCACCGACGACGAGCGATTCAGCCGAATAACGGTGGTGGTGGACGTGGAGTCCAAGCCGCTCGAGCAGGTGACCAAGCAGCTGTTCAAGCTCATCAACGTGGTGAAGATCGACGAGCTGGCTCCCCACGAGTCGGTGGAACGAGAGTTGGCCCTCGTAACCGTGCGCGCCGAGTCCGGCACGCGCAGCCAGGTCATCGAGCTGGTGCAGGTCTTCGAGGGAAAGATCGTCGACGTGGGCCACGACGAGGTCACGGTCATGTTGGCCGGCCACCCTGACACCATCGACGACTTCGAGGACCTCATGCGCCCCTTCGGGATCGATGACGTGCAGCGCACCGGCAGGGTGGCGCTGCCCAAGCTGGAGCGCCAGCCGCCCCGCCTGCGCTCCGTGAGCGGTCTTCGCTCCGGAACCTAAGGTTCCGGTGCGAGCTCATCGGAACCTCGGGCGACCGGCAGAGCCGGATCGCCCTCCGTACTGAACTGAAAGGTCCTACTTCAATGACAACCATCTGGTATGAGCAGGACGCTGACCCCGGTCTCATCAGCGGTCGCAGGGTGGCGGTGATGGGGTACGGCTCGCAGGGGCACGCCCATGCCCTGAACCTGCGGGACTCGGGCATAGACGTCCGGGTGGGCCTTCGGGAGGGCTCGTCCTCCAAGGCCAAGGCCGAGGCGGCCGGGCTCACCGTGCGCTCGCTGGCCGACGCCGCCGCCGAAGCCGACGTGGTGATGATGCTGCTCCCCGACACCGAGCAGAAGGCGGCCTACGAGGAGTCGATCGCCCCCAACCTGGAAGAGGGTGACGCCCTGCTCTTCGCCCACGGGTTCAACATCCGCTTCGACCAGATCCACCCTCCGCCGGGCGTGGACGTGGCCATGGTGGCGCCCAAGGGCCCGGGGCACCTCGTACGCCGTGAGTTCTCCGCCGGCGGAGGAGTGCCGTCGCTCATCGCTGTCGACCAGGACGCTTCGGGCAAGGCCCGTGAGCTGGCGCTGTCCTATGCCCATGCCCTCGGCGCCACCCGCGCCGGCGTGCTCGAGACCACCTTCGAGGAGGAGACCGAGACCGACCTCTTCGGCGAGCAGGTCGTGCTGTGCGGCGGCCTCACCGAGCTGGTGATGGCCGGCTTCGAGACGCTGGTGAACGCCGGCTACCAACCCGAGTCGGCGTACTTCGAGTGCCTGCACGAGCTCAAGCTCATCGTCGACCTGATGTACGAGCACGGCGTCACCGGCATGCGCTACTCGATATCCGACACCGCCGAGTACGGCGACCTCACGCGAGGGCCTCGCATCATCTCGCCTGCTGTCCGTGAGGAGATGGCTCGCATCCTGGAGGAGATCCGGAGCGGGGAGTTCGCTCAGGAGTGGATAGCCGAGAACCGGGCCGGAAGGCCTCGCTACAACGAGCTTCGGGCCAAGGGCGCCCAGCACCCCATCGAGACCGTGGGGGCCGAGCTGCGGCGGATGATGCCGTTCATCTCCGCCGGCAAGGAGCGCCCTCAGGACGTCAGCGGGGGCTAGCCAGGAGGGTCGACCGGCTGCTTCTCGAGTGCAGCCGGAGCAGGACGACCGTCGTTGCCGGCCACCCCGGCGAGCTTTCTCGGAGGTTCGCTGCCCGCCAGCCACGCGTGACTCTTGAACTCGCGCACGTGCCACAGGTTGATCTCGCCGCGGAGGGAGGTCAGCATCGACTCCACCACCGCCGGCGCCACGGCCGCCTCCACGCCGAGGGCTCGACCGACGCTGGCCCGGAAGGCGTCATCGGACTGGATGCGCTTCCACGCCTGCTCCAGATCAGTGGCGTACTTGATGCCCAGAGCGTGGAGTTGGTGGCGAGAGGACGACCTCTTGTCCGACTGGGACCTTGGCAGGCAGAGGCACAGGAAGGCCTGGTCCATCCACCCGACGAGCCGGGCTATCGGGGCTCTGCTGCGCAGAAGCAGGTCCACCATGTTGGCCGAGGCGAGGTTCTGCATGTCCTCGATGCCCTCCTCGGCCAGACGGGCCTCGTACCAGATGTTGAGCCCTTCCAGCTCGCTCAGGGGGTAGTTCGCCTTGATGCTCGGGATGAGCTTCCCCAGCGGCTTGGCCAACGCGGCCTGGAGAGCCTGGAGACCCACCTGTGGGAAGAAGCCGACCAGGAAGGCGAACACGTGCTCATGGGCAGACGCTCCGGGCCAGAGCAGGTCGACGGCGGTGACGACCAGCGTCACGAACACGATGCGGACCACGGCGGAGATGTAGGCGCCCGTCTTCAAGTCGTCGCGGAAGTAGCGGCGGATGAGGTCCTGGAGGATGAACGAGTAGGCGCCCAGAAAACCGAACCTCAGAGCCTCCGAAGGGAGATCGAGCCTTCCCGACAAAGAGAGGTCGCCGAAGAGATCGATCCCCCTGTAGAACTCGGGGTCAAGGATCAGCACCCAGCCCAGGCAGAAGAGGATGGTGGCGAAGAGGACGGGAGAAAAGGTCTCGGCTCGATCCCGCACCTGGCGTCCGTATATGAGGCTGGATGTGCTTACCGAGCTCTTGCCGTAGATTGCCTCGAACTTCTTGCGGTACAGATTGTCCTTGGTCTTGGTGCCGAGCCGGCTGTGCTCGATCTTCCACCTCTGGTAATAGCTCGTGTGCTGAGGAGGCGCCGGCAGATTGGCGTACTCGTCGATGTGAAGTCGGAACAGGTTGAGGACGTACTCGTCGTAGAGGCTCTGGCCCTTGTTCTTGATGAACTGCAGGTAAAGCCAGCCAGGCAGGAACGCAAGGAGGCTGGTGCTGGCAATCTTGAGGAGAAACACCCGACTGTCGCCCTTGGCGAAGATGGTCGGCACCAGGATGACGAGGACGGCAAGGACGAGCATGAGAGACAGCGACAGGCGGCCCATCCGCTCCGCCCATCCCAGCTGGGCGTTGTAAGCCTGCTCTGTCTCGGCGGTATCGGCCATCTCCCCCGCCCTTCGCGCCTTCCGGCTTCAGGAGTCCCGGGCGATCCTACGCCGGCACGATTTGAGTGGCAACGGATGATCGGCGACAAGTAAATAGGGCCAATGGCACGAAGAGGTCGGCCGGCGGGTGCGGGGGAGCGGGTAGCCGCTCTGTGCGTTCAATCTGGGCTCTGGGCGGACTTCATGCCACGGACAGCGAACGTCTGACCGGCCACCCCTTTGCCAAAACGGAGAAAACCCCTAGGCGGCATGTGGTGGGAGGCATAAAATGACCGGGTCCCTATGCGTCCAGAAAAGGAGCGCTGATGGTGGACCAGCCCCCTCCCGTCATCGACTACACGGATCCTCCCGAGGTCCAACAGGTCGTCGAGCAGATCTTCGGCAACCCTTCGGACGACGAGTCCGTCGCCATCGAGGCGTCGTTGCTCGAGCGCACCGACAACGGCTGGGTCGAGGGTGATCCCGTGGAACAGCCCGACCAGGGAGTCTGAGATGGCGACCGTCCACCAGGTCATCGACCGCGCCGGACGCGACGTCGGGTTCCTCGAAGGCCCGAACAACGACAACCCGTGGGGTCGGTGGTACGGCGTCCCCAACCAGCCATACTGCGCGGCCTGGCTCTCGTTCGTCTTCTTCGAGTGCGGGGCCCCGCAACCCGCCTCGAGCAGCAAGGGCTATGCCTTTACCCCGGCAGGTGCAGCGTGGTTCAAGAAGCAGGGCCGGTGGGGCCACACGCCCCAACCCGGCGCCCACGTGTTCTTCAAGTTCAGCGGTCCTCGGATTCATCACGTCGGTCTGGTGGTCGGCGTGGGTCCCGGGTTCATAGACACCATTGAAGGGAACACGTCACGGGGCTCGGCTGGCTCCCAGCGTGACGGTGGTGGTGTCTGGCGCCGGCGCCGGTCGGCGGGGATCGTCGGTTACGGGTATCCCCTGCTGGAGGGAGGGGGCGGCGGTGGAGGAGGCGGAGGGGGCGCACCGCCGTGGCCCGGCCGTCTGATCCGCCAGCCTCCGATCATGCAGGGGGAGGACGTGCGCATGTGGCAGGCGCGGATGGCCGAGCGAGGCTGGAAGGTCACGGCCGACGGCGCTTACGGGCCGGCCAGCGAGGCCGCCTGCCGCAAGTTCCAGGCCGAGAAGGGCCTCGAGGTCGACGGCGTGATCGGGCCACAGACGTGGAGCACCACTTGGACGGCGCCCGTCACCTAGGGCGGCCCCCCGGCTGGCACCCCAAGCAGGCCGCCTACTGGAGCTTCTCCACCACGTGGTCGACACAGGCCGTCAGGGCGGCCACGTCGTCGGGCTCGACGGCGGGGAACATGGCGATGCGCAGCTGGTTGCGGCCCAGCTTGCGGTAGGGCTCGGTGTCGAGGATGCCGTTCGACCGCAGGACCTGGCACACGCGCTGAGCGTCGACGGCGGAGTCGAGGTCGATGGTGCCCACCACCGGGCTGCGCTCGTCGGGCTTGGCCACGAAGGGCGAGGCGTATGCCGAGGACTCGGCCCAGCCGTAGAGGTACTCGGCCGAGCGGTCGCAGCGAGACGCGGCCCATTCGAGCCCACCACCGCCAAGCATCCAATCCAGCTGGTCGGCGAGCAGGAAGAGGGTGGCAAGGGCAGGGGTGTTGTACGTCTGGTCCAGCTGGGAGTTGGTGATGGCGATCCGCAGGTCGAGGGAGGTGGGCACCCACCGGTCCGACGCACCGCCGAGTCGCTCGGCCCGCTCGATGGCCGCCGGCGAAAGCAGCGCCAGCCAGAGGCCACCGTCGCCACCGAAGCACTTCTGGGGGGCGAAGTAGTAGGCGTCGGCCTGGGTGACGTCCACCCGCAGACCGCCTGCGGCCGAGGTGGCGTCCACCGCCACTAATGACCCAGGGGCCGCTCCCTCGGGGCGGGCCACGAGCATGGAGACCCCGGTTGAGGTCTCGTTGTGGGTGAGGGCATAGAGGTCGACGTCCTCGCTGGGGACGGCGGAGGGATGAGTTCCCGGCGGTGACTCGATCACCTCGGGTTGCTCCAGATGAGGAGCGGCCGAGGTTGCCGCCGCGAACTTCGACGAGAACTCCCCGAACGAGAGATGCTGGCTCCTGCGTTTCACCAGGCAGCACGTGACCACGTCCCAGAACGCCGTGGTGCCGCCGTTGCCCAGCACCACCTCGTAGCCGTCCGGCAGGGCGAACAGCGCGGTCAGGCCCTGGCGCACCCGCCTCACCACCGAGCGCACGCCCTCCTTGCGGTGGCTGGTCCCGAGGTAACCCGGAGCGGCCTGAGCAAGGGCGGCAACAGCCTCGTGCCTCACCTTGGAAGGGCCCGATCCGAAGCGGCCGTCGGACGGGAGGAGCACCTGGGAGATGCGGATGTCGGGCGGCATCGGGGTCGAGGTCACTGTGACAGCATGGCAGCCATGGCCCGCATCTCTGCACGCATCTCTGCCGTCGCCGAGTCGGCCACCCTGGCCATCGATGCCAAGGCCAAGGCCCTCAAGGCCGCCGGGGAGGACGTGATCGGATTCGGCGCCGGGGAGCCGGACTTCCCCACTCCCCCCCACATCGTGGAGGCAGCCGTCGCCGCCTGCCAGGACCCCAAGAATCACCACTACACGCCAGCGGCGGGGCTCCCCGAGCTGCGGGCCGCCATCGCCGCCAAGACCGCCCGTGACTCCGACTTCGAGGTGGAGGCGTCTCAGGTGCTGGTGACCAACGGCGGGAAGCACGCCGTCTACAACGCCTTCGCCACCCTTCTGGACGAGGGCGACGAGGTGATCGTCCCGGCTCCGTACTGGACCACGTTCCCGGAGTCCATCACCCTGTCCGGCGGCGTGCCAGTGGTCGTCGACACCGGCGAGGGCACCGGCTTCCGCGTCACCGTCGACCAGCTGGAAGCCGCCTGCACTCCCCGCACCAAGGCTCTGCTGTTCGTCTCACCGTCCAACCCGACAGGCGCCGTCTATCCGCGGGAGGAGATGGAGGCCATCGGTCGATGGGCTGTCGACCACGGCTTGTGGGTCGTCACCGATGAGATCTACGAGCACCTCGTGTACGGGCGGAGCACCCACCACTCGATGCCGGTGGTGTTGCCGGAGCTGGCTGACCGCTGCCTAGTCACCAACGGCGTGGCCAAGACCTATGCCATGACGGGATGGCGGGTGGGTTGGCTGATCGGGCCTGCCGACGTGGTGAGGGCCGCCGCCAACCTCCAGTCCCACGCCACCTCCAACGTGGCCAACGTGTCGCAGCGAGCGGCGCTGGCCGCGGTCTCAGGCGACCTTGCGGCCGTTGCCGAGATGAGGGAGACCTATGACCGCCGCCGCCGGCGCATTCACCGGATGCTGTGCGACATCCCCGGCGTCTCCTGCCTCGAGCCCGAGGGCGCCTTCTACGCCTTTCCCTCCATGAAGGAGGTGCTGGGCTCCGAGGTCCGGGGGCGCCGCCCGAGCACCACTCTGGAGCTGGCCGAGATCATCCTCGACGAGGCGAGGGTGGCCATCGTGCCGGGTGAGGCCTTCGGCGCTCCGGGCTATGCGCGCTTCTCCTATGCCCTCGGCGACGATGACCTGGCGGAGGGCGTCACCCGCATCGCCAAGCTCCTCGCCGAGTAGGACGAGGAAGCGGGTAGAGGTGGCCAAGAAGGGCAAGAAGAAGCGTCCCCGCGGTACACGCTCGCCGGCGGCCAACCAGGCTGGCAAGCGGGCGGCGGCGACGTCCACCACGGCCAAGCCACCCTCGTCGTCCGGGCGCGCCCGGGGCTCGGCATCTCAGGTCTCCAAGAGCCAGCGGAGCAAGTCTCAGGCCGGCAGGTCGCAACCCAGCAGGTCGCAGCGCCTCGAGGCCGCGCGCCGGGCCCGCAGGCGCAAGAGCCTCTTGGTGCGTCTGGCGATCGGGGGCATTGCCGTCGCCCTGGTGGCCGGGGTGGCGGTGCGGGTCCTTGCTGGTCGCAGCCAAGAAGAGCAGACCCGCCGGCAGCTCACCGCCGGCTCCTGCACCTTGGACAGCAGGGCCGACCCCACGGATCCGGCGCCGAACAACCACGTGCCCAATCCCACCTACCAGGTCGACCCACCGGCCGGGGGCAATCACGCCCCTCAAGCGGCCAGGAGCGCCATCTACACCCAAGGTCAGGTCCCTCCCGACGGTCAGCTAGTGCACGCCATGGAGCACGGCTACGTGATCTTCTGGCACCGTCCCGACCTCTCCCAGAAGGACCGGGAGGCCCTCTTGGAGGTGGCCGGTCGCCACCGGGTCGACGTCCTCGTCGTCCCCCGTCCCTCCCTGCCCACCACAGTGGCCGCAACGGCATGGGAGCGCCGCCTCCTCTGTGGAGCCGTGGAGCCCGACGCTCTGGACCTGTTCACCCGCAGCTACCGCAACCGGGGCCCGGAGAAGGTCCCGCACGAGTAGGGAGTAGTCGGCCAACGTCCCTCGAGGAGTTGGCGGCGTGGCATGGCGTCGGCCAGCATGGGCCGATGGCTCGCATCCTCGTCACCGAGAAGATCGCCGAACGAGGATTGGGCGCCCTGCTCCAGGCCGGCCACGAGGTCGACGAACGACCGGGACTGAGCGGTGAGGAGCTGGTTGCCGGCCTCCGGGGGGCCCAGGCCCTGATCGTCCGCTCCGCCACTCAGGTGACGGCGCCCGTGCTCGAGGCTGTCGACGACCTCGTGGTGGTGGGTCGGGCCGGCATCGGCCTCGACAACGTGGACGTGGCTGCCGCCACGCGCCGGGGGGTGATGGTGGTCAACGCCCCACAGTCCAACGTCTTGTCCGCCGCCGAGCACACCATGGCTCTCCTGTTGGCCCAAGCCCGCAACGTCCCTCAGGCCCACGCCGCTCTGCGGAACGGGCAGTGGGAGCGGGCGCGCTGGGAAGGTGTCGAGCTCAACGGCAAGACCCTCGGAGTGGTGGGACTCGGCCGCATCGGGCTACTGGTGGTCCAGCGGGCTCAAGCCTTCGGCATGCACGTGATGTCCTACGACCCGTTCGTGTCTCCCGATCGCGTTCGCCAGCTGAACGTCGAGCCCGTGACCACGCTGGAGGATCTGGTTGCCAGGGCCGACTTCGTGACCATCCACGTGGCCAAGACGCCCGACACCATGGGTCTGGTGGGCAAGGAGCTACTCGCCCACGCCAAGCCGGGCCTGCGCGTCATCAACACCTCCAGGGGCGGGATCATCGACGAGGAGGCCCTGGCCGAAGCCGTACGCGGCGGCCAGGTGGCCGGGGCGGGCATCGACGTGTTTTCCGAGGAGCCGACCACGTCCTCACCGCTGATGGGCTTGGACGAGGTGGTGGTCACCCCTCATCTGGGCGCCAGCACCAGAGAAGCCCAGGACAAGGCCGGGATCACCATCGCCGAGCAGGTCCTCCTGGCTCTGGCGGGCGAGTTCGTGCCCTTCGCCGTGAACCTGAGCGCCACGGAGGCGTCGGAGACGGTGCGGCCCTTCCTGCCCATAGCCGAGCGCCTAGGACGGGTCTTCGCCTCGTTGAACCAGGGCATCCCTCCGGTCCTGGAGGTGGAGTACCAAGGGGCGCTCGGCGACTACGACACCCGTATCCTCACCCTTTCGGTGCTGAAGGGCTTGCTCTCGAGCGGTATCGAGGAACCGGTTTCCTACGTCAACGCTCCGCAGCTCGCAGCCGATCGGGGCCTCGAGGTCAAGGAGTCCAAGAACTCCACCGCCCATGACTACGTGAACCTGATCACGCTCAGAGGTGATCGTCACGCCGTGGCCGGAACGCTCGTCGGTGTGCGGGGCGAGGCTCGCTTGGTGATGGTGGACGACCACAAGGTGGAGGTCCCGCCCACGCGGCACATGCTGGTGATCCACAACGACGACCGCATCGGCATGATCGCTCTGGTCAGCGGGGCCCTGGCCGAGGCCCGGGTGAACATCGCCAACATGGCGCTCGGGAAGTCGCCTACCGGAGAGACGGCCCTGATGGTGCTGGCCACCGACGGTCCCGTCCCCGCGTCGGTGGTTGAGCGCCTGGTCGAGACCCCGGGGATACTCGACGTCCACTGCGTGGTCCAGGACTGAGCCAAGCCCCCCGCGGGGGGCTACCGCTTCGACCTGGTGAAACCGTCTCTGACGGCTGACTCCTCGTCCGCATAGCAGCGCTCTGCCCTGGTGCGCTTGTAGAAGGCCATTCCCGGCAGGTGGAACAACCGGCTCGACAGCTTGGCCTTGACCGGATGCGACGGGGGACACACTCCATCGTCGGCGTCCACCCACGCCAAGGCAGGAGCAGCCTTCCTGGCTTTCTTGGCCGCCTTGGCTTTCTTGGCCCGGGCCTTGGTCGCCTTCTTGGTCACCTTGGTCACCTTGGCCGCCTTCTTGGTCACCTTGGCCGCCTTCTTGGCTGGCGCCTCCTCGACCGGCGCCGCTCTCCTGACCGCTGGCGCCTTGGCCACAGTCGGAGGGGCGACGGGCTCGGGAACCTCGTCCACGGGTTCCAGGCCTTCGACGAACGGGGACGGGAGCTCGTCGCCCAGGGACGGGATCGGCGCCGGCGCGTCGGCGCTCGACACCGGCGCCGTCTCCACCGGCGCCTCCACGACCGGCGCCTCCACGACCGGCGCCTCCTCCACCGGCGCCTCCACGACCGGCGCCTCCACGACCGGCGCCTCCTCCACCGGCGCCTCCACGACCGGCGCCTCCACGACCGGCGTCTCCACGACCGGCGTCTCCACGACCGGCGCCGGCTCGACCGGTGGCCATTCGGCTGACCCCGGCTCCCACTGCTGGTCCTCACGCCGCGTCTGCACCACCTTCATCACGGCCAGGAGGATGCCGGCGAGGAGTCCCAGCCACAGGCCCATGCGGAATGACCGTCGCACCACGACGGACACCGTACCTTGACGACTCACCCGCTCGCCTGCGACCATGATCAAGTCATGTGTCGCCAAGATCCCTCGCCCATCTTCGCCGGCCTCCTCCTTACCTAGCGGCGAGCTCCCACATAGGGGCTCGCCTCAACCTCCTGCGCCGCCAAGGCCAGGAGGTTTTTTCTTGCCCCTGAACCACCCACCGACCACAGCCCCAGAACCAGCAGACAACCAGCAAACAACCGGCAAACAACCAGCAAAGGACGAACCAGTCATGGCCGAGCGACTCACCATCTTCGACACCACCTTGCGAGACGGCGAGCAGTCGCCGGGCATCTCCCTCGACGTGGCGGAGAAGCTCGAGATCGCCGAGCAGCTGGCCCGCCTCGGGGTCGACTACGTGGAGGCCGGCTTCCCGGTGGCCAGCCAGGGGGACTTCGAGGCCGTGGAGACCATCGCCCGTGTGGTGGGCGCCAGGGATGCACAGGGCCCGGTGATCGCCGGCCTCTCGCGCACTCATCTGGCCGACGTCGACCGTTGCTGGGAAGCCCTCCGTCACGCCGATCGGGCCCGTATCCACGTCTTCATCTCCACCAGCCCCAACCACATGGAGCACATGTTGCGAATGACGCCCGAGCAGGTGGTCGCCGAGACCAGCTCCGGCGTGGCCAGGGCCCGGGAGCACACCGATGACGTGGAGTTCAGCCCCCAGGACGCCACCCGCACGCCACTCGACTTCATGATGGAGGTTCTGCAGACCGCGGTGGATGCCGGAGCCACCACCTTGAACATCCCCGACACCGTCGGCTACGGCATCCCCTGGGACTTTGGCGCTCTGATCCAGTACGTACGCCGGGAGATCACCGGTGACTTCGTACTCTCCACGCACTGCCACAACGACCTGGGCCTGGCCACCGCCAACTCACTGGCCGGGGTCCAGGCCGGGGCCCGCCAGGTGGAGGTGTGTGTGAACGGCATCGGCGAGCGAGCCGGCAACGCCGCCCTGGAGGAGGTGGTGATGGCCATCAACACCCGGCCCGACCAGTTCCCGGGCGTGGAGGTCGGCGTGCGTACCGAGGAGCTGGCCCGCACCAGCCGGCTCGTGAGCCGGCTCACCGGTTACCCGGTGCAGTTCAACAAGGCGGTAGTAGGGCGCAACGCCTTCGCTCACGAGTCGGGCATCCACCAGCACGGGGTGCTGGCCGACACCAGCACCTACGAGATCATCGAGGCCAGCTCAGTGGGCCAGGAGGGGGCCCAGATCGTGCTGGGCAAGCATTCGGGCCGTCATGCCTTCGCCGACACTCTGAGGAAGATGGGCCTGTCCGTCGAGGGCGATGCCCTGAACGCCGCCTTCATTCGGTTCAAGGAGCTGGCTGACCGCAAGGTGCAGATCACTGAGGCCGACTTGGAGGCCATCGTGGCCGAGGAGATCGGCGGTGTGGGCATCGAGCCTGCCTTCACCTTGGAGTCCCTCGAGGTCACAGGTGGCACCGTGGGCCTTCCCCGGGCCCGCGTGGTGCTCACCCACGATGGCGACAAGGCCGAGGCCACCAGTGAGGGCGACGGGATGATCGACGCCGCCTGTGCGGCCATAAAGGCCGCATCGGGGGTCGACGCCACCCTCACCGACTTCAACGTGTCCTCGGTCACCGGTGGCATAGACGCACTGGGCGACGTGGTGGTGCAGCTCGTCGCTGACGGCGTGAAGGTCTCCGGCCGCGGTGTCTCCACTGACGTGGTCGAGGCGTCTGCGCGGGCGTTCCTCCACGCCACCAACAAGCTGGTCCGGGTCCGGGCCAGTAAGGATCGGCGCAAGCCCATCGACCAGCTCACGCCCTGATGCCGAGCGGGGCCGCTACCTGGCCCCGCTGGCTTCCCTACCGTGTCACCGAAGGCAGCCAGGCGGGGCGATCCCGCTCGAAGGCGTCGATGGCCTCGCCGTGGCGAAGGGTCAGGCCGATGTCGTCCAGGCCCTCCAGGAGCCGCCAGCGGGTGAAGTCGTCGAGTGCAAAGGCAGCTTCGATCCCGGCACTCGGAGCTCGCACAAGCCTGGCCTCCACGTCAACTGTGATCTCGAGGTCTGGATCGGTCTCCACCGCGGCCAGCAGGGACGCACCCTCCGCTTCGCTCACCTCGGCCGGTACCAGCCCTGCCTTGGTGCAATTGGTGCGGAAGATGTCTCCGAAGCGGGAGGAAACCACGGCTTCGAAGCCGTAGTCGGTGAGGGCCCACACCGCGTGCTCGCGCGACGACCCGGTGCCGAAGTTGGGGCCGGCCACCAGCACCCGGGCGCCAGCGTGCTCGGGACGGTTGAGGACGAAGTCGGGGTCCTTCCGCCACTCCGAGAACAGGCCCTCGCCGAAGCCGCTGCGTTCCACCCGCTTGAGCCATTCGGCGGGGATGATCTGGTCGGTGTCCACGTCCGATCGGGCCAGCGGCACTGCCTTGGCGGTGATGATGCGTATGGGATGCATCGGTGAATCCTCCTCTACAGATCCTGGGGGGTGGCGAAGTGCCCGGCCACGGCGGTGGCCGCGGCTACGGCCGGCGACACCAGGTGGGTGCGCCCACCCGGGCCCTGGCGACCCTCGAAGTTGCGGTTGGAGGTGGAGGCGCAACGCTCGCCCGGCGCCAGCTTGTCCGGGTTCATGGCCAGGCACATGGAGCAGCCGGCCTCGCGCCATTCGAAGCCGGCGTCGCGGAACACGCGGTCCAGGCCTTCACTCTCAGCCGCGTGCTTCACCAGCATCGACCCTGGAACGACCATCGTCCTCAAACCGGGCTTCACCTTGCGGCCCTGGACCACGGCCGCCGCCGCCCGCAGGTCCTCGATCCGAGCGTTGGTGCAGGAGCCGATGAAGACGGTGTTCACCTCGATGTCGCGGATGGGGGTACCTGCGATCAGATCCTGATAGGCCAGAGCCCGGCGTGCGGACTCCCGCTGACCAGGATCGACAAAGGTATCCGGGTGGGGCACCACGGCATCGATCGGCGCCACCTGCGAGGGATTGGTTCCCCACGACACGTGGGGCCGGAGGGCTGCGGCGTCGATGTCCACGGCCTTGTCGAAGGTGGCGTCAGGCTCGGTGGCGAGCGAGCGCCAGTGGTCCAGGGCCTGCTCGAAGGCCTGGCCGTTGGGAGCGTGGGGACGACCCTCCAGGTAGGCAAAGGTGGTGTCGTCGGGCGCAATCATCCCGGCCCTGGCCCCGGCTTCGATGCTCATGTTGCACACCGTCATGCGGCCTTCCATGGAGAAGTTGCGGATGGCCCCGCCGCGGTACTCGATGACCGAGCCCACCCCTCCGCCGGTGCCGATGCGGCCGATGACGGCGAGAATCACGTCCTTGGCGGTGACGCCGAGGGGAAGCTCGCCCTCCACGTTCACAGCCATGGTCCCGGGCCGTCGCTGGGGGAGTGACTGCGTGGCGAGCACGTGCTCCACCTCGCTGGTGCCGATGCCGAAGGCCAGCGCCCCGAAGGCCCCATGGGTGGACGTGTGGCTGTCCCCGCACACGATGGTCATGCCCGGCTGGGTGAGGCCCAGCTCCGGCCCGATGATGTGGACGATGCCCTGGTTGCGATGACCCCGGGGGTAGAGGCGGATGGCGAACTCGGCGCAGTTGGCGGCCAGCACGTCCATCTGCCGTCGGGAGATGGCATCGGCCTCGCTGGCTGCCTCGGTGGGCACGTTGTGATCCATGGTGGCCACCGTGAGGTCGGGCCGGCGCACTTGGCGCCCGGCCAGGCGGAGCCCGTCGAAGGCCTGTGGTGAGGTCACCTCGTGGACCAGGTGCAGATCCACGTACAGCAGGTCGGGTTCCTCCTCGCCGGCCCGTACCACGTGGTGATCCCAGACCTTCTCGCTCAGCGTCCTTCCCATGAGGCGCTCCCTCCCGGTTTCCTGTCTCATCATATGAGACGCTAATCTTGCTGTATGGACAGTGTATCCAATGGCCGCACCCGGAGCGGGGTCGGCGTCCTGGACAAGGCCGTTGTCATCCTCGACGCTCTGGAGAGTGGCCCGCTCGCCCTGGGCGACCTCGTTGCCGCCACCGGGCTGCCCCGTCCCACCGCCCACCGCTTGGCGCAGGCCCTCGAGCATCACGGCTTGGTCGACCGGGACGAGGAGGGCCGCTTCCGGCCCGGTCCCCGCCTCGCCCGTCGGTCACTCGAGCAGGTGGCCCGGCCCGCGCTCGCGGAGCTGCGGGACACCACTGGCGAGAGCGCCCAGCTGTACGTGTCCCGCAACGGTGGCCGCCTCTGCGTGATGTCGCTCGAGTCCCCGCACAGCCTGCGCACCATCGTCGCCGTGGGAGCGGTGCTGCCCATGGGGCGGGGCTCGGCGGGCAAGGCCCTCAGAGGGGAGGCGGGGAGGCGCCACGGGTGGGCTCAGAGCGTGGAGGAGCGGGAGAAGGGCGTGGCCTCGGTGAGCGCGCCCGTGTATCGGGACGGGAGGGTGGTGGCGGCTGTGTCGGTGTCGGGCCCGGTCGAGCGCACGACCCGGTCGCCGGGCCGGCGCTACGCCGGGCCGGTGACGGCGGCGGCCCGGCGCATCGAGGACGCCATGTCATGGGCGGGCCAGCCCGTAGCAGCCGCCCGCTCTGCAGACTGAGGTGGACGCGAGGCGGCGGGAGCGCGACCGGCGCATCGTCGCTCTGGCCGTGCCCGCCCTGGGCACGCTCGCCGTCGAGCCGCTCTACGTGCTCGTCGACACCGCCATCGTCGGCCGCCTGGGCACCGTCCCGCTGGCGGGCCTGGCTGTGGCCTCCGTCGTGCTCACCACGTTGCTCACGGTGTGCAACTTCCTCGCCTACGGCACGACGGCGCGAGTGGCTTTCCTGTCTGGCCGCGGCGATCACCACGGTGGTGCCACCGTTGCCGCCCAGGGCTTGTGGTTGGCTGTGGCCATTGGCCTCCCGCTGGTCGCAGCGGTGGGGCTGGCCGGCCGACGACTGGCCGGACTGGTGGGTGGCGAAGGGGCCGTTCTGGAGGCGGCGACCACCTACCTGCGGATCAGCGCCGTGGGAATTCCTCTGTTCCTCGTGGCCCTCGTCGGCAACGGCTACCTCCGCGGCCTGTCGGACACCCGTACCCCGCTCCTAGTGGTCGCCGTGGCCAACGTGGTGAACCTCGTGCTCGAGGTGGTGCTGGTCTACGGCTTCGATCTGGGCGTGGCCGGCTCGGCGTGGGGCACGGTCGTGGCCCAGCTGGTGGCTGCAGCCTGGTTCCTGGTGTTGGTCGGCCGGCGAATCGTCGGCCAGGGAGTGAGCCTGTCGCCGGTACGAGAGGAGATGGTGCGCCTCCTGGTTGCCGGACGGCACCTGTTGTTGCGCACCGCCGCTCTGCTGGGGACCTTGGCCCTGGCCACGTCGGCCGCGGCACGCGTCAGTGCCGCCACCTTGGCTGGCCACCAGATCGCCCTGCAGGTCCATACCTTCCTGGCCCTCGTCCTCGACTCGCTGGCCATCCCCGGCCAGATACTCGTCGGCACGTCGCTGGGCGCGGGCCAGTTGGACGAGGCTCGTACCGTCTCACGTCGCCTCGTACGCCTGGGAATCGTCATTGGGGCCGTCGTCGGCCTGGCACTGGTGGTCACTTCGTGGGCCCTGCCCCACGCCTTCAGCGGGGACCCGACCGTGGTGGACCAGGCCACGGTGGCGCTCATACTCGTGGGACTGGCCCAGGTCCCCGCAGCCGTCGCCTTCGTGCTCGACGGTGTGCTCATAGGGTCGTCGGACTTCAGGTTCCTCAAGTGGAACATGCTGGCCGGCCTGGTGGTGTTCCTGCCCTTCGCTCTGGCCGTGCTCCGCTGGCATCGGCTTGGCATTGCGGGGATATGGACCGGGATCGTCGTCTGGATGCTGTTCCGGGCCGCCGCCAATGGTGTCCGCTTCCGGGGCCACGCCTGGATGGCAGGGGCTACACGCTGAGGGACTGTCGTCGCCAGCCCCTGACCTCCGAGGCCTCCGTCAGCTCATCAGGGCGGCCCGCCGGGCCACGGCGACGCAGGCGTCCACCAGCACGGGGACGAAGCTCTCCCGGTGGGTGACGACAGCGGTGTGACCGGCGTCCACCTCGTGAACCGTCGCCCCGGGTATGGCCGACGCCAGGCCGAACTGGCGTTGGGGGGTCACCACCTGATCGCCGGTGTTCACCACCACGGCGGCCGGTACGTCCAGAGACGGGATCCAGTCCTCTGAGCGGAACCGGCCGATCGCCCATCCGGCGTGAAGGAGGGTTGGAGTGTCGCTGCGCTCCAGCTCGGTAAGTCCCCACTCGTCGATCACGCGCTGGGCCCGGCGACGGACGACCCTGGCGAGGAGCCGGCGGAGCAAGGGCTTGGGCATGAGTCGGGCCGCTACCGAGAGGCCGAGGAGGCCGGCGAACCACAGCTGGGAGCCGGGGACCTGGGCCGAGAAGCTGCGGCTGGTGGCACAGAGGACCAGACCCGCCACCCGCTCGGGGTGGCGTTGCCAGAGGAGCTGGGCTACCGCTCCGCCCATGGAGTAACCCACCGGGATCACCTGGTCGACACCAAGCTCGTCGAGGACGGCCGCGGCGTCGTCGGCGCAGTCCTCCAGCCGGAACGGTCTCCATGACCGAATGCCACGGCCGTGCCCCCGATGGTCGATGGCCACCACCCGGAATCGCTCACCGAGTGCAGGGAAGCAGGTGAACCAGTTGAGGTCGGCGGTCACCATCCAGCCGTGGAGCAGCAGCAGTGTGGGTGCGCCCGGCGGGCCCGGAACCTCTCTTACGAAGGTCTTCCCCCGACCGGACAAGGTCAAGTCCCGTCCCACGGGGAGGGCGGGGGGCGGAGCGATGGCCATGGGCAGCTGAGGCTAGGGCAGCAGGACCTCGGGCCGTTGCCCTTCTCAGCGAGGAGCCGGCCTAGGCTCCGCTTCGCTCGAAACGATCGTCTCCGTCGGCGGCTCCGCCCAGGGCTCAATGGCGGTCAGCCCCGGCTCTGGGCCGGCCTCCCTGTCGATCCCCGCCAGGCTGGGATAAGCCAGGGCGCCGGCCACCAGCGTTGCCACGCCGCCCAGGGCCAGCCCATAGCGAGGCCCCACGTGTTGGCCGACCCAGCCCACGACGGGGCCGCCCACCGGGGTGGAGCCGAGAAAGGCCACTGCCCACAGAGCCATCACCCGGCCTCGCATCTCCGGTCGGGCCGCCAGCTGAAGGGTTGTGTTGCCCAGGGCGATGAAGGTGATGCTGACCCCGCCGACCAGCACCAGAGCGGCGAGCTCCAGAGCCAGTGTCGGGGCCGACGCCGCTCCCAGGAGCACGACGCCGAAGATCATCGCCAGCCACGACAGGGCCGTGGTCGACCGCGGCCGGCGGGAAGCGGCGTAGAGGCCGCCCACCACCGCCCCACCGCCCATGAACGACGTCATCAGGCCGTAGGTCCCGGCGTCGCCGTGGAAGGCGAACCTGGCCATCAGGGGCAGGGTCACCTGGAACTCGTAGGCCAACGTCCCAATGACCGCCATCATGAGGAGGGGCGCCAACAGGGCCGGGGTCGAGCGCACGTAGCGGAGGCCCTCCCGGAGCTGGCCACTGCTCCTCGGTTGGAGTGCGCTGGGCCGCAGCTCGTCGACACGCATCCTGCCCAGGGCCATGATCACCGCCAGGTACGACGCCGCGTTCACGAGAAAGCAGGGGCCGAGGCCCACCGTCCCGATCAGGATGCCGGCGGCCGCCGGCCCGAGCACCCGGGCCAGGTTCACCAACACCGAGTTCAGGCTCACGGCGTTGGTCAGCTCCTCGGGCCCGACCATCTCCAGCACGAAGGTCTGCCGGGTCGGATTGTCGACGGCGTGCACGCAGCCGAGCCCGACGGCCAGCGCGTACACCATCCAAAGCCGGATGACGTCGGCGCTGACGAGAACGCCCAGGGTGAGGGCCAAGAACCCGGCCGTGGCCTGGGTGGCGTAGAGCAGGCGCCGCTTGTCGAAGCGGTCCGTGATCAGGCCACCGACGGGACCGAACAGCAGCAGTGGCAGGAACTGGAGGGCGATCACCAGGCCGAGGGCGGTGCCGCTGTCGGTGAGCATCAGCACCAGCCAGGCCTGGGCAACCCCTTGCATCCAGGTCCCCGACAACGACACGGTCTGGCCAAAGAAGTAGAGGCGAAAGTTCCGGACCCGTAGCGACGAGACCGTCCGCCGCAGCGCCATCACCGGAGACGTCACTCCGGGCTGCCCATGCACCGGCGCCATAGGGATCTGAGGCTAGGCCAGCACCAACCGCTTCACGGAGGTTGCGTGAGCCGAGGCCATTACCTTGGGCTCGCTACGCCTGAGGGCCGGCGACCCCCTCGCACGCCGGGCCCGGGTCTCCAGCTCCATGGCCACTTCGGCGGTCCTGGCCGACAGCTGGTCGCGGCATCCGAAAGCCATGAAGGCCGGGGACATGGCGCGTACAGCATGGCCGAGCGTCGCCAGTGACCGGCTTCTGGGATAGTCAGGTGACGAACGATGACGGCCCGAGGCCAAGAGATCGTCCATGCCGAGCCCGGTGGGTCGCTCGCGCCGGTGTGGGTGGTCGTGCTCGTTACCGCAATGGGCAGCCTGGCCGCGGCTGTGTTCGGAGGGCCGAGCGACCCCCTGGGCGCAACCTGCCACTCGGACCAGCCGCTTAGGCGCCGACCTCGACGATCTCCACCCGGAGCGTGCCTCCCGGCGCCTCGTACTCCACCACTTCGCCGGGCTGGCCTCCGAGCAGGGCCTGGCCGAGCGGCGATCCAGGCGAGATCACCGACAGGTCCTCACGCCGTTCCTCGATGGAGCCGATGAGATAGTGCTCCACGTCGTCGTCGCCCTCGTAGCGCAGCGACACCACCGATCCAGCCGTCACCGCGCCCCCCGCCGCTGCGGGCTGGACGATCTGGGCTTCGGTGAGCAGGTGGTCGATCTGGCGGATGCGGGCCTCCATCTTGCCCTGAGCGTCCTTGGCCGCGTGGTAGTCGCCGTTCTCCTTCAGGTCGCCGAGCATCCGGGCCGCCTCGATGGCCCGGGCGATCTCCACCCGCCCCCGGGTGGCGAGATGCTCGCGTTCCGCCGCCAGCCGCTCGTAGGCCTCTCGAGAAAGCTGTGTCTGGCCCATCTCGCCCATCGAGCCAGGCTAGCGCCGGCCCACAAAAGCCCGGTACACTGAGAAGGCCGTGCACGCAACCCTCGTCATCGTCATTCCGTAAGCGCACGCCCCCCCGGTGTGCGCCTTTCGACCGTCCACAGAAGTGGACGGTTTTTCTTTTCTGGTGCAGCCAGTTCACAGCGAAGTCAAGGAGATTCAAGTGCCTCACAAGGTCGGCGTCATCGGCGGCGACGGGATCGGCCCCGAGGTCGTGGCCGAAGCCCTCAAGGTGGTCGCGGCCGCCGGCGTGGAGCTCGACACCGTGGACTACGACCTGGGCGGCACCCGCTACCTGCGCACCGGCGAGGTCCTGCCCGACGCCGTGCTCGAGGAGATCTCCGGCCTCGATGCCGTGCTGCTCGGGGCCGTGGGTGTGCCTGGAGTGCCACCCGGGGTCCTGGAACGGGGGCTACTGCTGCGGCTGCGCTTCGAGCTCGACCTCTACGTCAACCTCCGACCCCTCGAGGGCCCGGGGATCGACTGCGTGGTGGTGAGGGAGAACACGGAGGGCAGCTACGCCGGCGAGGGAGGGTCCCTGCGCAGAGGGACTCGCCACGAGGTGGCCACCCAGGGCTCGGTGAACACCCGCATGGGCGTCGAGCGCTGCGTGCGCTACGCCTTCGAGCTGGCCCAGGGGCGGCCCCGCCGCCACCTCACCCTCGTGCACAAGACAAACGTGTTGACCTACGCCGGTGACCTCTGGCAGCGCACCGTGGACGAGGTGGCCACCGAGCTCCCCGACGTGGCCACCGGCTACGACCACGTCGATGCCGCCTGCATGTACCTGGTGGGTTCCCCCGAGCGCTACGACGTCATCGTCACCGACAACCTCTTCGGCGACATCCTCACCGACCTGGGCGGCGCCGTGGCCGGGGGCATCGGCCTGGCCGCCTCCGCCAACCTCAACCCGGTCCGCACCGGCCCGTCGGTGTTCGAGCCCGTGCACGGTTCGGCTCCCGACATCGCCGGCACGGGCACGGCCAACCCGCTGGCGGCCGTACGATCTGCGGCCATGATGCTGGACTTCCTGGGCGAGGCCGACGCTGCAGAGCGCGTGGCCAAGGCCGCCGGCGACGCCTCTAACCTCACGGGCACCACAGGCCAGATCGGCGACGCCGTGGCCCAAAGGGTCTGACCGCCATGCCCCTGCCGAAGGTCGACAAGATCTGGATGGATGGTGAGCTCGTCGACTGGGACGACGCCAACATCCACGTCCTCACCCACGCCCTGCACTACGGCAGTGGGGTGTTCGAGGGCATCCGCGCCTACGCCACGTCACGGGGCCCGGCCGTCTTCCGCCTGCGCGACCACATCCAACGCCTGTTCAACAGCGCCAAGATCTACCTGATCGAGGTCCCCTTCACCGTCGAGCAGCTGATCGACGCCACCAAGGAGACGGTCCGAGTCAACGGCCTCGAGTCGTGCTACATCCGCCCCCTCGTGTACCTGGGCTACGGCGAGATGGGTCTCAACCCCCTGCCCTGCCCGGTGCGGGTCACCATCGCTGTGTGGCCGTGGGGCACCTACCTCGGGGACGCGGCCTTGAAGGGCGGGGTGCGGGTGAAGATCTCGTCCTGGCAGCGTCCCGACCCCAACTCCATGCCTCCGGCCGCCAAAGCCACGGGCATGTACCTCAACTCCTCGATGGCCAAAGTGGAAGCTCTGAAGGCCGGCTACGACGAGGCCATCCTTCTCTCGCCTCAGGGCTATGTGAGCGAGTGCACGGGCGAGAACCTCTTCGTCGTCAAGGGTGGTCGTCTCCTCACCCCACCGGCGAGCGCCGGGGCCCTCGGGGGGATCACCCAGGCCTCGGTGATGACCATCGCCCGAGATCTTGGCGTCGACTGCGAGGTGGGCCACATCCTGCGTTCGGACCTCTACACCGCCGAGGAGGCCTTCCTCACCGGCACCGCCGCCGAGGTCGTGCCCATCCGCTCGGTGGATGACCGCGAGGTCGGCGAGCCCGGGCCCGTCACCCGCGAGATCCAAGACACCTTTTTCGCCGCCGTCAAGGGTGAAGCCGACCGCTACAAGGACTGGTTGGAGCATGTCAACGCCTGAGAACCGCATGCCTGCCCGGGTGGACATCTACGACACCACCCTGCGCGACGGCAGCCAGCGCGAGGGCCTGTCCCTCACCGTCGACGACAAGCTGCGTGTAGCCGAGCAGCTCGACCACCTGGGCGTGCACTACATCGAGGGCGGCTGGCCGGGCGCTAATCCCAAGGACGACGAGTTCTTCCAGCGGGCGCCGGTGGAGCTCTCCCTCGGGACGGCGACGCTGGTGGCCTTCGGCTTCACGAGGAGGGCGCGTGGCCGGGCCGACGACGACGAGATGTTGCGCCTGCTGGTGAAGGCGGCCACGCCCGCGGTGTGCATCGTGGCCAAGGCGTGGGACTACCACGTGATCGAAGCGCTGCGGACCGACCTCGACGAGGCCGTGCGCATGGTGGCCGACTCGGTGGAGTTCCTCCGCGGTGAAGGGCGCACCGTCTTCCTCGACGCCGAGCACTTCTTCGACGGCTACAAGCGCAACCCCGAGTTCAGCCTCCGGGTCCTGCGCGCCGCCGAGGAAGCCGGAGCCGAAGCCCTGGTCCTCTGCGACACCAATGGTGGGTCGTTGCCACATGAGGCCGAGCGCATCGTGGCTGAGGTGGTGCCCCGGTTCGAAGCGGCCGTGGGCGTGCACTTCCACGATGACGGTGGCTGCGCCGTGGCCAACGCGCTGGCCGGTGTGCGCATGGGAGCCACTCAGGTGCAGGGATGTGTGAACGGCTACGGGGAGCGCACGGGCAATGCCAACCTGTGCACCCTCATCCCCGACCTCAGCTTGAAGATGGAGGTGGAGACCATCCCTCGGGACCGGCTGGAGCGGCTCATGCCCGTGGCCCATCACATCGCCGAGCTGGTGAACATCGCCCCGGACCCGCAACAGCCCTACGTCGGAGTGTCGGCCTTCGCCCACAAGGCGGGCCTGCACACCTCGGCACTGGCTCGAGCCCGAGATGCCTACGAGCACGTCAACCCCGATCTGGTGGGCAACGGCACCAGGTTCGTGGTGAGCGAGCTGGCCGGGCGCTCCACCCTGCAGTTCAAGGCCGAGGAGCTGGGGCTGGACGTGGACGGGGCCGCTCTCACCGGCGTGCTCGAACGCCTCAAGGAGCTCGAGCACCGGGGTTACCACTTCGAGGCCGCCGATGGCTCCCTCGAGCTGCTCATGCGGGGAGCAGCGGGTTGGGAGCAGGGTTTTTTCGCCCTCGAGTCGTTCCGGGTGATCACCGAGCAGCGTGAGGACGGCCGCTTCGTTACCGAGGCCACCGTCAAGGTCCACGTGGGTGATGAGCGCATCGTGGCCACCGCCGAGGGCAACGGCCCGGTGAACGCGCTTGACGCCGCACTCCGGACCGCCATAGGCCCCGGGCACCCAGCCCTCGCCAACCTTCATCTCACCGACTACAAGGTGCGGGTGCTCGACACGTCCAAGGGAACGGGCGCCGTCACCCGGGTGCTCATCGACTCCACCGACGGCGAGCGTTCCTGGTCCACCATCGGAGTCTCGGAGAACATCATCGAGGCGTCGTGGCAGGCCCTGTCCGACAGCATCGTCTACGGCCTCCTCCACCATGGTGACGGGGACCGGGTCGACGGGCTGCCGGTCGACGGGCAGCGGGCCGAAGTCGGTCGAACCGACAAGGGGGGCTGATGGCGCAACCCGACTACGTGCCGCTGTCCTCGGTGGATCGTGTCCGGCCGAGCGCGCGCCTGCCACCGCCTCGACGGTGGTTCCAGGACCGCCCGGCCGAGGTGGGCAAGCCCGGTCAACCGATGGGTGGGCGATTCGGCGTGCCCGGACCGGACCAGGGCTACGGCATGCTCATGGCCGAGCAGTTCGAGGACCGCTTGGAGCTGGCTGAAGGCGAACGGGCCGAGGACGCTATCTCCGGCTGTGTGGGTGTCGGCCTGCGCCGGGCTGCCCTGTACGGTCGAGCCCCCACCAAGGCGGACATGGAGCTGGCCTTCACCGTATGGGGGTTCTTGGGTGACGCCCCGGCTGAGCTCGTCGAGCTGCGCAAGCCCTTCTTCCAGGGCGCGGCCAAGGCCTATCTCGACCTGCGGGCCATCGTCGATCGTGTCGCCGAGTCCGCCCTCCGGCTCAGTCCGGCCCAGGCCCGGGAGCTGCTGATCTCGGACTGGCGCAGCCTGTTCACCTCCTAACCGGAGGGCGCTCGTGGACACCATCGAGCTGCCGGTCGGGGACTACACCTTCAGCGCCCGGGCCGCAGGGCCGGAGGACGGCCGTCTCGTCGTGTTGCTCCACGGCTTCCCCCAGAGCTCGTACCAGTGGCGCCACCAGTTGGCCGCCCTCGCCGAAGCCGGCTACCGGGCGGTGGCTCCGGATCAGCGGGGCTACTCGCCCGGTGCCCGTCCCGAGGGCGTGGAGCACTACGGGACCGACCACCTCGTGGCCGACGTGCTGGCCATGGTGGACGAGATGGGAGCGCATCAGGTCGACATGGTGGGGCACGACTGGGGGGCCTGGGTGGCGTGGCACCTGGCCGCCCGCTATCCGGAACGACTTCGCAGCCTCACCGCGGTGTCGCTGCCTCACCCGGTTGCCTTTGTCGACGCCGCGCTGAGGGGCAAGGGTGATCAGGCGGTGCGGTCGGCGTACATCGGCCTCTTTCGCCAGGAAGGGATCGCCGAGAGAACGCTGCTGGTCAACGACGGTGACGGGCTCCGAAAGGCACTGGTGGCCGCGGGACTCCCTCGGAAGGAGGCGGACTACTACGTGGGCCTCATGCGCCAGCCCGGGGCGTTGACGGCGGCCTTGAGCTGGTATCGGGCCGTCTCGCCGGAGGACGCCGAAGGCATCGGTCCCATCACCACTCCCACCTTGTACGTGTGGAGCGACCAGGACGCGGCCCTGGGGCGAGACGCGGCCGAGGCCACGGCATCCCACGTGGAGGGCCCGTACCGCTTCGAGGTGATGGAAGGGGTCAGCCACTGGATCCCCGAGGTGGCGGCCGAGGAGCTCGACCGGCTGCTCCTCGAACATCTCTCCTCCTGGAACTGACGCACGCCTTCACGCCGGCGCGGGGGTGAGCCCGGCTGGTGAGGGCCGGTGGGAGAATGGGCCCGTGCCCGTCGCTGCTCCCGTGCGAGTGCGTTTCGCCCCCTCGCCCACCGGCTACTTCCACGTCGGCGGGGCCCGCACGGCCCTGTTCAACTGGCTCTTCGCTCGCCACCACGGCGGCACCATGGTGCTGCGCATCGAGGACACCGATGTGGAGCGCAACCAGGAGGAGTGGGTGGTAGGAATCGTCGACGCTCTGCGTTGGCTGGACCTTGATTGGGACGAGGGCCCGTACCGTCAGTCGGAGCGATCCCACCTCTACGCAGAGGCCGCCGAGAAGCTCCATGCCGACGGTCGGGCTTACTACTGCGACTGCGTCCGAGCAGCGGTGGAGGAGCGCACCCGGGGTCGCACGCCGGGGTACGACGGCTTCTGCAGGGATCGGGGATTGGGACCAGGGGAGGGGCGGGCCCTGCGGTTCCGGGCGCCCGACGAGGGCAGCACTACGGTGGTCGATGTCATCCGGGGCGCGCCCGTGTTCGACCACGCCACGGTGGAGGACTTCGTCATCCTGCGCTCCAACGGGACGCCCGTATTCATCCTGGCCGTCGTGGTGGACGACATGGCCATGGCCATCACCCACGTCATTCGAGGCGAGGAGCACCTACCCAACACGGTAAAGACCCTGCTGCTCTGGGAGGCGCTGGGAGGCGGTGACCCGCCCGTGTTCGCCCACGTGCCCGTGCTCGTGAACCAGGCTCGCCAGAAGCTGTCGAAGCGGCGGGACAAGGTGGCCCTCGAGCAGTACCGGGAGCAGGGCTACCTCCCCGAGGCCATGCGCAATTACCTTGGGCTGCTCGGGTGGGCCCCACCGGACGGTCGGGAGGTGGTCAGCCTGGAGCAGATGGTGGCCGCCTTCCGCTTGGAGGACGTGAACTCCTCTCCCGCGTTCTTCGACGAGCGCAAGCTGCTCCACTTCAACGCCGAGTACATCCGCGGCCTTTCATGCGAGGAGTTCATCAATGCCTCGGGGCCCTTCCTGGAGCGTGGATCCTGGGCGTCGGGCGACTTCGACCTCGCCACTTTCGAGGCCCTCGCCCCCCTGGTCCAGGAGCGGGTACGCACCCTGGGCGAGGTGCCGGGGATGGTGGAGTTCCTGTTCCTGGCCCAGCCACACATCGACGAGAAGGCCTGGGACAAGCGCGTCGTTCGGGGCCCTGCCGCCCGGGAGATCCTGTCTGCGGGCCTCGAGGCTTACGGGTCGTGCCCATGGACGGCCGATTCCCTCCACGACGTAACCGCCTCCATAGGAGAACGCCATCAGCTCAGCTTGGCCAAGGCTCAGTTCCCCGTGCGGGTGGCGGTCACGGGCCGGGACGTGGGACCACCGCTGTTCGAGTCGCTCGAGGTCCTGGGGCGGGACCGGACCAGGGAGCGGCTGCGCCAGGCCCTGGCGAGGCTGGAGGTCTAGCTGGTGCTGCGCTGGTCCTTGCGTCTCGGGGCCCTGGTCCTGGCGGTGGCGGTTGCCTACCTCGGTTTCACCTTCGTGCAGGTGTTCCAAGCCTCCCGGCGCGACGGAGCCGAGCGGGTCCAGGCCATCGTCGTGTTTGGCGCCGCCCAGTACGACGGCACGCCGTCGCCCGTCCTCCGGGCCCGGCTGGACCATGCCGCCAAGCTCTACCAGAAGGGATATGCCAACCGGGTGGTCGTAACAGGCGGTCGTCTTCCCGATGACCGGTTCAGCGAGGCCGCGGCCTCGGCGAGGTACCTGAGCAGCAAGGGAGTTCCCGACTCTGCCATCCTGCGTGAGGTGCAGGGGCGCACGTCGTGGGAGTCGCTGGCATCGGCGGCCCGCTTTCTCAAGCGACGGGGTCTCACCGACGTGGTGTTGGTATCGGACGGCTTCCACTCTGCCCGCATAGGGGCCATGGCGTCCGAGCTCGGGTTGGAGGCTCACACCTCGCCGACGACCACGTCTCCCATCACCGGTTCCGAGAAGCTGCCCTACCTCGGCAAGGAAACCCTGGCCGTGGCGGCGGGCCGAGTGGTGGGCTTTCGCCGGGTGAGCAATGTCGGCCACAGCTTTGTGAGCGGCTAGCCTGTCCTTCGCCGATCGGGGGTGGTGTAATCGGCAACACGACAGGTTCTGGCCCTGTTATTGGGGGTTCGAGTCCTCCCCCCCGAGCTGCCCGCCGTCATCGTTGGTGGCGGGTAGGGCCCCATCGTCTAGAGGCCGAGGACACCACCCTCTCAAGGTGGAGACACGGGTTCGAATCCCGTTGGGGCTGCTAGTAAAAGTCCAGGTCAAAGCGGGTTTCGAGTCAAGTGCTCCTTGACCCA
>JALZKD010000149.1 GCA_030859405.1 Actinomycetota bacterium | reverse complement strand
CCGGACTCCCTCGCGCACCGCACCTCTTGGCCGAACAACCTGGCGTGAGGAAGTTTGGGCGATCCGCTCTCTCAGGCCGTGGACCCTTCGAAGGTTGGCGGTCACGGCACTAGGTGGGCCTCTCTAGACCTTCCTGTCCGGGGGTCGAGGTTGCGGGTCCACTCTGAGGGTGACCGGTGATGGACTCTGTGGCTCCTACCACAGACCCACAAAGGAGCCCATCACCGTGACCCGTGACCCGGTCATCCATCAGCGCCGAGTGCGCGTGCTGGAACACGCCGGCGAGACCGGCAAACGTGAGCGAGACCTCGCGCACCTTCGGCATCTCCCGTAAGAGGTTCTACGAGTGGCGCAGACTCGCGGACGCCTACGGCCTCGAGGCCTGGTGACCGAGTCTGTGGTCGAGGAGGTGTTCGGGCTGCCATGGGTCCGCCCGGCCGCGTGACCTCGTGGCGCCCGACAGCTTTTCCATCGGCAAGCTGAAGGGCGTCGGCAAGGTGTACCAGCTCACGGCCGTGGACACCGCCACCCGCTGGGCGATGGTCCGCATCGTCCTCGGCCCGGTCACCGCCGAGCACACCTGTCGCTTCACCGCCCAGGTCCAGCGCCGTTTCCTCGGCTGGGCTGGCCGGTGTTGGCCGTGCTCAGCGACAATGGGCCCGAGCACGTAGCGATTCGCTTCCGAAACCATCTGAGCGACCTCGGCTTGGCGCATCACCGCATTCCGCCCCGCAGTCCCAACCACAACGCCGTGTCTGGGCGCTTCCAGGGCACCGCCCTCCAGAGTGCTGGCGCCCGGCGTTCCACCGTCGGCGCTTCGGGACCATCGGCCAGCTTCAGCCGAGGCCGATGCCTGGCTGCAGAGCTAACACCACCGTCGCCGCAACCACGGCGACTTCATGCGGGGTCGAACTCCCCGCCAAGTGCTCGACAACCACCAGTCGAAGCGAGCAGCATGACCATCAGCCACAGCGTCCGTCTGTCACCTAGAACTGCGGCCTGGAAGCTCTAGACGAACCGGTACGACGAGATCGAGTTGTAGAACGACCGGGTCGGGCTGCGCTCGGGCTGCCAGTCGACCACCACCTCGGCATCGGTCGGGCCGGCCAGCGCCGGAGGCACCGTCGGGTTCCCACCCGTGTCCAAGGTGGGGATGATGGCACAGGGTACGGCGTGCAGCAGCACCCGGAATGCTCCGAGCCGCTCGACCTCGCCGGCGCCCTTGGCCACGTAGCACCCGACGCCCCGGCCGGGCGGGCCGACCAGTATGAGCGAGCCCATGATGTCCTCGAGGAAGAACCAGGTGGCCTGCAGGAACTCGAACACCCAGTAGCCGACGTTGAAGAGGTCGGCGACCTTGTCCTCGCGCACGAAGGCGATTCGTCCCCGGTGCACGTCCGCGTTCAACAGCTCGACGAGGCGGTCGATCACCTCGAGCACCCGGTCGAGGTATCCGAGGTGCACCCTGAGGGGGTCCGGTAGCACGAAGTCCGATGTCTTCAGAAAGGAGGCAACGTTCCTTGTCACCGCCTGCAGCCCCAGCGGCTCGGCCAGGAGGAGCTCGAGGATCGACTCCGGGGTGTTGAGGGTGGAGCTCTTGGGCACGGCGACGAGGACGCGGTAGGGGTCGAGGGGGACGTTGTCTGGGTCGCGCAGGACGGGAGCCGGCGTCATGACTAGCACGCTCGGCAAGGAGACCTTCGGCACCTCAATGGCCACCGGCCCGAGCTTGGCGGTGAGCGGCTTGACTTCGAGGGAGGGCGGAGGCTCGACGCTGACGGTGCACCAGATCCGGAGCTCGCTGACCGCCTCGGCGCCGCCCAGCTGGTAGTCGACGAACTCCGGCAGGAAGGCGAGGAGCGGCAGGGGCGGCACTGCGTCGGAGAGGAGCCCTTGCACCGGTCCGTTCACCGCACAGCGGGCCGGGTCGCCCAAGAGATCGTTGCCGTTCTCGTCGACGACCTCCCACTTGACGCGCACGAGGGGGTTCCCGGGCAGGACGTTGCGCTTCAGCTCGCCCGTGATCGTGCTGGTCTTGGCGCTGACGGTGTCGGGGACGGCCGTGAGGGACAGCGCCCCTTTCGTCTGGTGCTGGAGGGTGCCCGAGATGACCCCGGCCACCTTCTGCACGAGCGAGCCGGTGACGCTGCCGCTCACCCTCTGGAGACCTTTGACGACGCCCTTCGCCTTGGCGATCACCCCCTTGACGTTCTGGTTCAACCCGAAGACCGGAATCGTGCCCGTGCTGTCGACCGACCTGGGGACCAGATAAGGGAGGGCGTTCGTGACCGCCTCCACGGTGTCGAGGTCGGCGGCCCGGGCGTCGACCGGAGGTGGGAACTCCACGTCCTGGCTCACCACGTCGAGCTCGACCTCCCCTGCCTGCCCGGGCGACGACCTCGAGAGGTCGAGCTGAACCTCGGGGATCGTCAGGTCCGCCTCGCCCATGGACGTCGTCACGTCGGTCAGCTTGAGCGACCCGAGGTCGAGGTCGAGCCTGGGCAGGGGCGAGAACAGCAGCTCGGTCAGCCTCAACGGTGAGTTGATGTCGAGCGAGAACGGGAGCACGTCGCCGTTGAGGAAGTTGATCTCGTCCTGCCCCAGGTTGAGGGCCAGCTTCAACTGGTTTCCCGGGAGAACCCGGCTGACCGACGGCGGGTCGATGTCAATCTGGTCGAGGATCGCCTTGGCGACCTTGAGGAAGAGAGCGCTCATGGCCAGATACCTCCGGTCAGGTCGTGACCTGGAAGACGAAATGGGCGGTGTCGAGGAGGACGGCGGGGTCGTGCCAGCTGCTCGAGAACAGAATCGCGTTTGCCGGGTAGCTGGCCCGCTCGACCCCTCTGACTGGCAGCGTGAACGCCAGCTTCGCCACCTCGCCCGGCTGGACGCTGAGACCTGGGTGGTGGGGCAGGGTCTGTGGCCCGAAGCGGGTATCGACCCCTCCGAGGTCGGCGCGGTACTCGGCGGAGCCGGGACGGTTGAGAAGGAGCCCGGCGAAGAGGTGCACGAACAAGCCCGGCTGGCTCGCGTTGGTCGGGTTGGCCACCCCTACCAGATAGGTCAGCGTCTCCCGAACGATCGCCGACCACGATTGCCAGGCGATCACAGCACCCGCGCCGGCGAGCAACTGTTGCTCGTCGAGGGCAGTGAAATGGTTCGACTCCTGAGCGGCGTCACGCCGCTCCTGCTCGATGTTGGCGAGGATAGCTTTGACCCGCTGTGGTTGCCCGGGGGCCGGGGCTCGAGGCGGTCCGGATGTCACCTGCTCCCCCTGTTCGGTTGACGTGTCGCTGAGTGTTCCAGTAAAGCCCGCCCGACAGCCTGGTTGCCAAATTCCTCCACCTCGGATCGCCTTCCGGACTCCAAGTCAAACAGAACGTGCGCCCATAATCCGGGAGCGGTCTGGCGACTACCGCGCGCCTAACGGCGCATGGCAGGCTGCTGCCGGTGTCGGCAAAATCGCTGTGCGCGAAGGGGCCGGGCGGCCGGCCGCCCGTCTCGCTCGATAATGCGCGCACCGAACGACGGGGCGCGTTCGTTCGGGACCAGGCTGGGCCAACCCGAGAACGGCACCGGTGCGGCGCGCGGATATTGCTCACGATTCCTTCCGAAGCCCAGAAGCCGACAAGCGCCCCCCTTGCCGGACACCTCACACCTCACCCGGTTGCCACCCGAGCTGGCGTTGCGGGCATCCCGGTCAACTGCCGCAGCTTGTATGCTTTTCTGCATGCAGAGTACGAGCGTCAGGATCGACACCTCGACCCACGAAGAACTCAAGCGGCTCGCCCTCGAGTTGAACACCACCGTTGGCAACACCGTTGC
>JALZKD010000148.1 GCA_030859405.1 Actinomycetota bacterium | reverse complement strand
CGTGACCGCCCTCGTCACCATCGCCATGGTCCCGCTCGGGCTCATCGTCGGCTCGTTCCTGAACGTGGTCATCCACCGGGTGCCGGAGAAGCAGTCGGTGGTCCGCCCCCGCTCTCGCTGCCCCCGCTGCAACGCCTATCTCAAGCCCTGGGACAACGTGCCGGTGCTCTCCTGGCTGCTCCTGCGGGGCCGCTGCCGCACCTGCCGGGGCGCCATCCCCATTCGCTACCCGTTGGTGGAGCTCGGAACCGCGGCCCTGTTCGTGGCCGCCGCCGTCCGGCTCGGCGCCGACCCCGTCCTGCCCGCCTTCCTCGTGGTCTTCGCCGCCCTGGTGGCCATCTCGGCCGTGGACCTCGAGCGCTTCATCGTCCCCAATCGCATCCTGTACCCCGCCCTTTTCATCGCCGCGCCCCTGTTGGTGGTGGCGGCTGTCATCGACGGTGACTGGTCGTCGCTTCTTGATGCCGCCCTGGGGGGGGCGCTGGGCTGGGTCCTGCTGTTCGCCATCCACATGGCCAGCCCCAAGGGGATGGGCTTCGGCGACGTGCGCCTGGCCGGCCTCATCGGCATGCTCCTCGGGTGGCTGAGCATCGGCCATGTGCTGCTGGGCCTGTTCCTCGGCTTCCTCACCGCCGCCGTGGTGGGCGTGGGCCTGGTGGTGGTTCACGTGCGCGGCCGGAGGGACAAGGTGCCGTTCGGACCCTTTCTCGCCCTGGGCGCCGTCCTGGCCGTGCTCTTCGGCGGCCCGATCCTCTCCTGGTACGCCGTCTGAGAGGAGGATTCCTTGGGGCTGCCGTTGCTGGTGTTGCCGTTGTTGAAGCTGTGGCCTTCTGTGTGCCATTGTTGCAATACGCGACTGGCCAGGGGCTCTGAGCCAGGCGCCCGGAAGAGGCGGGAATGCCAACTGAAACCGAACAGCGCCTGCTCACGGTGGCAGAGGTGGCCGAGGTCATGCGGGTCTCAAACATGACGGTCTACCGGCTGATCCACTCGGGTGAGCTGGTGGCCACCCGGGTGGGGCGCAGCTACCGCATCTGGGAGCACGACGTGCGTTCCTACCTCGATCGGGGGAGCTCCTGATGGCCCGCGTCGTGGCCCTGGACATCGGCAGCTACGCCGTGCGGGCGGTGGAGCTCAGCGTGGGCGGTGGCGAGCCGGTCCTCGAGCGCTTCGCCCAGATCGTCCTGCCTCCTCGAGCCGTCGACCACGGAGAGGTCACGGATGCCGCAGCCGTGGCCACCGCGGTCCGGCGCCTCTGGAGCGAGGGAGGGCTGCGAGGGCGCCGGGTGGTGGTGGGAGTGGCCAACCAGCGCGTCATAGTGCGCCTGGCCGAGTTCCCGGTCATGTCCGAGGAGGACTTCCGGTCCGCCCTCCAGTTCGAGGCCCAGGAGCTCATCCCGATGCCCGTCGAGGAAGCCACCCTCGACTTCCAGATCGTCGACGAGGTTGTGCCCAGCGACGGGGAGCCCCGCATGCGGGTGCTGCTGGCGGCGGCACAGCGGGAGATGGTCCGGGCCCACCTGGACGCCGTCGAGGGGGCGGGCCTGGCCGCCGGCGCCGTGGACGTCATCCCCTTCGCCCTGGTGCGGGCACTGGCGCCGCCCGGAGGCACCTTTGCCGAGCGGGCCGCAGAGGCTGTGGTGTGCATCGGCGGCGGGGTCACCAACGTGGTCATTCACGAGCAGGGCATCCCCCGCTTCGTGCGCATCCTCCTGGTGGGTGGCAACGACATCACCGAGGCCATCGCCCAGGAGCTGGACGTGACCGCCGACGAGGCCGAGGACCTCAAACGCCGGCTCGACCCTTCCTCTTCGGACGCCACGCTAAACCGGGCCGGCCAGATCGTGGCCGACCGGCTGGCGCCGCTGGTGGAGGAGATCAGGGGCTCCATCGACTACTACCGCTCGCTGCCGGACTCGTTGCCCATCAATCGGGTGCTCCTGACCGGCGGCGGCAGCCGGACGCCCGGCCTCGTGGAGGGCCTCGGTGCTCAGGCCGCCGGTCGGGTGGAGATGGCTCGCCCGCTGGCGGGTGTGCGCGTGGGCGACGTCAACCTCTCCGAGGCCGATCTCGTGCGGCTCGAGCCCCTCCTCGCCGTGCCCATCGGCCTGGCGCTGGCCGGGCAGGCGCACAAAGGGGTCCGGCGCATCTCGCTGCTGCCCCGGGAGGTTGCCGTCCTTCGCCGCCAGCGCCGGCAGACGTTCGCCGTCGCCGCCGCCGTCCTCGCTCTCTTCGTCGTGCTCATGCTCCTGTGGGCGGGCCGGTCGGCCCAGATCGCCAAGGAGCGGGACCGGGCCCAGGAGGCCGAGCAACGAGCGGCCCAGCTCCGCCAGGAGCGGGCCCAGCTCGGTGACACCACCACCATCGAGACCGAGCTGGCGCAGCGCCAGGCCCAGGTCGGGGCCGTCCTGGCCGGCGACATCGCCTGGACGAGGTTGTTCAACGAGGTGGCCACCGTCATCCCCAACGACGTGTGGCTCACCTCCTTCAATGGTCAGAAGGGCCCTCCCGGCACCATCAACGTCCAGGCCAGCGGCTTCGACCACACGTCGACGGCGCGCTGGCTCCTTCGGCTGGGCGAGCTCAAGTCGCTCAGCGGGGTGTGGGTGCCCAACTCGGCCAAGCAGGGCCAGGGTGCAGCCTCGCTGGTCAGCTTCACCTCCCAGGCCGGCCTCACGCCCCAGGCCGTCTCCGACCGGGGCGCGCGCTTCACCGGCGGCACGCCGTGAACCGCCGGGCGCTGGCCATGGGCGCTGCGGGCGCGGTGGCGGTCGTGGTGCTCTGGTACCTGGTCTTCTGGTCACCACGTAACAAGGCCCTCGACCAGGCCAAGAAGCGCAGGGAGGCGGCCCAGCAGCAGGAGTCGCAGCTCCGCACCGAGATCGCCCGGCTGCGGGGGGCTCAGGACCAGGAACCGGCCAAGCGAGCACGCCTGGAAGCCCTCCGCACGGCCATACCCGACGAGCCCAACCTGGCTCAGTTCATCCTCGACGCCAACGAAGCCGCCACCCGCGCCGGCATCGACTTCATCAGCATCGCCCCCCAGCTCCCCACGGCCCCCACCGCGGCAGCAGGCGCCACCCCTCCCGCAGGCGCCACGGCGACCACGGCGCCGGCTGCAGGCGGGGCTACAACGGCCACCACTGCGGCCCCGGCCGGTGGCCAGCCGCCGGTGGCCGGCGGGGCCGGGGCCAGGCCTGCCGAGATCAGGCTGGCCCTGCAGATCGGCGGCGGTTACTTCCAGGTGCTGGACTTCTTGAACCGTCTCGACGACCTGTCCCGCCTGGTGGTGAACGACTCGTTGACCGTCACCGCGGACCAGAACGCCCGGCTCACCGTGGGCCTCACGAGCCGGATGTTCACCCGTACGGTGCCACCCGGCTACGCCCCCACGGGCGGAGCGACGACGGGGGGCGCCACGGCGCCGACGCCTGCCCCGACACCGACGCCTACCCCGACGGCGAGGCCATGACCGAGCCTTCGGTGGTGGTGGAGCCGGGCGCCGATCCCCGGCGCCGGGTCGCCCTGTTGGTGGCGGCAGGGTTGGCGGCCGTGGTGCTCCTGCTGGTGCTCCTGAGGGTGGCAACCGGGGGCGGTGGAGAGGGCGCACCGCCCACCACCCAACCCCCGGCGCGCCTTCCCGGCCCCACCACCACGACCACCACGGCACCGGGGGTCGGCCCCAGCGAGACCTTCGAGGTGTTCGCCACCAAGAACCCCTTCCTCCCCCTCCGATCGGCCGGCGGCGGGGCCGCTCCCTCCGGCGCCTCCACGCCCGGAGTCTCGGCCCCCGGTACCGGCGGGGCGGCCGGCGGCACGACCGGCGGGACGAC
>JALZKD010000147.1 GCA_030859405.1 Actinomycetota bacterium | reverse complement strand
TCGGGCTCGCTGGGCGGCGTCCAGCCCCGTGACCAGGGGCTGCGCCAAGCGGGCCAGCTCCTGCCTGCGGCCGGCCTCCAGGCCCAACCGCGGCCTAGTTCGTGGCCGAGCGGCGCATGACCAGGGCAGGCTGCGGTCGGCCGGAAGCTGGGGGCAGGAACCGCAGCTTCATCTCCTTCTCGGCGGCGATGCTGCGCATGCGCACGAGCAAGGCCAGGAAACCGAAGAGCAGACCGTCCATGACCAGGTGCAGGACCCAAAGGGCCGGCGTCGAGAGCACCATGGCCAGCACGAAGGTGGTGCCCATTCCCATCAGGAGGGTGAACAGCACGTCGCGGCGACGCCGAATGGTTCGAGCCCGCTGGCCCGGAGACTGCATGGGCCTCCCCGCCGGCGGCGTGGCCCGCCGGCCCAGCCCACGCTGGCCCATCCCGGACTGGAGCGGGGAGCGAGGCCGAGGCGCCGGCGGGCGCTCGGCGCCCACAGCACGGGTCCCTCTCAGGGGACGGCTCGCCACGGCTTCCAAGCCGCCAGGCAACTCGCGAGCCGGCCCTGGTGCCGGGCTGGTGCGCTGTAGTACCCGGAGCTGGCGGCGGAAGTCACCGATGGAGTCGGCAGCGCTACTCTCGGCGCGAGCCCGCAGCATGGGTGGGATCAGGACCACAGCCCAGATCCCTGCGAGAATCAGCAGTACCACAATGGTCAACGCTCCTCGACCAACTTTCTGTGACTCGGGGACCGTAACGTGCCGTTGACTGACAACGGTGGATGCTGCTGGGGAAGAACCAGTCAGGCCCAGGGGCTGCGACCCCTTGCTACTACGTCCGGGCCGGCCTCGCCACTGGGACCAGGCGCCTGCCGCTCTGGGTCAGCTGTCCGCGCCCTCGGCGCCAGGGCCGTTGGCCGAGGGGCGCCGCCAGATTCCCGAACGCCCACCGGTCTTCTCCCACAGAGCCAGCTCGCCGATGACCATGGAGCGGTCGGTGGACTTGCACATGTCGTAGATCGTGAGCGCGGCCACCGAGCAGGCGGTGAGGGCCTCCATCTCCACGCCCGTGCGGTCCACCGTCTCCACCTGAGACTCGACCTCGACATGATCGTCGGCCAGGGTGAAGTTGACGTACACCGATCCCACCGTGAGCTGATGGCACAGCGGCAACAGATCAGGCGTGCGCTTGGCCGCCTGGATGCCGGCCACCCGAGCCACACCCAACACGTCACCCTTGGACACGGCGTTGCTGGCCACCATGGCCGTGGTCTCGGGCAGCATGTAGACCTTGCACCGAGCCATGGCCCGGCGGTGGGTGGGCTCCTTCGGGGTGACGTCCACCATCCGCGCCCGCCCAAGGGGGTCCACGTGGCTCAGACGGCGGTCAGACATCGCCGCCGAGTTTAGGGCCCGGGCGCCTCACAGCAGGCCTTCTCTCCGCACCAGATCGGTCACGAAGGCCCGAAAAGCAGGCCCCACGTCGTCCCGCTCCAGCGCCAGCTCCACGATCGCTCGCAGGTAGTCGTCCTTGTTGCCGATGTCGTAGCGGCCCTTCTCGAACGTGTAGCCGTACACCGTCTGCTCGCCGAGCAGGAGGCCCACGGCGTCGGTCAGCTGAAGCTCCCCGCCCTTGCCCGGCTGGATCCTCGCCAGCGCGTCGAAGATCTCGGGGGTGAACACATACCGGCCCATGACCGCCAGGTTGGACGGGGCCACCGCCGCTGGGGGCTTCTCCACCACAGCGGTGATCCGCACCAGGTTGTCCTCCACCTCCACGACCTGCGGACATCCATAAGAGGAGATCTCGCTCGGCGTCACCTCCTTGAGGGCGATCACGGACTCTCCGATGCGCTGGTGGGCGGCCAGCATCTCGGCGAGCAACGGAGACCGTTCGTGCATGATGTCGTCGGGCAGCAGCACGGCGAAGGGCTCGTCGCCCACGTGCCAACGAGCCACCGACACCGCGTGGCCCAGGCCCTTGGCCTCGCCCTGACGCACGTAATGGACGTGAGCCATGGCCGCGATGGCCTGCACCGCCTTCAGCTGCTCGTACTTGCCGTTGCGCTCCAGGAGCTGCTCGAGCTCATGGCTGCGGTCGAAGTGGTCCTCCACGCTGCGCTTGCCCCGGCCGGAGACGATGAGGATGTCCTCGATCCCCGCCCGAACTGCCTCCTCCACCACGAGCTGGATGGCGGGCTTGTCCACGACCGGAAGCATCTCCTTGGGCGTGGACTTGGTGGCGGGCAGGAAGCGGGTGCCGAGGCCCGCCGCTGGTATGACCGCCTTGCGAACAGGGGCCCGATGAGGCGGTGTCACCTCGGCAGACGTCATGGCGAAGGCTCCTGGAGCTAGGCGATGGCCGGCCCCTCAGCCGGCCAGGAGGCGCTCGAACAGCTCGGCGTACTCGAGCAGGTGGCGATCCCCGACGAAGTTCTCCTGCACCCGCTCCCGGGCGTTGGCGCCCAGGCGCGCAGCCTCCTTCGGCTCCTCGAGGAGCCGAAGGAGGCTCTTCCCGAAGGCGTTGAGGTCGGTCGGGTCACTGAGCAGGATGCCGCTGTCGCTCGTCAGCTGGTCCTGGATCCCGCCCACGGCCGAGGCCACCATGGGCCGTCCCTTCCACATGCCCTCGGCCACCGTGAGACCGAAGCCCTCGGCCAGGCTCTTCTGGGTGATGATGGCAGCGTGGCGCTGCACGGCGTTGACTATGGCCGCATTCTCGTCCACGTCGTCCATGGGTAGGCACACCAGCTGGATGCGCTGGCGGATCTCGGTTGGATACAGCTGCCAGGCGGCGATGCACTCGTCGAGGACCTCGCCTCCCTCGGGGTCGTCGGCCACGCCGGCCACACGGGGCCCGACCAGGGCGAGGTTGGCGTCGCCGTGGCCGGCGGCGTGGTCGGCGAAGCCCTTCATCACGCCCTCCATGTCCTTCAGCCGGTCCCAGCGCGACACCTGCAGGACCATGGGCGCATCCGGGTCGGGTGGCGGCCCGGCCCGCACGATGTCGGCCGGACGGAGGATGTGGTCAGTGGTGCCGTCCCGTCGGGTGAAGGTTGCCGGGGAGGCGCCCTTGGCGCCGGCGATGAGCCCGGCGCGGACCAGGATCGTCTTCACCGTCTTGTCGTCGAGCTCCTGGTTCTTGGGCGAGAAGGGGTCGATGGAAGGGTGGATGATGGAGACGTTCCCGTCTCGCAACCAGGGCGGCACGTACTCGGCACGGGAGAACACCATGGCGTCGGCCCCGGCCAGATGGGGCCGGAGGAAGTTCCAGGCACCTCGCGTGTAGCGGTTCTCGACGTCGCTCCCGATGTGGCAGCGCCACACCACCTTGGCCCCGGCGGCCCGCAGAGCGGGAACCAGCCCCGCCGTCTGCGGGTCATGGAGGAGCACCACGTCCTCGCTTCGCACCCGCTCGAGCAGGAGCCTGGCGTTGGCCGCTGTGACCTCCGTGTAGTGAGAAGCCTGGGCGGTGTCGAGAGCACCGCCGTCGCCGGGGTCACCATGGATCTGATTGTGGATGCGCTTGGTGATGGCGAAGAACTCCGGATCCCCCGCGATCACCGCCCAGCGGACCCCAACGCCGGCGCCCAGTGTGTAGCCGACCAGTACCTGGAGCATCTCGGCCACGCCACCGCCGCTGGCGGTGGAGTTCACGTTCCAGAGGATGCGCCCGGCGAAGGCGTGCTGGGCCGACTCCGCCGCGCTCAGGAGCCTCTTGGTGCGTTCCACGCCGATCACCGGCTCGAGTCGCTCCAGTGGGAGCTCCGGTACCTCGACCTCGCTGACGTTGATCATGTGCGCATGTCCTTCTCTTAGAACAGCACTTGACGAGCCGGCCCGCTCCCAGGGGGACCGGCCGAACGACGATGTCATAGCGTCACCTC
>JALZKD010000146.1 GCA_030859405.1 Actinomycetota bacterium | reverse complement strand
CAGTTCACCGGTCAGCGGTTCTACGAGATCCGAGGCGGCCGCCTGGCCGGCCAGCTGAAGGACGTGGCCTACCAGGCCACTACCACCGAGTTTTGGAACGCCCTTGACGGTTTGGGCGGGCCGTCCACCTACCTCTTGGGCGGGGCCTTCAACTGCGGCAAGGGCCAACCCGCCCAGATCGCCCCGGTGAGCCACGGATGTCCCGCCGCCCGGTTCCGCGACATCAACGTCTTGAACACCGGCCAGGAAGGCGCCTCGTGAGCCCGCTGCCGGAGACGGCCGAGCAGGTCCTATCCCTCTCCAGGGCCGACGACTGCATCGTGGTGGCCAAGGCGTCGGCCAGCGCCAACGCCAGGTGGGCCAACAACACCTCCACCACCAACGGCCTGGTCGACACCACGGCAATCTCCATCGTGTCCGTCATCGATGAGCGGGTCGGGACGGTGAGCTCGACCCACTTCCCCGACGAGCGCCTGGAGTCGCTGGTCCGCCGGTCAGAGGCGGCCTGCGCCGGCAAGCCCAAGGCCGATGACTACATGCCGCTACTGGCCGAAGACGGGCAGCCCGCCGACTGGGAGTCACCAGCGACGACAGAAGGGGCGGAGGTCTTCACCGGGTTCGGCCCCGCCCTGGGCCAGGCCATGGAGCGGGCCGAGGGCCAGGGCATCCGGCTCTTCGGCTACGCCGAGCACGGCACTACCACCACGTGGCTGGCCACGTCGGGAGGCTTGCGCCGTCGCCATACCCAGCCGGCAGGACGGGTGGAGCTCAACGCCAAGACCAGCGACCTCTCCCGGTCGACGTGGGCGGGCAGGGCCACCACCGGCGCCTTGGCCGATGTCGACGTGTCCGGCATGTACGAGCATCTGGTGCAACGCCTGGAGTGGTCAGCGGCCACCGTGGAGCTGCCGCCGCGCGACTACCAGGTCCTCTTGGAGCCGTCGGCCGTGGCCGACATGTTGATCTACGCCTACTGGGCGAGCTCGGCGCGGGAGGCCGACGAGGGCCGGACCGTGTTCAGCAAGCCGGGCGGTGGCAGCCGGATCGGCGAGCGCCTGTACCCCAGCGGGTTGACGGTGTACTCGGACCCCTACGAGACCGGGCTGGAGGTGACGCCCTTCAGCACGGCGGTGGCGTCGAGCAGTTACTCGTCCGTGTTCGACTGCGGGCTGCCCCAGGCGAGGACGGAATGGGTGAGCGACGGCGTCCTGCGGGCGCTGATCACCACCCGCCACTGGGCCCAGAGGTCGGGGGGCGGCAAGGTCACGCCCTTGATCGGCAACCTGGTCCTGGCGTCGGAGTCGGGCCCCACCCTCGAGGAGATGATTGCCGCCACCGACCGGGCTCTGCTCGTGACGTGCTTCTGGTACATCCGCCAGGTCGACCCCCAGACCCTGCTGCTCACAGGCCTCACCCGAGACGGCGTGTTCCTGGTCGAGGACGGGAAGGTGAAGGGCGCCGTGAACAACTTCCGCTACAACATGAGCCCCGTCCGCATGCTGGCCCAAGTCCGGGAGGTCGGCCGCTCCCAGCCGACCCTCCCCCGCGAGTTCGGCGACTACTTCAGCTTCGCCAAGATGCCACCGCTACGAGTGGACGACTTCCACATGAGCTCGGTCAGCGAAGCTGTGTAGCCGGTGGCCGTGGCAATCACCATCCCTTGTCCCTCAAACATCGGCGACGAGTCGGGGCAAGCTCTCCCGTAGTGCCGTGCGCCGAGGTGCCAGCAGGTGCTCATCGTGATCCAGAGTGGCGGGGCGGGTACTGGCGAAATAGAGGACCATCCACGAAGACGCGCCGTTGCCCGTCCCCGACGGGACTGAGGGCTACTACCTGAAGACCCACCACGCTCTTCCCGAGCCGCTGCGAAGCGTGGTCGTCGCCTGCACCATTGTTCCGCAATCCGTCATCACGTCGGAGTCAGCGGACGCCTCCTTCAATGTCACCTTCCCCGGGATCCCGGCGCTGTTCGACCGCTTCCGGTGGAGGTCGCGCTCGTAGCGTTCGCGTTCGGGTTCCCTCCAAACCACCGATGGCACTGCCGCGGGGGCGGGCCGCTCTGCACACCAACGCCGGGTCGCGGACCTGCGACGAACCGCCATGATGAGGACGTGTTGACACAGATCTATGGCCTCACCACCGTCGCCGATGCTCGGGACGTTGACCGGCTCGGCCCCGACCACGTCGGGGTAGTCGTCGATGAGGGGAAGGATGCATGGGACAGCGTCGACGAGGTGACGGCGGTTGCGATCGCGGGCGCGGTTGAGAACGCACGAGTCGTGGCCCTGTCCCTGTCCACCGAACCGGAGCGGATCAGGGCCACCACGGCGTTGCTGAGCCCGGCGGTCCTCCACCTGGCGAGGGCCCATCAGATGAGGTCAGAGACGCTGGCCCGTGTGCGAGACCAGGTCGCCCCGAGCGAGCTGATGCTGACGGTGCCGGTGGTGGGAGAGGAGACTCTAGTGGTGGCATCACGGCTCGCGATGGTCGCTGACTACCTCCTCCTGGACAGCTCGCACCCCACGACGGGCGTGGTCGGAGCGACCGGCTTGACCCATGACTGGTCTGTGAGCGCTCGCATCGCCGATCAGGTGGCCTGTCCCGTCGTGCTGGCCGGCGGCCTTGGCCCGGAGAACGTCTCAGAAGCCATCCATCGGGTTCGACCTGACGGCGTGGACTCGGAGACGCGCACGAGTCGCGATGACGACCGCAGGCGAAAGGACCTCGAAAAGGTCGAGGCCTTCATCTGGCACGCAAGACGGGCCGGCGTCTCCTACTGATGCTCCTAGGGTCGTGAAGGTATCGCCGACCGGGGACGACTCGTAGGGAAGGCGGTCGTCGTCGCCTACGCCGTCGCCGGCCGGGCCGGCCCGTGCGCCAGTGGCGCCGGAGCATTTGCCCCCGAGCTGGCGTGGGGCTCGCTCGTCAGCGCCACTGCGGTGGGCGCTACCATGAGCCTGATGGCGGCGCCGGCTTCCGTCGGCCTCCCAAGCACCGTATCGCCCTCGGTCATCACCCGCACGGAGAGCCTCTTCGTAGCCACCTCACCGATCCACGGGGCCGGGGTCTTCGCGGCACGGGCCATCGGTGTCGGAGAGCTGGTGGAGTGCTGCCCGACGATCGTTTGCCCACCGGGCCAGGAGCAGCTCCTGGAGCAGACGGCGCTACGCGGCCTCTACTTCACATGGGAGGACGACGCCATCGCCGTGGCTCTGGGCTTCGGCTCCCTCTACAACCACGCCTGGGAGCCCAATGCGCAGTACGAGCTCGATCACGACCAGAAGGTCGTCCGCTTCCTCGCCGTCCGGATGATCGCCGAGGGCGAGGAGATCACCGTCAACTACACCGGCGAACCCGACGGGCGCGGCGATCTGTGGTTCGAACCCTCTGGCTGAAGCGGCGGGGCACTGGCTGGTACTTGCTGCCGTAGAACTCAGCCAGGCGGCGGCCGCGGTGCGGACCGAGCACGGCCCCGTGATCAGGTCCGAGACCCACCACGCCCTCGACCGCTGCGGCGGCAACATCGGCACGCCGGTGGTAAGCTTCTCACCCCCGGACGGCCCTAGCTTCTTCGGACCGGTGATCAGTCAGGCTCCGAAGGGCCAGGAAGCCGTCGATCTCTGGGAGGCCGTGGCCTTACTCGGATCCAACCCCCGCTTCAGCGAACTGAAGCGGTCCACACGGGGGCAGCCCAACTTCGACGACTGAGGCCACCGGCGGCGTGCCCGGGCGGCGGTCTCGTCCAAGGGGACCAAGTAGGCGTACCATGTTCGTTTCCTGCTCCCGGCAGGCACCTGGAGGATCTCACCCGTGGCCAAGCGCGACCAAGCAGTCCCTGACGAAGACCTCGTCCGGCTGTACCTGACCGACATAGGCCGACACGAGCTGCTTTCGAAGGCTGACGAGGCCCACCTGGCCGAGAC
>JALZKD010000145.1 GCA_030859405.1 Actinomycetota bacterium | reverse complement strand
CTCGGAGCCACCAGGCGGGAGCCGTTCGTCTTCGACAACGAGAAGTGGGCTCATCCCGTCCATGTGGAGCCGTTCACCATGGCCCGGGCGCCGGTGACCCAGGCCGAGTACGCCGCCTTTGTGGACGACGACGGCTACGGGCGCTCCGAGTTGTGGGGAGACGAGGGATGGAGCTGGCGTGCCGCGGCGGGCATCGACCAGCCCGTCTACTGGCGCCGGCAGGGTGAGGCCTGGCAACGGCGCCACTTCGACCGCTGGGTCGACCTCGAGCCGAACCGGCCGGCCGTCCACGTGTGCTGGTACGAAGCCGATGCCTACTGCCGGTGGGCCGGGCGCCGGCTCCCGAGCGAGGCGGAGTGGGAGCTGGCCGCCACCGGGCGGTCCAAGCGCCGCCACCCCTGGGGGGACGGTGAGGCCGAGCGCCGCCACGCCAACCTCGACTGGCAGGCCATGGGCACCGTGGACACCGACCTGTTCGCCGACGGTGATGCCCCTTCCGGGTGCCGCCAGATGTTCGGGAACGTCTGGGAGTGGACGGCGACCACCTTCGGCCCCTATCCCAATTTCGAGCGGGACGCTTACAAGGAGATGTCCGAGCCCTGGTTCGGCACTCGCAAGGTCCTCCGTGGGGGATCGTGGGCCACACGCTCCCGGTTCCTGCGCTCCACCATGCGCAACTACTTCAGCCCTGATCGGCGGGACGTGTTCGCCGGGTTCCGCACCTGTGCCCTGAGGTAAGTGCGCGGCGCTTGCAGGATCTGCATCGTAACGCCGGCGCCGGCCCGCTCCCGGCACGGCAACCGCACCACGGCGATGCGATGGGCCCGGTTGCTCCGGGAGCTCGGTCACCAGGTCGTGGTGAGCCAGTCGTACGACAACGAGCGCTGCGACGTGCTCATCGCCCTTCACGCCCGCCGCAGCGCGCCGTCCGTGGAACGCTTCGGTCAGCGCCACCCCGGCTCACCGCTGGTTCTCGGCCTCACCGGCACGGACGTGTACGGCGACCTCCACTCGAGCGAAGCAGCACAGCGCTCGCTGGAGTTGGCCACGCGGTTGGTGGTGCTGCAACCAATGGCTGTGGACGAGATACCCGCTCCGCTCAGACAACGCGCTCACGTCATCTACCAGTCGGCGACAGCACCGACTTCCCCCGGCTCCCCGCCTCGGCGGGCCTTTCGCGCCGTCGTTCTCGCTCACCTCCGAGATGTGAAGGACCCGCAGCTGGCGGCCCGAGCAACGCGGCTCCTGCCTCCGCATTCCCCGGTCGAGGTGGTGCACCTGGGCGCCGCCCTCGACCCTCAGCTGGAGGAATGGGCCCGTGCCGAGACGGCGACGAACCCTCGCTATCAGTGGCGGGGTGACGTTCCCCACTGGCGGGCCATGGGTCTCCTGTCGAGGTCTCAGGTGATGGTCCTCACCTCCAAGGCCGAAGGGGGAGCCAACGTCGTCTCCGAGGCGCTGGCGGCATCGGTTCCCATCCTCTCGTCTCGGATCCCGGGGTCGGTGGGCATCCTCGGCCACGACTACGCCGGCTATTTCGACGTCGGCAGCGCCGGAGAGCTGGCAGCCCTCTTGGAACGAGCCGCCGAGGACGCCGACTTCTACGGCCTTCTACGGGCAACCGGTGAGGCCCTGCGCCCGCTGGTGAGCCCGGCTCGCGAACGCCAGGCCTGGGCTGAGCTGCTGGCCGGCCTATGAGCGGATCAAGAGACCACTCCTGTGGTTGACTGTTGCCGGCAGTCTCCACGTGACGTCGGGGACAGCTTGTGGGGAGGTGTTGACACATGGGCCAGCAGTCCGCCGAGCCTCGCTCGGCGGACACTGCCGAGCCTCGGGGCGGACGCACCAGCGCCCTGATCCGGGCTCGTCACCGGCTCAGCCTCCAGAGCCTCCACCGCCATCCTCCACTGACTCCGGCCGCGGTGCTGCTGCGGTTCCGCTTCACCGTTCCTCTGCTGCTCGGAGCCTTTGTGTTGCTGGCGGTGGCAGCCGCGGTCTCCGACGCGGCCTTGTTGAGGGTCTGGGACGAGCCGGTCCAGCGGGCGGTGGAGAACGCGAGGACCCCGTGGCTCGACACCGTGGTGAGGGCGATCAGCCAGCTGGGCGGGACCACCATCGCCGTCATCGGGTTGTTCGTGCTGCTCTCCCTGGTGCTGGCCCAGTGCCGTTCTCTGGCCCTCGTGCTCTTCCTGGCCAGCGCGGCTCGGCCGCTGCTCGAGTGGACGTTGAAGCGGCTCGTCGACCGGCCCCGACCCGACCTCGATCGGCTCGTGCACGGGGAGGGCCCCTCCTTCCCGAGCGGTCATCCTCTGGCCGCCATGGCGCTCTGGGGACTGCTCCCCCCTGTGGTGGCCCTGTTCACCCGCAAGCGCGTGCTGTGGTGGTGGTCGGTGGTCGTGTCGGTGACCGTCATCCTCCTGGTCGCCATGAGCCGCGTCTACCTCGGGGTTCACTGGCTCTCCGACATCGTGGCCGCCCTTCTGCTCGGCTCGCTGTACCTCCTGGTCGTGGAGTGGCTCCTGGACTGGCACCACGAGCGGCGCACATGCCGGGCCTTCGTCGCTGGAGGCCACGACCTCGACGAGGACCTGGTCAAAGCGCTGACTCGACCCCACCGAACTTCCGTCGACCACCCTGGCTGACAGGCGATCTGGGGCGTGACGGTGCCTAGGGCCGTCGCAGCCCCCCAGTAGCCTGGTTCCGTGGAGGACCTCCTGACGGGACTCAACCCCGTGCAGAGGGAGGCGGTGCTGCACGACAAGGGCCCGCTCCTCATCGTGGCCGGGGCTGGCTCGGGCAAGACGCGGGTCCTCACCAATCGGATCGCCCACCTCATAGCCGACAAGGGTGTCTCGCCCTTCGAGATCATCGCCATCACCTTCACCAACAAGGCCGCGGGGGAGATGAAGCGTCGGGTCGAGGCCTTGGTGGGCACGGTGGCCCTTCGCATGTGGGTGTCCACCTTCCACTCGGCCTGCGTGCGCATCCTGCGCCGCGACGGTGGCCGTCTTGGTTACCGCTCCTCGTTCACCATCTACGACCAAGCCGACGCCCAGCGTCTCACGGGTTATGTGCTGCGGGATCTGAACATCGACGCCAAGAGGTTCCCTCCGCGCAGCGTCCACGCCGTCATCAGCCAGGCCAAGTGTGAGCTGATCGACTTCGAGGCCTATCAGGATCGGGCCAGCGGCCCCTACGAGCGCAGGATCGCCGAGGTCTACGGCGAGTACCAGCAACGTCTGCTGGCGGCCAGCGCCATGGACTTCGACGACCTCATCATGGTGACCGTGAACCTGCTCCAGTCCCACTCCGACGTGCTGACCTACTACCAGGAGCGCTTCCAGCACCTGCTGGTGGACGAGTACCAGGACACCAACCGGGCCCAGAACGAGCTGGTGGTTCTCCTCGGGAGGCGCCACCGCAACGTCTGCGTCGTCGGAGACAGCGATCAGAGTGTCTACAGGTTCCGTGGCGCCGACGTGCGCAACATCCTCCAGTTCGAAGAGGCGTTCCCAGAGGCCACCACCATCGTCCTCGAGCAGAACTACCGCTCCACCCAGACCATCCTCGATGCTGCCAACGCCATCATCGCCAACAACGCCGTGCGCAAGCCCAAGTCCCTGTGGACCGAGCAGGTCGGTGGTGAGCTGATCAGCCGCTACCACGCCGAGGACGAGCACGACGAGGCGGTCTGGGTGTGCCAGGAGATGGCGCGCCTCCACCAGCAGGGCGCTCCGTGGGCCCACCTGGCCGTCTTCTACCGCACCAACGCCCAGAGCCGGGTCCTGGAGGAGGAGCTGGTACGCCGCAGGATCCCCTACGTGATCGCCGGCGGAACGCGCTTCTACGAGCGGCGGGAGGTCCGGGACGTGGTGGCCTACCTGCGGGCCGTGAGCAATCCCGCCGACGAGGTCTCGCTCAAGCGGG
>JALZKD010000144.1 GCA_030859405.1 Actinomycetota bacterium | reverse complement strand
ACCGGACGCTAGGTCCGTACCGGGCCGCTCTGCCCTGTACTCACGACACCCACCCCGAGTTGTTCGCCATCCCCGGGAGCCATGACTGGTTCGACGGTCTGGTCAACTTCACCAGCGTCTTCTGCCGGGAGTATTGGATCGGGGGGTGGAAGACGAGGCAGAACCGAAGCCACTTTGCCCTCAAGCTTCCGCATCGCTGGTGGTTGTGGAGCGTCGACATCCAGTTCGGCGACTACGTCGACGATGCCCAGCTGCGGTACTTCATGGAGGTTGCGGCGCAGGTCGAGCCGGGGGATCGCATCATCTTGTGCACCGCGAGGGCACCAGGGACCGGCGGGGGCCAGCCTCACCTGTACGCCGAGCGGAACCTCCACTACTTCGAGCGTGAGGTCGTCGAGCGCACCGGCGCACAGGTGGTGCTGCAGCTGGCGAGTGGCCGCCATCACTACGCCCGTTACCGGGAGACCGACGGCCGCCGGCATCACATCAGCACTGGGGGTGGAGGCGCCTTCCTGCACCCGACTCACCACCTACCGGAGCGCCTGGAGCTGGGTGGTGACGAGGCGTCCGTCATCTATCGACGAGCGACCACCTATCCCTCCCTGGCGTCTTCGAGGCGCCTGAGGAAAAGGCTGTGGCTGCTTCCGCTGCGCAATCCGACCTTCGCTGGGTTCCTCGGCGCCGTCAACGTCTTCCTGGCTCTGATGCTCGGGTTGCATCGAGAGGACGCCCATGAATCACTGGGTGTGGCGGACCTGTGGGAGGCGCTCTGGACGAGCCCCACGGCCGTGCTTCTCATCCTGTTGATCTTCGTGCTCCTCGGGGCCATGGTGCGCTTCGCCCACGACGCGCCGGGCCCGGCTCGCTTGCTGCTGGGGGCCGCCCACTCGTCGTTCCAGCTGACAGCCGTGGGTGGTCTGATGATCGCTGCCTCCGGCCTCTCCTCGACCGTCGGCTTGAACGGGGTCGGCTCCGTGGTCGCCTTTCTGGGGATCCTCGGCGTGCTGGGGGGGTTCGGGGGAGCGCTCGGCTTCGCCGCCTACCTTTGGGTCACCAACTGCTTGGGCTTCCACGCCAACGAGGCCTATGCGCCGCTTCGCATCAAGGACTTCAAGCACTTCCTGCGGCTGCACATCGCCGGCGACGGGACGCTGACCGTCTTCCCCATCGGTGTCGAGAAGGTGTGCCGCCGGTGGCGACTGCGCCCCGACGGGCCTCCCGACGCCCCCTGGTTCGTGCCCGAGGAGGGGGAGATAGAAGCGCACCTCGTGGAGCGACCGTTCCCCGTCGGAGACTGACTGAGCGGGCCCGAGATGGCCGCGGGCCGAGGCTTACACTGCCATCGAGGGAGGCGACATGCGGCGATGGCTTGGGGTGATCGTGGTGGGTGTCGTGCTGGTTGCCGGCGGGTGTGGATCAAGGGGAGGCGACGATGGCGCAACTCCCGCCACGGGGCCCACCACGGGGAAGGAAGCGCCCGCTCAGGTCTTGGCGGCATCGGCCTCCAAGACGGCCGAGGCCAAGTCCTCGAAGGTCACGTCAACGATCACGATGCTAGGAGTTCAGGGCCTCCCAGCCGGAGGCTTCACCTCACGGGCGAAGGCGCCTACGACTTCGCCCCCCGTCAGGGCGCCTTCACCCTCACCCTCCCTCCGATCGGCGGCGTGGAGATCGGCCGGGTGGAGGCCATCATCACGGGTACCGTCGTCTACCAGAGGTTCCCCCCCCAGCTGGCCCAGGCGCTGGGTGGCAAGCCGTGGGTGAGGATCGATTTGAAGGACCTGGGGCAGTCGTCCGGTGTCGACTTCAACTCGCTCATCCAGGCATCTCTGGCTGAGCCGACGCGGGCGTTCCAACTTCTGAGGGGCGCCGGTGCGGAAACGATCGAGGTGGGTCAGGAAAAGCTCCGCGGGCAGTCCGTCACGCACTACAGGGCCACTCTGGACCTGAGCAAGGCTGCAGCGGCGGCGCCCCCGGATCAGCAGAACGCCCTGCAACAGCTCTCACACCTGTACGGCGGCCAGCCCCTAGAGGCGGAGGTATGGGTCGATGAGGAACAACGGCTCCGCAAGCTGACCTACTCCCTCGATCTGGCCAGGCTCACTCTGCCAGCCCAGGCCACGTCGGCGGTGAAGCCCACGGGAAACCTTGCCCTTGTCACCGAGTTCTTCGACTTCGGCACGCCAGTCAGCGTGACGGTACCGCCGTCGGAGCAGGTGACGGACCTGGGTAGGTTGGTGGCCCAGCGGAGCAGCTCCGGGCGTCCTTAGGGAGCGCCGACGAACGGCGCTCCCTTAGTCAGCTCCCGTTCTTGGCCTGGATGAGGTGGTACAGGAGGATGAGCTGTGTGATGGCCAACGGCTCGTCGCGCTCGCCGTCGATCATGCCCAGGGTGTCTGGCAGCGGCTCGTCGACACCGAGCTCTGACCAGATTGCCTCTTCGACCTGCCTGGTCAGCTCCCTCGGGGCGTAGGAGTGGATGTGCAGGGCGTCCACGGGCTTGCCATCGTCGTCGCGGGTGAGCTTCAGGTGCATGGCCTCCCGCACGTCCTCGGTGACGATGCCGGAGAGGTCAGGATGGGAGATGGTTGGCCGCAGGAGCAGGGTGGCCGAGAGCGGATCCTCCGGCGTCTCGCCTCGTTCCTCGATGGGCGCAAAGCGCACGACGATGTCGGCATTGGCTCGCTGGGGGTGAATGAACTTCTTGGACTCGGGCTCGCGCTTCTTCAGGTCGGCCGCCACCTCGTCCTTGGTGTAGCCCCGCTGGGACGTGTCCCGCTTGTACTTCCACTCGTAGCGGATCTCCTCGGGAGGATCGAGGAACACGGTCACGTCGAAGGAGGACCGAAGTGCCTTGGTGTAGAGGGGGAGGAGGCCGTCGATGATCACGAAGTCCCGGGGCTCCACCAGCTCCGGGCGACTCAGCGAGCCGTCGCTGTGGGAGTACACCGGCTTCAGGATGGGCTCGCCGGCGGCCAGCAACTTGAGGTGCTGGGACATGATGTCCATGTAGTTGCACTGCGGGTTGAGGGGGGTGAACGGCAGAGCCTTGCGCTCGTTGCGGTCGTAGCGGTGGTAGTCGTCCACGCAGGCGGCGGTGATGCGCTCCGGCCCGAGGGCGCCAACCAGGCCGTCGGAGATGGTGGTCTTCCCCGTGGCCGAGTCGCCACAGATGGCCAACATGACAGGCCGGTCCCCCTCACCGTTGTTGCGGCCCGGTCGCTCGATGGTCATCTCCGTGTCAGACATGGCTCCTCTGTGGTCAGTGGCGGATCAGCGCAGGATCAGTCGCCGTTGTCGGCCAGGGCCTGCTCGCCCGCGGTGCGGATGGCGTCGACCGCTGCTTCGAGGCCGCCTTCGTGTTTGTAGAGCGAGCTTCCCGCCACCAGCACCCGTGCCCCCGCCGCCACCGGGCCCGCTGCGTTCTTGGGCCCCACGCCACCGTCCACTTCGAGATCGATGTCCCGGCCGGAGCGATCGATCATGTCCCGCACCTCGGTGATCTTGGGCTCCATCGAGGCCAGGTAGTCCTGACCCCCGAAGCCGGGGTTCACGGTCATGACCAGCACCAGGTCCACCAGGTCCAGGACGTGGGCCACGGCCGACGCCGGTGTGGCCGGGTTCAGGGCCACGGCCGCCTTGGCCCCCGCCTCGTTGACGGCATCCAGGCTGCGGTGCAGGTGAATGGGCGCTTCAGCATGGACGATGATCCACTCACAGCCGGCGTCCACGTACTGGGACAACATGGCGTCGGGGTCGGTGACCATGAGGTGGGCCTCGAAGGGCACCGAGGTGTGCTTGCGGCAGGCCTCGATGATGTCGGGGCCAAAGGTCAGGTTGGGCACGAAGTGACCATCCATGACGTCCCACTGGATCCGGTCCACCCCCGCTTGCTCGAGGGCCTGGACCTCCTGGCCCAGACAGGCGTAATCGGCAGGCAGCACCGAAGGCAC